>DAOMFI010000004.1:0-63605 GCA_035429725.1 Burkholderiaceae bacterium | reverse complement strand
GGCGACCGCGTGAAAATGGCGATGGCGTTTGCCGAGCTCCTGAACCAGGAGGCGCGCGCGCTCGAGGCCGACGGCGTCGACGTCATCCAGTTCGACGAACCGGCGTTCAACGTCTACACCGACGACGTGAAGGCCTGGGGCATCACCGCGCTCGACCGCGCCGCGCAGGGCCTGAAGTGCATGACCGTCGTGCACATCTGCTACGGCTACGGCATCAAGGCCAACGTCGACTGGAAGTCCACGCTCGGCTCCGAGTGGCGACAGTACGAGGAGATCTTCCCCGCAATCGCGAAGAGCACGATCAAGGCGGTCTCGCTCGAGTGCATGAACGCGAAGGTGCCGATGCACCTGATGAAGCTGCTTGCGGGCAAGGACCTGCTGGTCGGCGTCATCGACGTCGCCTCCGACGTCGTGGAGACACCCGAGCAGGTCGCCGACACGATCGGCAAGGCGCTGCAGTTCGTCGCGAAGGAGCACCTCTATCCCTGCACCAACTGCGGCATGGCGCCGATGAAGCGCGAGATCGCGCTCGCCAAGCTGGCCGCACTCGGCGCCGGTGCGGCGCTGGCGCGCCAACGCTACGGGACGACCGATGCCCCTGCGCGCCCCCCGGAGCGGGCGGACGGGCGCTGACATGAGTCGCCGCACGCTGGCACTCGACGATCGCCTGCACGGCTACGTTCTGGCGCATAACCGCGAACATGCCGAGCTTGCGAGGCTGCGCGAAGCAACGGCCTCGCACCCGCGGGCGAACATGCAGATCTCGCCCGAGCAGGGCGCGCTTCTGCAGATGCTGGTGCGCCTCACCGGCGCGCGGCGCACGATCGAGATCGGTGTCTTCACCGGTTACAGCGCGCTGGCTGTGGCGCTGGCATTGCCGCCGGACGGCAGGATCCTCGCGTGCGATGTCAGCGACGAGTTCACGCGGGTGGGACGCCCTTACTGGGAGCGCGCGGGTGTCGCGCACAAGATCGACCTCGTGCTGGAGCCGGCGCTGCACACGCTCGATGCGCGGCTGGCCATGGGCGAAGGCGGCCGCTATGACTTCGCGTTCATCGATGCCGACAAGGCGAGCTACGACGGCTACTACGAACGCTGCCTGAAGCTTCTGCGTACCGGAGGCCTGATCGCGATCGACAACGTGCTGTGGAGCGGGCGGGTTGCGCAGACGGTCGACGCGGCGGCCGATCCCGACACCGCGGCGTTGCAGTGGCTCAACGCCAAGCTTCAGCGCGATGAACGCGTCGACCTGGCGCTTTTGCCTATCGGTGACGGCCTGACCCTGGCACGCAAGCGCTGAGGCCGAGGGGCCAGCAACGGCCAGTGCAGTCGTGGCTTGCGGGCCGGGCCGGCCGAATACCTTGACGCCTGCCGTTGCGACCAGGCGGCGATGGTTCGAAGAGGCACGCTGCGCGCGCCCGTGTCGTCCCGCCAGGGCCCGGCGCCGGCGCGCTTCGGTCGCGCGCGGGCTCTAGCGCCACACGCGCGTCAGCCATCGCGCCGACAGGACGACCCGCGCGTCCTGCTCGCGCTCGACGCTGACGTCCCAGTTAAGTTGGGCGCCACCCCGGACTTCCTCGAACGCGGCGAGCGTGAAGTGGCCGCGGATGCGGCTGCCGGCCGGGACCGGGCCCTCGAAGCGCAGGCGCTCGAAGCCGATGTTGACGCCGGCGTGAGCCCCGGTGATCGTCAAGCCGCTCTCGAAGAGAGGCGTCAGCAGCGCGAGGGTCAGAAAGCCATGCGCGACCGTGCAGCGCTGGCCGTCGGCATTGCGAAAGGGCGACTCGCGCGCGGCGCGTTCCGTGTCCACGTGGATCCACTGCATATCGCGGGTGGTCGCGGCGAACTCGTTGATCACGTCCTGCGTGACGGTGAACCAGTCGCTCACTGCCACCTCTTGGCCGACGCGCGGACGAAGATCGTCGATCGAAAGCGCAACGCTCACTGGACCGCCGGATCAGCAATTGCGGGTCCGGACGCGCTGGCGATGCGCGCCAGCAGACATCGCTCGCACAGACAGCCCGCGCCGGACACCAGCCCGTCGGACGGCACTGCGGGCAGACGTGCGCACCAGCAGCCCTCGGGATCTTCAACGCCGCACGCGAACTCCGCCCCGCACGCACTGCACCGGGCGTTGTCGGCAGGTTCGTCACGCGGACTCATGGCAGAGCAAGCGTAGCGCGAGTCGCCGGCCTTGACCTCCCTCAACCCGCCATCGACCGACCCAGCAATCCGCGGTGGCGTGGCTAGATTGAAGAGGAGGTGGAACGCCTCAATGGGAGTGGATAAATGAAACGCTCGATTATTGGTGCAGCCCTCATGGGGGCGAGCCTGGCGATCGCTGCGACGGGTGCGTTGGGCCAGGGCAAAGTGGATCTCGGCAAGCGGGAGTACGACGCAAGTTGCGCGAGTTGCCACGGCCTGAAGGGAACCGGTGATGGACCCAGTGTCCAGTACCTGACGCGCAAGCCGACCGATCTGACGAGACTGGCCAAGGGCAACGGCGGCGTGCTTCCGGTCAGTCGCCTGTACGAATCAATTGATGGCACGCTGGCGGTTCCGGGGCATGGAACGCGCGACATGCCGATCTGGGGCAACCAGTATCGCGTCCGTGCTGCCGAGTACTACATGGACGTTCCATACGACCCGGAAGCGTTCGTGCGAGCGAAGATCCTGGCCCTAATTGACTACATCTCGCGGCTGCAGGTGAAGTAGAGCGGGCCAAAGCCGACGCTTTGCGCGCCTCCCGGCAGGACGCGGCGGGGCGCAGGGGGTCCTGCAATTCCCAGGGACCGGTTACAGCATGTAACAAACGCATGAACGCACGAGTCCACACCGCGCCGAAAATGCAGATTCGGGCTTCCGGCGCGCGTGAACATGGCCCGTTGGTCGACTGACGTCATCGAAACCGTCCTCTGCGCCGTTAGCTCGGCAGGAGTCCGCCATGAAGATCGCTCTGACCGGTATTGCGTTTGTGTTGAGCCTCGCACTGGCAGGTGTCGCGGCACCTGTTGACGCGCAGTCGGGCTATCGCGGCGGACCACCTCCCGGCGGGACGGGGGGCGGCTATCGCGGTGGCCCACCTCCCGGTGGTGGCTATCGCGGCGGACCACCGCCGTCTGGCGGCTTTCGTGGCGCTCCGCCGCCGGGCGCATGGGGCGGCGCATGGCGTGGACCCGGCTGGAACAGCTGGAATGGATGGGGCCGGCCCTGGGGTCCGGCGTGGCGACCTGGCTGGGGCTGGGGCGGCTGGGGCTGGGGTTGGAACGGCTGGGGTTGGGGCACCGGATGGGGTCCCGGCTGGGCTTGGGGTGTTGGCTGGAATCCCGGCTGGGGATGGGGTCCCGGCGTCTGGGGCTGGGGAGTCGGCGCGCCCGTCGTCGTGGCCTCGTCGCCCGTCTCGGTCTGGGCACCGCCAGTGGAGCCGACGGTGTACGTTGAACGCGAACAGGCCCCCGCCGAGGCTCCGGCCGCCACGGCTGGCGCGCAGCAATGGTGGTACTGGTGCGCCAGTGCGCGCGGCTATTACCCCTATGTCGGCGCGTGCCCGGAAGGCTGGCAGCGCGTGGCGCCACAGGTTCCGGCAACGCCGCAATGAAGGCGATGCGAATCATCAAACTCTTCACCGGTCTCGCCGCGGTGAGCGTGCTTTCGGCCTGCGTAACGGTGCCGCCCGGTCCCTCGCAACCGTCGTTGCCGGGCACCGGCAAGGCGTGGGACCAGTTCCAGTTCGATGACGCATCGTGCCGCCAGAGCGCGGCGGCGCGCGGAGGCGTGCCGAGCGACGCCGCTGCGCAGGCGGGTGCAGGCAGCGCGGTCGCCGGTACGGTGCTCGGCGCGGCCATCGGCGGGCTGCTTGGTGGTGGTGAGGGCGCCGCCGTCGGCGCTGGCATGGGCCTCTTCACCGGCAGTGTTGTCGGCACCGGATATGCGCAGAACGCTGCGGTGGTGACCCAGCAAAGCTACGACCGCGTGTATTTCCAGTGCATGTACGCCCATGGCCACCGCATTCCGGTGCCGGCGGCGTTTGCGTCGTCGATGCGCCAGGGTACGACGCAGGCCGCGCCGCGCGTGGCCACGCCTCCGCCCAATGCTGCGATCCCGCCGCGCGATGCGCCGCCGCCGGTCGGAATGGCGAGTGCCAATCCTCCGCCCAACGCCGCGATTCCGCCACGCGACGCACCACCACCGCCGGGGACATGGATGGCTACGCCGCCGCCCAATGCGGCCATCCCGCCGCCGGACGCACCGCCGCCGTACCAACTGCCACGCTGAGGGCGCGGCGCGGATTTCTCGGTTGCCGCTAACGCGGGTATCGTCGCGCTGGCGCCGCCCACGTGACCCCGTTATGAGCCACAAACACGCCAACCTGCTGCGCGAGATCTTTCACGATCCCATCAACACCAACATTCACTGGCGCGAGATCGAGTCGCTGCTGAAGCATCTCGGCGCAGACACGGAGTCGCTGTCGGGCGCGCGCATCCGTGTAAAGCTTGGCCACGCCGAGGGCATCCTGCACCGGCCGCACCACGGCGGGAACACGCTCGACCGCAGCTCGGTGCAGCACCTGCGCGAATTGCTGGCGCGTGGCGGCGCCACGCCGGCACTGTACGAAGCTGCGCACAAGGAAGAAGTCAACCCGCGCGACGGCAAGTCTCGCAGCTAGATTCCCGGCCGCACCGGTCGGCCGTCCGCACGGCACCTAGTGGCCTGTAACAGTCGATTCGGGAGTGAAAGGCGTGCCCGCGCGAGCCGAGTGCGCGAAGCGAGCCGCGTCGAATAGCCGACGCATATTCGCAAGGCGAGCGACAAAGCAATCGGCCGCGCCGGCTCGCAAGGCAGTTCTGAATTGGCTGTTGCAGGCCACTAGATGCTGCCGGGCACTCCAGCGATCAGCAGGCGCGCGGCGTTCTCGACGGCAGTTCGCAGCGGAGCCGCCAAAGCGGTCGACGTGACCATGGCCATGTCGACCGTGACGCTCTCGCGCAGCCGACGGCCGACGACGCCCGGATGGCGTTGCTTGAGCAGCGGCTCCGGCATGATGGTGCAGCCTCGACCCGCGCCGATCTGAGCGAGCACGCCCAGCGCATCGGGTGCGTCGCTCTCGCGCGCGGGCCGGAATCCCAGCGCCCGGTACTGCTCGTCGAAGTGGTCATACAGGCGCGGATTGGAGCCGCGACGGAAGCGGAAGAACGGCGGAACACGGTCGAGATCCCGCAGCGACAGCGTCCGCCGTTGCGCCAGCGGTGAGGAGCGCGGGACGAATGCCGCGAGCCGTATCCGGCCAACCACGACGTTCGGCAGACCCCTCATTGCCGTCGGCCCCGCGACCAGCGCGGCATCGAGTTCGCCGCGGTGAACGCGCGTGATCGCTTCAAGGCTGGTCGCGGTCGACACGTCAACACCGATCGTCCGGCCGGACCGCTTCAGTTCGCGTTCGAAAGCCGGAAGGCCCTTCATGTCGAACCAACTGAGAAGCGCCAGGCGCAGTCGCGGCAGGTTCGTGGCACTGCCCGCGACCCGTGTAACGGCGGCGTCGAACCGACGGACCAGATCGGAGAAGCTTTCAAGAGCTGTCTCGCCGGCCGGCGTCAGCCGCACCGACCGCGTGCTGCGCACCAGCAGCGGCGTGCCAAGGGTCGTCTCCAGTTCGGTGATCTGGCGCGACAGCGGCGGCTGCGTGATGTGCAGACGTTCGGCGGCGCGGCGGTAGCTCCGCTCCTCCGCCACCGCGATGAAGTACCGAAGCTGGCGGATGTCGATGTTCCGATTCATTCCGAAAAGGTATTGCAGAAATCGCAATTCCGGAAGCCCGGGGCGTTCCCTAGAGTGCGACGCCTTGCCGCTAGTTCGCGGCATCGGATCGGGATGTCAGCCATGTCACACACCCGCTTTAAATCACTTCTGCGTAGCGCGGCGATCGCCGCGTCCATCGTTCTCGCTGCGTGCGGAGGCGGCGGCGAGGCTCTCCCGCCGCCGAACGCGACTCCTTCGATCGTCGCCTTCAGTGCCGATCGCGGCGAGTACTTCGTCGGCGATACAGCCCACTTGACGGTGCGCTACAGCGGCGGCGCCGGTCGCATCGAGCCGGGCATCGGCCCGGTGGCTGACGGTGACCGGATCCAGACCGCCGCCCTCGACGCCGACCGCGCCTATCGGCTCGTCGTCGAAGGACCGCAAGGCACTGTAGTGCGCGAACTCAGGCTACCGGTGCGATATCGGGACCGTTACGTCGAAGTGGGCTCGTTGCAGTCCATGGGCCATGAAGCCGTTGCGCTGAATGACGGCGCTGTCCTGCTGATCGGAGGTTCGCGCGGTGAGGGCATCCTGTCGCACCGGATCACGCGCTTCGATCCGCGCCTGCGGACGCTCGACGATATCGGCCAACTTCAGGTCGGGCGTAGCGACCACCGCTTGACGCGACTGGCGAGCGGCGATGTGCTGGTTACCGGGGGCGAAACGAGCCTGCAACTGCCGCGCCTGATCGAACTGGTGGATGCCCGTACCGGCGCGAGCCAGGCTGCCGGCGAGCTGGCCGTCAAGCGCAGCGCGCACACGGCGACGCGGCTCGCGGATGGCCGTGTGCTGATCGCGGGCGGCTATGCCAGCGGCGCGCGTGGCGTTCACGACAGTGCCGAACTGTGGGACCCGGAGACACGGCGCTCGACCCTGCTGTCGGCGAAGATGGTGACTCCACGCGCGGCACATACGGCAACGCTGCTGGCGGACGGCAGGGTGCTGCTCGTCGGCGGCTACGCGCTGCAGGATGCCCAGTATGCCGCGGCGGAACTGTTCGACCCGCGCACCGGGTCGTTCACGGCAGTGCCCTCCGCGGACGCGTCAATGCGTTTCCTGCATGCCGCACAGACTCAGCCGGACGGTAGTGTGCTGATCGTCGGCGGCGAGGACTTCAATCACGTCACCGAGGTCACGACCCCTCGCAGCGACATCGCCCGCTACGATCCGGCAAGTGGCCGGCTCGAAGTCGTCGGCAACCTGCTCGCGCCACGTACGGCGGTCCGGCTCGACGGTGCCTACGGACATGCGCTGCTGTTTGGCGGCCTTGGCGCGAGCGATGCCCGAATCGCCGGGGCCGAGAGCTTCGGGCTCGAGGGTGGAGCGAAGCCGCTGGCAGCGATGCCGGTGCAACGCGCATGGCATACGGTCACGCGCCTGGCGGATGGACGGATCCTGATCGCCGGAGGCGAAGACGGCGCACGCCGTTTCGTGCCGAGCGTTCTACTTTATGAGTGAGACAGTCATGAAGGCAGGGTGGTGCGCCGCGCTGGTTGCGGCACTGGCGGGCTGCGGAGCGATAGCGCCGGCGCGCATGGTTCAACCCGACGGGCTCGAAGCGCGGACGGTGGTGGTCACGGTCGACGGCATGGGCGGCGGAACGCGCGGCAGCTTCCAGGTCGCCGGCAACACGGGCCGCTACTCGCGCGCGGCCTCGCGGCTGGAGCTGTTCGATGAGCTTGTAGCGTTCGACAAGGGCGGCGCCGACTTCACGGTTCGCGGCGCCGACTTCCTGGAGCCGATCACCGCGCGCTGCGGCTTCCGCCAGACGACGAGCACGATCAGCATCGTGACGTTCACGCCCAAGAAGTTTTCGTACGAATGCAGCTACGAGGGACTGCCGGGAGTGCGCTTCGTGCTGCAGGAAGCGGCGCCGGCGTATGGCGTCAGTACGCTGAAGGCCGAGCGGCGCGGCGAGTTCATGTCGTCCGGCCGCGCCTACGCGGTCCGCTCGGTCCACGACGCGGCAGGGGGCATCGTGCCGCTCGCCGCGCCGCTGGGGTATGCGATCGACAGTGCAGGAAAGTCGATCGCCTCCGTTGAGCTGAATGGACTGACACCCGTGCTGCGACTGCCAGCGTCGTCGTCCACCCCGGGCGAGCGCCGCGATGTACTGCTCATCGCGCTGTCGCTTGCGGTGCTCTGGGATCCCGCAGCGCGTTGAGCGTGGGCGATTCGGGCCGAGTCGTCGCCGCACGCTGCGGCATACTGCGCGCATTGCCTAAGGAGTGCCGGCGATGACGTGGCTGATACTCGGTCTGCTGATCTTCCTCGGTTCGCACTCGGTGCGGATCTTCGCCGAGCCTTGGCGCGGCGCGCGCATCGCGGCGATGGGGCTGAATGCCTGGAAAGGCGTCTATTCGATCGTCGCGATCATCGGCTTCGTGCTGATCGTCTGGGGCTACGGGCTGGCGCGGAGCGCGCCTGTGGTTCTGTTCTCGCCCCCGGTCTGGACGAAGCACGTCGCGGCACTGTTGACGATTCCGGCCTTCATCCTGCTTGCAGCCGCGTATGTGCCGGGCACGCGCATCAAGCGCGCAGTCGGCCACCCGATGGTGGCGGGTGTGAAGGCGTGGGCGTTCGCCCACCTGCTTGCCAACGGCACGCTGGCCGACGTCGTGCTGTTCGGCTCGTTCCTCGTGTGGGCGATCGTGGACTACATCGCCGCGCGGCGGCGCGATCGCGCGGCGGGTACCGTGTACGTCGTCGGGCCTGTCACGCGCGACGTGGCGGCAGTGGTCGTCGGCCTCGCCGCATGGGCCGCATTCGCGTTCTGGCTGCACGCGGCGCTGATCGGCGTGCGCCCGTTCGGCTGATTCAGCCGGCGTTCAGGCGGAGCGCAGTTCTAGGGCAAACCCATTCGTCACGGATTCCACGTCAGATGAACACACTTCTTCTTCGCCGCGGACTGGTGCGCGCAGGCGCCCTCGCGGTCTTCTTGGCCCTCGCCGGTTGCGTGGCCTACGCGCCACCGCCTCAGCCGAGCACCTATGACCGCGCGTACAGCGCGATGCTGGGCGCGATGGCCGATCAGGGTGTCAGCGTGAGCGAAGCGAATCCGGCCACCGGCCTGATCACCGGTGCGCGTGGTCCCATCACGGTGATCGCAACCGTCGCGCCGCAGCCGGATGGCACGACCAGGGTCGAATTTCGCACCCGGGGCGACATCAGCAAGGACCCGCAGCTCATCGACCGCATCGGCGCGTCCTACAACGCACGCATGGGGCGCTGAGCGCCCCGCCTTCAGCCGGCGGCGTCGCCGACGATGCCGTCGATGCGCGTTATCACTTCGGGCGTGAGCTTTGCCACGACGTCGAGCGCCTTCATGTTTTCCGCGACCTGCTCAACGCGCGTGGCGCCGGTGATCACCGTGCTGACGCGCGGATTGCGCACGCACCACGCCAGCGCGAGCTGAGCGAGCGTGCAGCCGAGATCCTTGGCCACCGCTTCGAGCCGGCCGACGAGCGCGTTCTTCGCCGGATCGGTGAGGCCTTCGCGCAGGAACGCGTAGCTTTCGAGCGCACCGCGCGAGCCGGGCGGAATGCCCTTCTGGTACTTGCCCGACAGCAGACCCGAGGCGAGCGGGCTCCAGGTCGTCAGTCCCAGCCCGATGTCCTCATAAAGCCGCGCGTATTCCTGCTCGACACGCCTGCGGTGCAGCAGGTTGTACTGCGGCTGCTCCATCACCGGTTTGTGCAGGTTGCGGCGGTCGGCGATGTCCCACGCGGCGCGGATCTCGTCCGCCGTCCACTCGCTCGTGCCCCAGTAGAGCGCCTTGCCGCGCTCGATGATGTTGTGCATCGCCCAGACCGTCTCCTCGATCGGCGTATGCGGATCGGCGCGGTGGCAATAGACAAGGTCGACGTAATCGAGCTGCAGGCGCTTCAATGAACCGTCGATGGCGTCGAGCAGGTACTTGCGGTTGAGCGTGTTGTTGTCGTTGGCGCAGGTGCGCATGCCCCAGTAGAACTTGGTCGAAACGATGTACTTGATCCGAGGCCAGCCGAGTTCCTTCAGCACCTTGCCCATGATGACCTCGCTGTCACCCTTGGCGTAGATCTCCGCGTTGTCGAAGAAGTTGACCCCGGCGTCGAACGCGGCGGCCATCAGCTCGCGCGCGGCGCGGGTGTCGACCTGGTTGCCGTAAGTGACCCAGGAGCCGAACGACAGTTCGGAGACTTTCAGGCCGGAGCGGCCGAGGCGACGGGTGTTCATGGTTCCAGTGCAACGTGGAAGAAAGGCGGGAAGTCTACTGACCGCCGCCGCGCGATGCTTCGCGGCCGACACGCTGGCTTAGCGCTCGCGCGTCAGCGGCACGAAGCGCACCGGGATCGTGCTGCGCGTGACGGCTTTGCCGTCGGCGTCCTTGCGTATCAGCAGCAGATCCTGTCCCGCGAGCAGCGGTCCGACCGGTATAACGAGGCGCCCGCCCGGCTTCAGCTGCTGAACGAGCGCGGGTGGCACGTGGTCAGGAGCCGCAGTGACGATGATGCCGTCGAAGGGTGCCGCCTCGGGCCAGCCGCGGTAGCCGTCGCCGATGCGGGTCTCGACGTTGCGCACGCCGGTGGCATCCAGTGCGAGGCGGGCGCGTTGGGCGAGTGGCGCCACGATCTCGATCGAATAGACCCTGCGCACGCAGGCCGCGAGCACGGCGGCCTGGTAGCCGGATCCAGTGCCCACTTCCAGCATGACATCGTCCGGCCGGGGATCGAGCAACTCGGTCATCAGCGCCACGATGAAGGGCTGCGAGATCGTCTGCCCCTCGCCGATCGGCAGCGGCCGGTTGTCATAGGCCTGCGCCGCGAGGCCCGGCGGCACGAAGCGTTCGCGCGGCACGGTTTCGAGCGCATGACGGACGGCCGGACTGAGCGCTGAGCGCCCGGTGCTGGCGGCCGTGGCCCGCATATCGGCGTCGATCTCGGCCAGTAGACGCTCGCGCGCCCGCTTGAAGTCCGTCTGCGCGGTGCTGGGCGCCGGCAGCGCGATTCCCGCGACGGCCGATGCGAGCGATGCCAGCCACGCGCGGCGCGAGCGCGCGCCCGCCCGGTTGAGCGGTGTCCTCCAGCGGGACGCAGTGTCTTCGCGGCGGCTCATTGCCGGATGATCCGGTTGACCCGCACGACCGGCAAGCGACAAGGTCAAGGTTTCGTTCGACCCGCGGGCGTGCAGGGGCATAAGGACATGACCGAATCGTCGCTGCCCGGGGCGCGGGTTGCGGCACACTCGGCGCTCATCGTCTCCCGTCGGAACCGACATGCGTCACCTGTTCACGTTGCTGTGCGCGATCGTCCTGCCTCTGGCGGCTGCGGCGCAGCCGTTGATCACTCCTGCCGAACTGGCCGCGAAGACGGGCGATCCGTCGCTGCGCATCGTCGACATACGCGTTGCCGATGGCAGTCCGGCGGCATTCGCGCGCGGCCATGTCCCCGGCGCTCTTTCGGCGCCGTACGCGAAGTGGCGCGGACCCAAGGAGAACCCGGGTGCGCTGCCTGACACGCCGACGCTCACCGCGCTGATCCGTGGCCTCGGCATCGATGCCGCCACGCCGGTCGTCGTGGTCTACGAAGGCACCGATGCCACCGAGTTTGGCGCGGCGGCGCGGGTCTACTGGACGTTGAAGGCGGCCGGACTGAAGCAACTGGCAATCCTCAACGGCGGCATGAAGGCCTGGCGCGCGGCCGGACTGGCCGTCAGTACCGACACCGCCTCGGTAGCGCCGTCCAGATATGTCGTCGCCCTCGACCCGAAGGTCATCGCGACGCAGGACGAGGTGGCGCGGGCGGCGGCCACGGGTTCGGTGCTGCTCGACGCACGGCCGCCGTCTTACTTTCGCGGCGAAGCGCGCCATGCCGCCGCGCGCACGCCCGGCACTCTGGTCGGCGCCAGGAACGTCGCGCACGACGTCTGGTTCGTCAAGGACTCGGCAACGCTGAAGCCTGCGGCGGACGTGCAGCAGATCGCGGCGCGCGAAGGCATCGACACGTCGCAGCCGACGGTGTCGTTCTGCAACACCGGGCACTGGGCTGCGACCAACTGGTTCGTGCTGTCCGAGGTGATCGGGCAGAAGGACGTGAAGCTCTATCCGGAGTCAATGGTGGGCTGGTCGCGCAGCGGGCTACCGATGGCCAATGTGCCGAGCCGCCTGGAGCAGTTCTGGATGCAGCTGAAGGAAGCGGCTGGCGCGATGTAATTCCGCACGGGACCGATAATGTCTGCCGTGTCGATCACTGGCCAGCTGGCTGCACCGTCCGTCGCGACGCGCGGAGTTCGCGCGGTGGGCGGGCTTGTCATCGCGGCAGCGCTGGCCGGCATTGCCGTGACCTGGCTGGTGGGCCTGCGGCAGGGCCTGCTCTTCTTCGTCGGCATCGGCTATGGCGCGGTGCTCGCGGGCGTCTCGTTCGGCTTCACCACCGGCTGGCGCGTGTGGATCCGTGAGCGCGACCCGACCGGGCTGCTGGCGCAGTTCCTCGCCATCGCGCTCGCGATGGTGGTATCGATCCCGCTCATTGCGAGTCACGCGGAGCTGAGCGGCGCAGTCGCGCCGGTCGCCGTCAGCGTCGTCATCGGCGCGTTCGTGTTCGGGCTGGCGATGCAGATCGCCGACGGCTGCGGCTCCGGCACGCTCTACAAGGCCGGCCTCGGCAACGGATTCTCGCTCGCGGTATTGCCCGGGTTCATCTTCGGCAGCTTCTATGGCGCGGCCCATCTCGACCGCTGGCTGGCGCTCGGGGCTTTGCCGCCGATCGCGCTGCAGGATCACCTGGGCGTGACGGGCGCACTCGTGGCTCAACTGGCAGTGCTGGGCGCGCTGGCCGCGTGGCTCTGGCGGCGCCGACGCACGACGCAGACGCGCTGGCGCGGCGGCGCGGTGTACGTCGGCGCGGTGCTGCTCGCGGTATTCGCGGTGCTGAACCTCGTCATCGCCGGTCAGCCCTGGGGCATCGTCTACGGACTCGGCCTGTGGGGCGCGAAGATCGCGAGCGCGCTCGGCATGGACCTCGCGTCCAATCCATTTTGGGGCCGCGCGGCGCAGCAGGCGCACATTCACTCATCGGTGCTGACCGATGTCACGTCGATCACGAACTTCGGCCTGCTGGCCGGCGCGATGATCGCAGCGACCTGGCGTGGCAATGCATGTCCGCCGCCGGAAGCGCAGCGCGCGTCTCAGTGGATCGCGGCGATCGTTGCCGGCGTCGCGCTCGGGTACTCGTCGCGGCTCGCGTTCGGTTGCAACGTCGGGGCCTACTTCTCGGGCATCTCCACCGGCAGCCTGCACGGCTGGATCTGGTTTGCCGCGGCCTTTGCCGGTTCGCTGGTCGGCGTGCGCCTGCGGTCGCGGCTGGGGTTGAAGGGATGAACCCCCTGCGCGGCTGTGCGAACGACGACGCGTACCCGCGCCGCGGGCCGGCCCGCGGCGCGAAAGGTGCGCGCAATGTGCGGGTGCTGGCTTTCGCCACGGCGTTCTGGGCGCTTGCACTCGGGCTGCTCGCGCTCGACTGGGTGCACTCGGTGCCGCACAACCGCTTCGATGAACCGCTGCCCTGGCAGCTGGGACACGAGAAGGCCGAAGGCGCGGGCCACTGCGCGGCGCCGCTGAAGTAGCGCGCGCTACTCCGTCGGCAGGAAACCTTCGATCGAGAGGTAGCGCTCCCCGGTGTCGTAGTTGAAGCCGAGCACGCGGCTGCCGGGCTTCAGTTCCGGCAGCTTCTTCGCAATCGCCGCCAGCGTGGCGCCCGACGAAATGCCGACCAGCAGGCCTTCCTCACGCGCGGCGCGGCGTGCCATCTCGCGCGCCTCTTCGGCTTCGACGGTGATGACGCCGTCGAGTATGTCGGTCCTGAGGTTGTGCGGGATGAAGCCGGCACCGATGCCCTGGATTGGATGCGGCGCCGCCTTGCCGCCCGAAATCACGGGCGACGCAGCGGGTTCGACGGCGAACACGCGCAGTCCGGGCCATTGCGGCTTCAGCACGAGACCAACGGCCGAGATGTGGCCGCCGGTGCCGACACCGGTGATGATCATGTCGAGCCCCTCGGGAAAGTCACGCAGGATCTCCTGCGCGGTGGTCCTCACATGCACGTCGATGTTGGCCGGGTTGTCGAACTGCTGCGGAATCCACGCGCCGGGCGTCTCGGCGGCCAGCTGCTCGGCACGTTCGATCGCGCCCTTCATGCCTTGTTCGCGCGGAGTCAGAACGAACTTCGCGCCGTAAGCCAGCATCAGCCGGCGGCGCTCCACCGACATGCTGTCCGGCATGACCAGCACCAGGGCGTAGCCCTTGACGGCGGCGACCATGGCCAGCCCGATGCCGGTGTTACCCGAGGTCGGCTCGATGATGGTGCCGCCCGGCTTGAGCCTGCCGTCACGCTCCGCGGCCTCGACCATGGCGAGGGCGATGCGGTCCTTGATCGAGCCGCCGGGGTTGGAGCGCTCGGACTTCGACCAGACTTCGTAGCCCGGTGCGAACAGGCGGTTGATGCGGATGTGAGGGGTATTGCCGATCGTTGCGAGTATGTCGGCGGCGCGCATGGCGGACTCCTGGTGTGCAGTCCTGCAACGGTACTCGGCTGGAGGCCGGGCCGATATCACCGCCGCGGATATCGGTATGGCCCCGTCACTGATGCGGTTAAGCTGGCGCCATGACGCTCGCGATCTCCCAGGCCGACGTTGCCGCCGCCGCGCAACGGTTGGCAGGCGTAGCCCATCGCACGCCGGTGATGACCTCGCGCACGGCCAACGAAATGACGGGCGCGGAACTCTTCTTCAAGTGCGAGAACCTGCAGCGCATGGGCGCGTTCAAGTTCCGCGGCGCCTACAACGCCCTGGCGCAGTTCACACCGGAGCAGCGCCGGGCCGGCGTGGTGGCGTTTTCGTCGGGCAATCACGCGCAGGCCATCGCGCTCTCGGCGCGACTGCTCGGTATGCCGGCGACGATCGTCATGCCGCAGGATGCGCCGGCCATCAAGATCGAAGCCACGCGGGGCTACGGCGCCGACGTGCTGCTGTACGACCGCTACACCGAGGATCGTGAAGCGATCGGCCAGCAACTGGCGCGTGAACGCGGCATGACGCTGATTCCGCCCTACGACCATCCGCATGTGATGGCGGGGCAGGGCACGGCGGCGCTCGAACTGATGCAGGACGTGGGCCGGCTCGACCTGCTGCTGGTCTGCGTCGGCGGCGGCGGGCTGATCTCGGGCTGCGCGGTCGCGGCGCATCACCTGCAGCCGGACTGCCGCGTCATCGGCGTCGAACCTGAGGCCGGCAATGACGTGCAGCAGTCGCTGCGCAAGGGCGAGATCGTCCACATCGACGTGCCGCGCACGATCGCCGACGGCGCGCAGACACAGCACCCCGGCCGGTATACGTTTCCGGTGATCCAGGCGCTGGTCGCCGACGTCGTGACCGTCAGCGACGAGGCCTTGAAGCGCGCACTGCGGTTCTTCGCCGCGCGCATGAAGATCGTCGTCGAGCCGACCGGGTGCCTCGGCGCCGCAGCCGCGTTCGAACAGGCGGTCGAGGTGCGCGGACGGCGCGTCGGCGTGATCCTGAGCGGCGGCAACATTGACCTGCCGCGCTACGCCTCCCTGCTGACCGGCTGAAGCTCCGCCGCGCCGCTAGTTCATCGCGCGTATGACGCCGCAGGCGATGCGCGCGCCGGAGTTGCCGGCCGGCTGCGTGCGGTAGTCGTCCGGGCTCTCGTGGATGACGATGGCGCGGCCGACCACCGAACTTGGTCCCGGCGCCACGGTCAGTTCCTCGGTCGTGAACGCAAGCATGGCGACGCCTTCGCCGTTGGACGACAGGTTCGGCAGGTCGCCCGCATGATGCTCCGGAGCGTCGTAACGGCCGTGCGGCCTGCCTTTCGGATTGAAGTGCCCGCCTGCGCCCATGCCGTTGTTGGAGCAGTCGCCCTTCTCGTGCACATGGATTCCGAACTGGCGACCCGGCGGCAGTCCGTTGACGTCGGCGCGGATGTAGACCTTCCCGACGCTGCTGTCGGCGGCGGCGCCTGCCACCGGCGCGCTCCATCGGCTGGTCTCCAGGAAGGTGCCGCCTTCGGGCTGGTGAAACGTGACCCGGCCCCAGACGCGGCTGCCTTCACTGGCGGTGAGCTGAGCCTCGGCGAACGGGCCCTTGCTCAGCGTGTCGCAACCGCCGGCGAGCACCGCGACAGCCAGCACAGCGATCGAGCGAACGAACATGCCTGACTCCTTGTGGGCGCCGTGCGCCGCATGGGGCGCGATGGTAGCGGCTGGAAGCACGAATTGCAGCCCGAGGCTGCCGCTTACTGCGTCACCGCGCGCAAGGCTGCTACCTAGCATGAATCGCATGCTCTCCCGAACCATCATGCCGTTGCGCCGCCTGCTGCTGCTCGCGGTCTTCCTGTGGCCGCTCACCGCGACTGCGGTCGAATGGGTCGGCACCGTCGTCGGCATTGCCGACGGCGACACGCTGACGCTGCTCGACGGCGGCAAGATGTCGCACCGCATCCGCATCGATGGCATCGACGCGCCCGAGCGAACCCAGCCATACGGCCAGCGCGCACGGCAGTCGCTGGCGGATCTTGCCCACGGCCGCAGTGCGCGCGCCGAATGCCCGAAGTCGGACCGCTACGGTCGGGCCGTGTGCCGCGTGATCGTGGATGGCGTCGATGTCGGCCTCGAGCAGGTGCGGCGCGGCTACGCGTGGCACTACGTCAAGTACGCCCATGAGCAGCCGGCACAGGCCCGGCTCGCCTATGCGCAAGCCGAAGAGCGAGCCCGCGCGCAACGCGTGGGACTCTGGGCGGTCGCGGCGCCGATCGCCCCGTGGGATTACCGGCGCGAGCGGAGCGCCGAGGCGCACTGACCCAAGAGCGCCTCGCCCGCGAACAAACAGCGCTTCAGCCCTTGATGACGCCGCACGCAATGCGGGGCCCGGAATTGCCGGCCGGCTGCGAGCGGTAATCATCCGGGTTCTCGTGCACGACCACCGCGCGGCCGACCACCGAATTCGGGCCGGGCGCAACCGTCAGCAGTGGAGTCGTGTAGGACAGCGCGGCGACCCCCTGCGAATCTGATGAGAGATTCGGTAGATCGCCGGCGTGGCTCGAGGCCGACTTGTGGTCGCCGTGCGGCTTCCCCTCGGGATTGAAATGACCGCCGGCGCTCGTGAAGTCCGCCGCAGAGCAGTCGCCCTTCTCATGCACGTGGAACCCGAACTGGCGGTTCGGCGCCAGGCCATTGACCTCGGCCCGTACCGTTGTCCTGCCGTCAGCCTCCTGGAACATCACGGTGCCCACGACGCGGCCTCCCTTCGCTGCGTCCAGCTTCGCCGAAGCGGAGGGTCCCTTGGACACGGTCTGGCAACCGGCCAGCACCAGCAAGACGGCAAGCATCGTCAGAGTTCGCATCGTCGCTCCTCGGGGGTGATCCCCAATCCGATCGTGAGGCAGTGAGTTTACGGCGCCAGGCCGCCGGTAGCGAAGCTGCCGCGCTCAGCCCGCGCGGCCGACGATCTGCGCGGTCGCAATCAGCTCTTCCAGCATCGCCATCGACGCCCGGCCGGAGACGGTGAAGGGGTCGAGCACCGGCTTGTCGGAGTACTTCAGCAGCAGCGACGGATTGACCTTGGTCAGGTTGACCTGGCCCATCGTCCAGCCCGCGAAGTGGCGCTCGGGCACTTCGGCGTAGTGCAGCAACATGACTTCGCGATGGCGCGTGTCGCGCACAATTTTTGTATAGAGCGCGTTGACCGCATCGCGGCCGCCTTCGAGCGCCTGCATGTAGACCTCGCCGCCGTGGCACAGCACGCCGGTGATGCCGAGGGAGGGATTGTGCTTGCGCGACTGCTCCAGGATCGATTCGATGATTTCCTGCGTCACGGGGGCGGCCGCCCGACTGGCATAAAGCAGACGTACAAGCATCGCGTTCGGTCTCCGGTCAGGCGTTCTTGAGCTTCAACAGAGCGAGGAATTCGCGCCGCAAATTGGGGTCCTTCAGGAACGCGCCCCGCATCACGCTGTTGATCATCTTCGAATCGGTGTCCTTGACGCCGCGCCACTGCATGCAGAAGTGGTCGGCCTCCATGACGATCGCCAGGCCGTCGGGCTGCATCGTCTCCAGCAGCAGGTCGGCGAGGTGCGTGACAGCCTCTTCCTGGATCTGCGGCCGGCTCATCACCCAGTCGGCCAGGCGCACGTACTTCGAGAGCCCGATCAGATTCGAGTGCTCGTTTGGCAGCACGCCGATCCAGACCTTGCCGAGGATCGGGCACAGGTGATGCGAGCAGGCGCTGCGCACCGTGATCGGCCCGACGATCATCAGCTCGTTCAGGTGCTCGACGTTCGGAAACTCCGTGATCGGCGGCATCGCGGCATAGCGGCCGCGGAACACTTCCATCAGGTACATCTTGGCGACGCGGCGCGCGGTCTCGCGCGTGTTGTGATCGCTTTCGACATCGATGACCAGGCTTTGCAGCACGCCCAGGAGTTTTTCCTCGACCTCGTCCTGCAGCAGGGCAAGTTCGTCGGGCTCGATGTACGGCGCGATGCAGTCGTTCGCGTGGAACCGGTGGCGCGCCTTCTGCAGGCGCTCGCGGATCTTCTGCGACACCGGCACGCCAAGTTCGGTGGGGTCGGAGGTGCCGCCGGGAGGAGTGCGCGCATTCATCGTTTGTAGTCCAGCGCGGGTTCGGCCGATGACTATAAAGGAATGACCCGTGGGTTCGACCGTGCTGGCGAGAGGGGCTATGCCGCGCGGCGTGGCCGCGCCGGACACTCCGCTTTCAGCCGCTGCCGGCCTGCGCCCGCATCTTCGCGGCGATGTAATCACCGTGCGTGATGTGAAGCAGGTCGGCGACCTTGCGCATCAGGTGATTCTCGTGCGCGGACAGATTGTCGTCGGAGTAGGCGACGCGCCACATCAGCTCGATCACGCGCTGCTTCTGCTCCTGCGTGAAGTGGCGGTTGATCAGCGATGTGAACTGGAAGTAATCACTGGCCTGCTTCATCTCTTCCTCGGCCAGCGTGATCAGGCGCTCCGCCTCCTCGTGCGTGAGCTCGAACTTCCCGCGCACGGCGCGCAGCACGGCAGCGCGTTCGTCCGCGCTGGCCCCCTGGTCGACACGCGCGACCTCGACCAGCAGCGCGGCAGTCGCGAGTTCGATCGTATGGCGCTCGTTCGGAGCCGGTGCGGCGCCGATGTGGCGGTCGAAGAAGTCGCGGATCGAGGTCAGCATGGCCGAAATTCTGCACGGTTTGTGCGCCGCCGCAAGTCGGAACCCTGGCGCCAAGCTACAGTCGCGCCCGTGGGCGAGGGGGAGCGGGCGTGACAGATTGGCTGCAGACCGTGTTCGGGCAGAACACGTTGCTATCGGGCGGTCTCACGCTGGCGTTACTGGGTCTTGCGGCCGTCTGGCTGCGTGACGTCCCGGGCAAGCTCTTCGGCTGGGCCAAGCACTTCCTGATCACAACGCTCACGGTCGACAGCCGCGATGAACTGATGTTTCCCGCGCTGGTCGAGTACATGGACAGCCGCGAGTCGCTGCGGCGGCTCAACAACTTCACCGCGCGCGCGGTGCGCCAGGGCACGAGCTATCAGAGCCTGCACGACGAACTGCAGCAGGGCGGTCGACCGCTGACGGTGCTGTCGCCCGGCGAGGGCTTTCACATTTTCTATCTCGACGGCCGCGTGATGTGGATGAAGCGCGAGGTGCAGGTCGGGCCCTCGATCTTCGAGAGGATCGCGCTCTCCACCTTTGGCCGCAACAAGCAGCCGCTCGAGGCACTGGTGCACGCCGCAATGGAGCACCGCATCGCGCGCGAACTGAACCGTATCGCGGTCTACATGCCGAGCCCCTACAACAACGAATGGATGCGGGCGCGGCTCGGCAACAACCGCAAGCTCGACTCCGTGGTGCTCAAGGCCGGCCAGAAGGAGGCGATCCTTGAGGACCTCAACCGCTTCTTCGCCTCGCACGACCGCTACGAGACGCTCGGCATCCCCTGGCGGCGCGGTTACCTGCTCTATGGTCCGCCAGGCACCGGCAAGACTTCGCTGGTGACGGCGATCGCGTCCGAAATGGCGCTCAATGTCTGCGTGCTGAGCCTGGCCTCGCCGACCGTCACCGACGAGAAGATCGGTAATCTGCTCTCATCGGTGCCGCAGCGCTCGGTGATCCTGATCGAAGACGTCGACGCGTTCTTCCGCCAGCGCGATAAGGCCGACGCCAGCGTCAAGGTCTCGTACTCCGGGTTCATCAACGCGCTCGACGGCGTGGCGGCGCACGAAGGTTCGGTCGTGTTCCTCACCACCAACCATCCGGAGCTGATTGACGAGGCGGCGATCCGTTCCGGGCGGGTCGACTTCCGGCTTGAGCTCGGTCTGTGCGACGCCAGTCAGCTGGAACGCATGTTCCTGAAGTTCTTCGACGATGCCTCGGCGGCGGCCCGCTTCGCGGCCACCGTCGCGCCCGACCGCTGGTCGCCGGCGCAGGTGCAGGAGCGGCTGCTGAAGGCGCGGTCGGTGGACGAAGCGATCGATTTATTTTGCGGCGCAGCAGAAACGCCAACCAAACAACTTCGCGCCGTCTGACATGACGCAAGTATTCCGGGAGCGCTGACGCGTCTCATATCCCCCACACGGACCGGGGGGCAGAGTAGTTCCGTAGTGCACATCCGTCCAAATTCGACCTATAACGCGCCGTGGGACACCCACACAGCACATCAGGAGGGGAGATTCAATGAACCACAACCAGACCGCCGGCGGGGGCCGCGGACTTCGACTGACAGCGATCAGCGCTGCGCTGGTCGCGGCGTTCACGGTGCCAACCGTGGCGAGTGCGTTCGAGTTCGACATCGGCAACGAAGACGTCGTCATCCGCTGGGACAACACGGTGCGGGTCAACGTCGTGCAGCGTGTTGCCGGGCAGAACGAGGCGATGATCAAGAATCCGAACTACGACGACGGAGACCGCAATTTCAGCCAGGGCAAGGTGTTCACGCGCTTCGACATCCTGTCGGAGTTCGATGTCGTCTACAAAAGGACGACGGGCTTCCGCGTGAGCGCGGCGGGGTGGTGGGACCCGAGCTACAACTCGCTCGACAACACCTCGGTTCAGACGTCGAACCACCTCGTCAATGGCCGTCCAGCCCTCGGTCTGCCCGACTACACCGATCGCTATGCGCGCGGCGGGTCGGGCGAGTTTCTCGACGTGTTCGGCTTCACACGCTTCGAGGTCGCCGGCGCGCCGGTCACGGTGCGGCTGGGCCAGACCACGGTGTTCTGGGGCGAGAGCCTGCTGGCTAACGGTGCCACCCACAGCGTCGCGTACTCGCAGAACCCGCTCGATATCTGGAAGGCCCTGTCGACCCCGGGCGCAGAGGCGAAGGAACTGTTCCGCCCGCGCGTCGGCCTGAACCTGCAGGCGCAGGTGTCGGACGACTGGTCGGTTGCGGCCCAGTACTTCTTCAACTGGCAGAGATTCTCCAACCAGGCCTGGCGCCTTCCGGAGTCGGGCTCGTACCTGACGCTCCAGGACGCGTACCTCTGGGGCGGGCAGTCGCTGATCACCAACTCGACGGGCACGCAGCGTCTTTGGCGCGGTACCGACATCACGCCGGAGGAAAACACCGGCAACTGGGGCCTGGCGGCGCGCTGGAGCCCCGACTGGCTCGACGGCACGCTGGGCGCGTACTACCGCAAGTCGTACGACATGATGCCGCAGGTTATGGTGACTCCGGCAGTTGCCACTTTGCCCGCACAGCTCTGTGCGGCCCGCGGCGGCACGCCGATCGCGGCGACAACCTGCTACGTCAATCCGGGCGCGTCATCGCTGCAGCAGTTGACGCAGCTGGGCAAAACCGGGACGTACAACCTCGCGTACGGATCCGAAATCGACATCATCGGCCTGAGCTTTGCCAAGAACATCTGGGGCATCAGCGTCGGCGCGGAGCTCAGCTACCGCCGCAACATGCCGCTCGCCAGCGATCCGGTGACGGTGCTGCCGGCGGCGTTCGCGCCGCTGGTGCCGGGAGCGATCGCGACCAACGCGCTGCCCGACAGCGACACGCCGGGCGCCAAGGGCACCACGATGCACGGACTCGTCAACCTGCTCGGCACGCTCAGCAAGACGGCGATATTCGACTCGGCCAGCTGGGCCACCGAGCTGACCTGGAACCAATGGCTCGACGTCACGCAGAACGAAGCCGTCTTCAAGGGCCGCGACGGCTACTCGCAGATCGACCGCGTGTCGAAGAACTACTTCGGCCTGGCGATCAACTTCACGCCGACCTGGTTCCAGGTGTTCCCGGGCGTCGACCTGCTGGCGCCGCTGTCGTGGTCGCAGGGCATCTCGGGCAACTCGGCGCTCGGCTCCCACGGCGGCTCGGAAGGCTCCGGCACCTTCGGCATCGGTGTCGCGGCGGACATCTACCAGAAGTACCGCATTGACCTGAAGTACGTCGGCTTCTATGGCGACAAGTCGATGTGCCCGGGCGTTCCGGTCAATCCGGGTACCTGCTCGGCGGGCGCGGTCAACGTCATCAACGGCACGTTCTCGACACTGCAAGACCGCGACTTCGTTGCGCTGACGTTTAAGACGACATTCTGATGAGGAGCAACTCCATGTTTCGATTCACACTGGTTGCGGCGGCGCTGTCTGTCGCGTACGGCAGCATGGCCCTGGCGGCCGTGACCGCCGAGGAGGCCAAGCAGCTCGGCACGACGCTGACGCCGATCGGCGCCGAGCGGGCCGGCAACAAGGACGGCACGATTCCCGAGTGGACCGGGGGGCTCACGACGCCGCCTGCCGGATTCGTCAAGGGCAGCGGCTTCCGCCCGGATCCGTTCGCGGCCGACAAGCCTCGGCTGGTCATCGATGCCAAGAACATGGCCCAGCACGCCGACAAGCTCACGTTCGGCACGCAGGAAGTCCTCAAGCGCAATCCCGGCACGTATCGCCTCGACGTCTATCCGACGCGCCGTCCGGTCACCTATCCGAAGCGCCTGCTCGATAACGCAGCGAAGAATGCGCTGACCGCCAAGACGGTGAACGGCGGCCTGTCGATCGAGAACGCGATCCCCGGCGTTCCGTTCCCGATCCCGAAGACCGGCCACGAGGTGATGTGGAACCACCTGGTGCGCTACGCCGGCCAGACCTATTGCCCGAAATATGACGCGTGGAACGTCGACTCGGCGGGCGTGGCCACGCTGGCGACCACCGGCGAGTCGTGGCAGGAGTACCCGGTCTACCAGGGCAACAAGAACGACCCGATCAAGCCCAGCGACATCTATTACCAGATCAAGATCAACTACCTGGCGCCGGCGCGCCGCAACGGCGAGGCGGTTCTGATCAAGGATGCGGTGGATCCGCTGACCAACCCGCGCCGCGCATGGCAGTACCTGCCCGGGCAGCGCCGCGTCAAGGCGGCGCCCGACGTTGCCTATGACACGCCGAACCCCGGTACCGCCGGAGCCTTGACGTACGACGACGCGTTCATGTTCAACGGCGCAATGGACCGCTACGACTTCAAGCTGGTCGGCAAGAAGGAGATGTACATCCCGTACAACGAGTACAAGCTCTATTACCAGCCGGGCAGCGCGGCCAATGTGATGAAGCCGAAGCACATCAACCCGGACCTGGAGCGCTGGGAGCTGCACCGGGTGTGGGTCGTCGAGGCGACGCTGAAAGAAGGCAAGCGCCACATCTATCACAAGCGCATCTTCTACATCGACGAGGACAGCTGGCTGATCAAGGCGACCGACCAGTACGACGCGCGCGGGCAGCTCTTCGTGTCGCAGTACATGCCGTCGCCGTTCAGCTATGACGCCCTGGCTCCGACGACGTCGCTGCAGAGCTACTACAACTTCATCGCGGGGACCTACGGCACGCAGGGCATGTGCGGTCTGCACAAGGGCCTGTTTTACATCGAGCCGCTGCCCGAGCGTGAGTGGTCGCCGGACTCGATGGCCGGCGCCGGCGTGCGCTAGTCCGGAGGCCGCCGGGGAGCCTGCACGCATGACGCCGGCCTTACGCCGGCGTCATGCTTTGCCGGATCGGCTGGCGGCCTTGCAGCGGGACAACGGCGCCCGGATCCCGGCGCCGTTTTGATCTGCGGCACATCCTGTGTGGGGCGTGGTCAGCTGCGCTCCGCCGGTCCGGAATCCAAGAGCAGAATGCATGGCGCAGGTGAGGCAATCGCAGTGGGTTGCCTGGGTTGCGTGTGAAGTCGCCGCAGCGTCCACAGAGGCGCCCGGCGAAGCGGGGATAGCGTGGGAGACAGAGGATGATCAAGAAGGCCTTGCTGCTGGCGGCGGTCGTGTGTGCCGTCCCCGCGCTGTGCGTGTCGCAGGAGACCAAGGCCCCGGCCAAGTCGGCTGCGCCTCCGACGTCGGCAGTCGACGTGCTCGACCGCCCGGCGCAGATGTCGCCACTGGCGGCGCGGCGCCTGATGCAGTCGGTGGCGCGGGCCGGAGACCGGCTGGTCGGGGTCGGTCCGCGCGGCCATATCGTCGTCTCGACCGATGGCGGCGCCACCTGGAAGCAAGCGGCCGTGCCGGTGAGCTCCGACCTGACCGCGGTCTACTTTGCAGGCAGCAAGGCCGGCTGGGCTGTCGGGCACGACGGCGTCGTGCTCGCGACCGCGGACGGGGGCGACACCTGGGTCAAGCAGCTCGATGGCCGTGCAGCGAACGGGCTCCTTCTCAAGGCCATGGGTGAGCGCGCCGCGGCCGACCCCGCTTCGGCCGAGATGAAGGAACTGCTCGCCGAAGCCGAGCGCTTCATGGAGCAGGGTCCCGACAAGCCCTTTCTCGACGTCTGGTTCCAGGACGAGAAGAACGGCTATGTCGTCGGTGCCTACAACCTGATCTTCGCGACCAGCGACGGCGGCAAGACCTGGGAGCCGTGGTTCGACCGGACCGACAACCCGAAGTTTCTGAACCTGTATTCGATCCGGCCGGCCGCCGGTGGTCTCTACATCGCCGGTGAGGGCGGACTCGTGCTGCGTTTCGATCCCGCGGCCAAGCGGTTCCGTGCGGTGCCGGTGGACTACCGCGGAAGCCTGTTCGGAGTCGTCGACGGAGGCAACTCCGTGCTCGTCTTTGGCCTGCGCGGCAACTTGTTCCGCAGCGATGACGGCGGCAAGTCCTGGACCAAAGTCGACAGCCAGCTGCCGGCGACGATTGTCAGCGGCATACGCACGGAAAAGGGCGCGCTGGTCATCGCCGATCAGGGCGGGCGCATCGCGCTCAGTACCGATGGCGGCAAGTCATTCAACCGGGTGAAGCTCGCCAAGGCCATTCCGGTCTTCGGGCTGACCGATGCCGGGGCCGGCAAGCTCGCGTTCGCGACTCCCGTCGGCGTGCTGGTCGTCGACCCCGCTGCGCCGGCCGCTGCCTCGCCTGCCGCTACCGCGCCCGCTGCTACCAAGCCCGCCGGCCGCTGAACACCGCCGTCGAAGCACTCGCCCGCAAAGGACACTACGATGGTTGCCCCCACCGCCAACATCGAATCAATGCCGGTCATCCGCAATCTCGCGGACTTCGACCAGCAGTCGGGCAACGGGCTCGAACGCCTGATCTTCAATCACCGCATGGTGGTGATCGGCGCCTGCGCGCTGATCACGATCGTGCTGTTCGCCCTGGCGACGCGGCTGAACCTCAACGCGAGCTACGAGAAGATGCTGCCGCAGGGGCATCCGTACGTCTCGAACTATCTTGCGAACAAGAGCCAGCTGCGCGGCCTCGGAAACACGCTGCGAGTCGTCGTCGAGAACACGCAGGGCGACATCTTCGACCCCGAGTACCTCGACACGCTGAAGAAGATCAACGACGAACTCTTCCTGACGCCTGGGGTGGACCGCGCCTGGGTCAAATCGCTCTGGATGCCGGTCGTGCGCTGGGTCGAGGTGACCGAGGAAGGCTTCTCCGGCGGGCCGGTGATGCCGGACACCTATGACGGTTCGCCCAAGAGCATCGAGCGCCTGCGCGGCAACGTGCTGCGCGCCGGGCTGGTCGGCAACCTCGTCGCCAACGACTTCAAGTCGAGCACGATCGTGCTACCGCTGCTCGACGTCGACCCGGCCACCGGCAAGCGCATCAACTACGGCGAACTGACGAAGGCGATCGAGCAGAACGTCCGCGCCAAGTTCGAAACACCGGACGGCAAGTACAAGGTGCGCATCATCGGATTCGCCAAGATCATCGGCGAGCTGCTCGATGGCGTGCTGCAGGTGATGATGTATTTCGCGATCGCCTTCCTGATCGCTGCGGCGCTGCTGTTCAACTACACGCGTTGCTGGCGCAGCACGTCTCTGGTGCTGTTCTGTTCGCTGATCGCGGTGGTCTGGCAGATGGGCATCCTGGCGCTGATCGGCATCGGCCCCGATCCATTCTCGGTGCTGGTGCCGTTCCTGATCTTCGCGATCGGCGTCTCGCACGGCGCGCAGAAGATGAACGGCATCATGCAGGACGTCGGCCGCGGCACCCACAAACTGGTGGCGGCGCGCTACACCTTCCGGCGCCTGTTCGTCGCCGGCGTCACGGCGCTGCTCAATGGCGCGGCGGGCTTCCTCGTGCTGCTGGTGATCCCGATTCCGGCGATCCGCGAACTGGCGACGGCGGCGACGATCGGCGTGTGCGTGCTGCTGTTCACCAACCTGGTGCTGCTGCCGGTGCTGCTGTCATTCACCGGCGTGAGCCCGAAGGCCGCCGCGCGCAGCGTCGAGGAGGAAGAGTCCGGGGTCGGCGTGCGCGGCATCTGGGCCGTGATCGCGCGCTTTGCCGAGAGCCGGGCCTGGGCCGCCACCGCGATCTCCGTGGCGCTGGTGCTGGGCGTTGGTGGCTTCGTCCTCTCGAAGCAGCTGCAGATCGGCGACCTCGATCCCGGCGCGCCGGAACTGAGGCCGAACTCGCGCTACAACATCGACAACGCGTTCATCACCAAGAACTTCTCGCTGTCGTCCGATGTGTTCGCGGTCATCGTGAAGACCCCGACGGAAGGCTGTCTGAAGTACGAGACGCTGATGCAGGCCGACCGCCTCGCGTGGCAGCTGCAGCAGCTGCCGGAGGTGCAGGCCACGATCTCGCTGCCCGACATCGTCAAGCAGATCACCGCGGGCTCGTTCGAAGGCAGTCCGAAGTGGCTGACGCTGTCGCGCAACCAGGAGATCCTGAACTACGGCGCGCAGCAGGCGACGGTCAACAACCCGGACCTCTTTAACACCGAGTGTTCGGTGATGCCGGTCATCGCGTTCCTCAAGGACCACAAGGCTGCCACGCTGGAGAAGGTCTCGGCCACGGTCGAGAAGTTCATCGCCGAGAACCCGGTGGCCGGCGTCGAGCTGCTGCCGGCAGCCGGTTCCGCCGGCATCGAGGCGGCGGTCAACCAGGTCGTGCGCAAGGCCTGGATCGAGATGCTGTTCTACATCTATGGCGTGGTGGCCGTGCTGTGCCTGATCGCGTTCCGCTCCTGGCGTGCGGTGATCGTGGCGCTGCTGCCGCTCGCATTGACATCGATCCTGTGCGAGGCGTTAATGGTGCTGCTCGGCATCGGCGTCAAGGTTGCCACGCTGCCGGTCATCGCGCTGGGTGTCGGCATCGGCGTCGATTACGCGCTCTACCTGCTGTCGGTGCAGTTGAATGGTCAGCGTCGCGGGCTCGCGCTGCCTGACGCCTATCGCGCCGCGCTGGCCTTCACCGGCCGCATCGTCGCGCTGGTCGGCTTCACGCTGGCCGCCGGTGTCATCACGTGGGCGTGGTCGCCGATCAAGTTCCAGGCCGACATGGGCATTCTGCTGGCCTTCATGTTCCTGCTGAACATGCTGGGTGCGCTGATCCTGATTCCGTCGCTTTCGAAATTCCTGCTGCCGACTTCGACGGTCAGGACCAAGACGAAGCTGACCGAAAGCGCCGTACCGCGCGCGGCCTGAGTTCCGGTGGCGGCTCGCGCCGCCACCGCTCTTTTGCCGAATGCGGCGAGCGATACGTCGGTTGCATTGGGTGCCATTGCGCGCAAGGTTTGTCGGGTGGTTTGTCGGATAGCTGCGGAGATGACGCTATCGGAGCCTGCCGTCGGTCGCGGGCGCTGCCCATCTTGCGAAATTGGCGCAGCCCCGCGTGTTCGTCGCGCTGAAAGTGGATCAAGATAGCGGCGCTGCCGGTTGCTTGGCGCTCCTGGGCGGAGTTGTGGGCTGACTAGCCGAACGGTGGATGCCGGACGAGGTTGCCTTCGGCGTAGATTGACAGCACATGGCGACCGGCACGGTGCTGACGTTTAAGCTGCGCGATCAGTTCAGCACCTGAGCACTTCCAACGGCCCGATCGGGCCGGCAGGTTCCGGGGGCCACAAGCTCCGTGCATCCGTCAGACGGATGCAGCAAAAAAGCACAAGAACGAGCGGCGCCACGAGCGTCGTAGATGGCGGTGGAAATGGACGAACACCAGCAGGGCGACTCGCCCGATCTGGATACGGCACGCGGGTTGTTGCCGGCCATCGTGGTCGGCGCGGCCGTCTGGGCGATCGTCTTCGCGATCGCCGCGCTCCTGTGGGGCTGCACGGCGCAGACGACGCACTAGGCACGCTGGGGTACGCTGCGAGGCCGATGCTTCCGCCTCGCATTTCGTCCGCGCGATGACTGCCGACGTTTCTTCCACAGCCACGGCGCCCTACGTTCATCTGCGGGCCGCGCCTGGGGGCGGCATCAAGCGTTGGCTGCTGCACCTCGTGCTGCGAATCGGCGCTCGAAACTCGAAGATCGGCGTCGACGACATTGTCCGCCTGCGGCGTCACAACGAAATCTTCGACCGCCGCTTCGGCAAGATCGATCCGGCACTGCGCCGGACGCCACTGCAGGCTGGCGGTGTGACGGCCGAGTGGATCGAGGCGCCGGAAAGCCGCGCCGACCGCGTGCTCTTCTATCTCCACGGAGGCGCGTTCTGCCTGCGCTTTCCAAGGACCCATGCCGCCATGGTGGGTCGCTGGTGCCGCCGCCTCGGGGCGCGCGCGTTGATGGTCGACTACCGGCTCGCGCCGGAGCATCGCTACCCGGCGGCGGTCGACGACAGCGTGGCGGCCTATCGCTGGCTGCTGAGCCAGGTCGATGGGCGTCAGGTCGTCATCGGCGGCGACTCGGCGGGCGGCAATCTGGCGCTGGCGTTGCTGCATCGGCTGAAGGCAGAAGGATCTTCGCTGCCGCGTTGCGCGGTGCTGCTGTCTCCGGTGGTCGACTTCACGCTCTCGAGCCCGAGCCTGTTGACCAATGGCGCGCGCGATCCGATGTTCACGCTCGCGAAGCTTGCGGCGTTCCGCCAACTCTATGCCGAACCGGAGAAGTTTCTCGAACCGACGTTGTCGCCGCTCTTTGGGGACTTCAAGGGCTTTCCGCCGCTTCTGTTCCAGGTCGGCGAGATCGAGATGCTGCGCGACGAGTCGCTGCGCGCCGCGGCGCGCGCCCACCGCGCGGAGGTCCAGGTCGAAGTCGACGTCTGGCGCGCCATGGCGCACGTGTTCCAGGCGCTGCCGCTGCCGCAGGCGACCGTGGCGGAAGCGCGCATCGCCGCCTTCATTGCGAGGAACGCCGGATGGACCGCCTGATCCTGTTCTTCACCGTACTGTGGCTCGCCTCGCCCCCGGCGATGGCGCAGGTAAACGAGGAGTTCGAAACCCGGGTGGTGCGGGTCGTCAGCGGCGACACGGTCATCGTGGAACGCAACGGCACCGAGGTCGAACTGCGGCTGGCCGACATCGGCGCGCCGCAGGGCTCACAGTTCCTGGCACCGTCATCGCGCACGGCCGTGGATGGCATGGTCAGGAATCGGGCGGTACGGGTCCAGATCACCGGGGTTGAGGAGGGCGTGCGCATCTACGGACGCCTGTTCGCCGGCCGGCTCGACGTGGCCCGCGCCCAGGTGCAACGCGGCAATGCCTGGGTGTGCTGGGACTACGCGCTCGACTCCGACCTGATGCCGGTCGAGAACGAAGCGCAGCGCCACCGCCGCGGCGTGTGGCGCAGCATGATGGACGTCACCACCCGCAGCGAATGCCGGCGCCGCCCGCCGGCGCCGCCGGCGGAGCCGAAGACTCCGACAAAGCCCAACTGACCGTCAGCGACAGCACCAGGTCCGAGCGCGTCGCCCTCGCCCCGGGCTCCTTCCGGAGGCGGCTCCACATAAGTGCCGGTCTGCAGCTTTCAAGACGCTGAGCGCACGGCCGGCCGCCGGCGCCGAAGCGCACCGTGGGATACGGCGGAAGTGCAGGCTGCCGCTGCTCCCATCCGGACGTTGCCCGCACGGCGCCGGCATTGCGCACTGGCTTATACGGGCGTATAAAACGCCGATGGCCACGAAAGCTCCGCCAACTTCGTCGCGCGAGCGCCTGTTGCGTGCCGGCGCGCGGCAGGCGCGCCAGGCGGGTCTGCGCTCCCTCACGGTGCGCGGCGTCTGCCAGCAGGCGGGCGCGAACCTGGGCAGCTTCGTCTATCACTTCGGCTCGCGCGAGGCATTCGTGGCCGAAGTCATCGAGCGCTGGTACGCGCCGCTGCTCGAGCAGATGTCGGCGACGGTCGACCGGGCGCTGCCGCCTAAGGCGCGGCTGCGGGAGCTGGTGCTGCAGCTCGGCGACTGGGCGGCCGCCAACAGCCGCTTCATCACACACGTGTTGATGGATGCGGCTTCGGGCGAGGCCGCTGCCCAGCGCTTCGTCCGGTCGCTCGCCGATCGCCACCCGGCGCTGATCCTGCGCGTGGTGGCCGAGGCGCAGCGCGCCCGCGAGTTGCCGCGTGGCGAGCCGCTGAACGTGATGCTGTTCCTGATGGGCGCGATCGCCCTGCCCATCCTGCTGACGGACCGCCTAGCTGAAGCGAAGCTTGCACCGGCCGAATTGACGCGTGCGCTGGTCCGGTTTGCACGCGAGCGCGCGCACCGCGTGCAGCGTCTGGACTGGGCGCTGGGCGGCTTGACCCGGGAGAGTCACGATGAATCCATACAGACCCGGCATTGAAGCCGTTCTGCTCGGCAGCCTGCTGCTGGCGCTCACGGCGTGCACGCGCGTCGACCCGGATCGCTTCAGCGGCTACGCAGAGGCCGACCTCGTCTACGTTGCACCTGCGATCGGCGGCCGCGTGCAGGCACTCGGCGTCGAGCGCGGAGGACGCGTGAAGCCGGGCCAGGTGCTGTTCGAGCTCGAGCGCGATCCGGAGTCGCTCGAGCGCGCCGCGGCTGGGGCGCGCGCCGAAGCTGCCGCCGCACAGGTCCGCAACCTGAAGAAAGGCAAGCGGGTCGACGAGCTGCGTGCGATCGAGCAGCAGCTGGCGCAGGCGCGCGCCGCGTTGGCGCTGTCGACCAGCGAGCTGAAGCGCAGCGAGTCGCTGGTCGCGCAGGGATTTCTGTCGCCGAATCGCCTCGACGAACTGGCCGCGACCCGCGACCGCGACGCAGCGCGCGTGGCCGAGTTGCAGGCGAACCTCGCGGTGGCGCGCGACGCCGCACGGCCCGACGAGATCGCCGCGGCGGAGGCCGAGCAGCGCGCCGCGGAGAACGAACTCGCCTCGTCGCGCTGGCGCGAAGATCAGACGCGCGGCATCGCGGCGCGGCCGGGTACGGTGCAGGACGTGATGTACCGACCGGGCGAGTGGGTCGCGCAGGGTTCGCCCGTCGTTGCGCTCCTGCCGGACGGCGCCGTCAAGGTGCGGTTCTTCGTGCCGCAGGCCGCCCTGGCAAAGGTGCGCGTGGGCGACGCTGTGGCGGTGAGCTGCGACGGCTGCCCCGCCGGCATGACGGCACGCGTGGCCTTTGTTTCGGACCAGGCCGAGTACACGCCGCCGGTCATCTACAGCAACGAGAGCCGCGCGAAACTCGTCTTCATGGTCGAAGCAAAGCCGGACGAGAGGACCGCGCAGCAGCTCAAGCCCGGGCAGCCGGTCGACGTCCGCCTCTCCTCGGGCTCGTGAGTGGTCCGGACGATGGGTGCCGATCTCGCGATCGAGGTGCGTGGCCTCACCAAGGCGTTCAACGGCCGCACCGTCGTCGACCATATCGATCTCGCGGTGCCGCGCGGGCAGGTCTGCGGCTTCCTCGGCCCGAACGGCAGCGGCAAGACAACGACGATCCGCATGCTGTGCGGCCTGCTCGAAGTCGACGCCGGCGAGGGCACGTGCCTCGGTTACGACATCCGGCGCGAGGCTCGCCGCATCAAGCTGCGCGTGGGTTACATGACGCAGCGCTTCGGGCTCTATGAAGATCTGTCGATCGCCGAGAACCTCGACTTCACCGCGCGCGTCTACCGGCTCGACAACCGCCGCCAGCGCGTCGCCGGCGCGCTCGAGCGCCTCGGGCTCACCAGCCGCAAATCGCAGCTCGCCGGCACGCTGTCGGGAGGCTGGAAGCAGCGCCTGGCACTCGCGGCCTGCCTGCTGCACGAGCCCGAGCTGCTGCTGCTCGACGAGCCGACGGCGGGTGTCGACCCAAAGGCGCGGCGCGACTTCTGGCGCGAGATCCACGCACTCGCGGCCGACGGCATCACGGTGCTCGTCAGCACGCATTACATGGACGAGGCCGAGCGCTGCCATCGGCTCGTCTACATCTCCTACGGCCGGATCCTGGCCGCCGGGACCGCGCCGGAAGTCATCGCGCAGGCCGGGCTGCGGACCTGGGCCGTGCACGGCCCGCGCCTGGATGCGGTGCTCGAACTCGTCGAACAGCAGGGCTGGATGGCGGTGCCGTTCGGCACCAGCCTGCACGTGAGCAGCGCTGACCACGATGACTTTCCGCGCTGGCTGGCGGAACGCGACCCTGCGCTCGCGCAGGCGCTGCGCATCGAGCGGATTGCAACCGGACTCGAAGACGTCTTCATCGCACTGACACAGGATGCACGTGACACCGTCAGCTGAGCGAAGCGCGCCACGTGGAGGTGCCGACGAACGCCCGCGGCGCTGGGCGCTTTCGCTCGAACGCATCGGGGCCGTGCTGCGCAAGGAGTTCATCCAGTTGCGGCGCGACCGGCTGACCTTCGCGATGCTGATCGGCGTGCCGATCATGCAGCTGGTGCTGTTCGGTTATGCGATCAATTCCGATCCCAAGCACCTGCCGACCGCGGTTGTTGCCCTCGACCAGTCTCCTATGGTCCGCACCATCGTGCGGGCAGCGCAGAACACCGATTACTTTCGCATCATCGAGGTCGGGTCGGAAAGCGAGGCCGAGCGGCTGATCGCGCGCGGCGACGTGCAGTTTGCGCTGGTCTTTCCGTCGGACTTCACGGCGCGCCTGGTGCGTGGCGAGTCGCCCGCGATGGCGGTGTATGCGGACGCGACCGACCCGGCGGCGACCGGCACCGCCGTGTCCGCGCTGCAGAAGCTGCCGCAGCTCGCGCTGCGCAACGACCTGCACGGGCCGCTGGCGCGGCTCGCGCCCGACCGCGAACCCTTCCAGGTCATCGTGCACAAGCGCTACAACCCCGAGGGGCTGACCAACTACAACGTCGTGCCGGGCCTGATGGGCGTGATCCTGACGATGACGCTGGTGATGATGACGGCGATGGGCATGACGCGCGAGCGCGAGCGCGGCACGCTGGAAAATCTGCTTGCAACGCCGGTGCGTCCGATCGAGGTGATGATCGGCAAGATCGTGCCCTACGTGATCATCGGGTACATCCAGGTGCTGATCGTGTTCACCGCGGCACGGCTGCTGTTCGAGGTGCCGATGTTCGGAAACTTCGTGCTGCTGTCGTCGGCGATCGTGCTTTTCATCGTCGCGACTCTCGGCGTCGGCTTCACCTTCTCGACGCTGGCGCGCTCGCAGATGCAGTCGATGCAGATGACGATGTTCTTCTTCCTGCCCAACATCCTGCTGTCGGGCTTCATGTTCCCGTTCCGGGGCATGCCGCGCTGGGCGCAGTGGATCGGCGAGGCGCTGCCGCTGACGCACTTCCTGCGCATCGTGCGCGGCGTGATGCTCAAGGGTGCAGGGCTGGTCGACATCCTGCCGCAGGCCTGGCCGATTGCGCTGTTCATCGTCGTCGTCGGGATCATCGGGTTGAAGCGCTACAAGCAGACGCTGGACTGACCGCCAGGGGCAGGGCGCGGCGCGCTACGCTTCGCGCATGGATCGACGACGCGTTCTGATGCTGATGCTGAATACGCTGCTGGCGGCCGCGGCGCCGGCCTCGGCGGTCGCCGTCGATACACGGGTTTCGGTGTCCCGGCGTGGCGATGTGTTCCTGGTCGATGCCGTGCTGGTAGCGCCGGTGACCGGGCGCGAGGCCTGGCGGGTCCTGACCGACTTCGATGCGATGAGTGCCTTCGTGCCGAATCTCGACTCCAGCCGGGTGATGGCGCGCAGCGGAGACCGCCTCCGGGTGGAGCAGACCGGCGTGGCGCGCTGGGGCCCGCTGACGCACGCATTCAAGATGGTGCGCGAGATCGAGCTGGAGCCGATGCAGCTGGTGCGTTCGCACTCGCTCGCGGAGTCGCAGATGCAGGTGCAGTCCGTGACGCGCTTCGCCAGCGTTGCCGGCGGCACCGAGATCCGCCATCACATCGAGATCAGCCTCGACACGTGGATGCCCGCTGCGCTGGTCGAGCCGTTCCTGCGGCACGAAGTGCGCGAGCAGTTCGACGCGGTTGTCGCAGAAATGCTGCGTCGGCGTGCTGCCGAGGCCGCGCCGCCGCGTTGACTCGGGCCGCCGCCGCGGGGCGAGTAAGATCGCTGCCCGGAAACAATTCCAGGACAAAGAACAGGAGCTCAGTATGCGCAAGTTCACCCTTATCGCCGCGGCCGTGATGTCGATCGCGGCGGGCGCAGCCGTCGCCCAGACGGGCAGTGCCGCCGTCGTGAAAACAGAGCCCGGCAAGGTCACGGTGGCGGAGGCGGTTCAGATCACCGCGAGCGTCGAGGCGCTCGACAAGGCCAAGCGGCTGGTCACGTTGAAGGGGCCGGAAGGCAATACCTTCGTCGTGCAGGCAGGCCCGGAGGTCAAGAATTTTGACCAGATCAAGGTTGGTGACCTCGTTGTCGCCCGCTACATCGAGGCGCTGACGCTCGAGTTGAAGCCGGGCGGTGGCCAGATCCGTGAACGCATCGAGCGCGAGAACGCCGTGGCCGCCAAGCCGGGCCAGGCGCCGGGCGCCGCGGCCGGGCGGCAGGTGACCGTCATTGCCGATGTCATGGCCGTCGACACAGCGAAGCAGAAGGTTCGCCTGCGTGGACCGCAACGCACGATCGACCTCAAGGTGCGCGACCCGAACCAGCTCAAGCTGATCAAGGTGGGCGACCAGGTCGAGGCCACCTTCACCGAGGCCGTGGCCCTTGCGGTTGAGCCGGCTCCGCGGCCCGCGGCTCCGGCGCCTGCAGCACCGGCACCGAAGAAGTAGTCCGGTCCGGCGCGACCGGACAAGCGAAGGGCCGGCATTGCCGGCCCTTTGTCTTTTCAGGTGCCGGCAGCGTTGGCGCGCTGCTCGAGCTGGCTCCAGCGCTCGAACTTCTCGGCAAGCTCATGTTCGATCGCGGCGGCGCGCAGCCGGTCGGCCTTGATCTGTTCCGGCCCCGCGCGGTGATAGTCGGGCCGGCTCATGCGCCCGGTAAGGTCGCGTTGTTCGTGTTCCAGCGCTTCGATCGCCGCCGGCAGGGTCTCGAGTTCGCGCTGTTCCTTGAATGAGAGCTTGACGCGCGCAGCACGTGCCGGGGCGCGCTCTATGCGCTCGGATCGCCCTGCGGATGCGGGAGCGGGCTTCGGCCGCAGCGCGACCCAGTCGCTGTAGCCGCCGGCGTATTCCGTCCAGCGACCGTCGCCCTCGGCGACCAGCGATTGCGTCACCACGTTGTCCAGAAACGAGCGGTCGTGGCTGACCAGCAGCAGCGTGCCCGCGTAGCCCTGGAGTGTCGATTCGAGCAGTTCAAGCGACTCGATGTCGAGATCGTTGGTGGGCTCGTCGAGCACGAGCAGGTTGGCCGGGCGCGCGAAGAGCCGCGCCAGCAGCAGGCGGTTGCGTTCGCCGCCGGACAGCGTCTTGATGGGCGAGTTCGCGCGCTGCGGCGAGAACAGGAAGTCGCCGAGGTAACTCAGCGCGTGCTTGCGCGAGTCGCCGATCTCGATCCAGTCCGAACCCGGACTGATGGTTTCGGCCACCGTGCGCTCCGGGTCGAGCGCCTCGCGCATCTGGTCAAAGTAGGCCACCTGCAGGTTCGTACCACGCCGCACGCTGCCGCTGTCGGGCTCGAGCGTGCCGAGGATGAGTCGCAGCAGCGTCGTCTTGCCGGCGCCATTGGGCCCGATCAGCGCCAGCCGGTCGCCGCGCATGACTCGCGTGGTCAGGCGATCGACAACGACGCGTTCGCCGAAGCGCCTGCAGACGTCGGTCAGTTCAGCGACCAGCTTGCCGGAGCGCTCGCCGGCATCAAGCGTCATGGCGACATTGCCGATGCGTTCGCGGCGCGCCGCCCGCTCCTTGCGCAAGGCCTCGAGTCGCGACACGCGGCCGGCGTTGCGCGTGCGCCGAGCCTCGATGCCTTTGCGGATCCACGCCTCTTCCTGCGCCCAGAACTTGTCGAACTTGCGGCTCGCGGTGTCTTCGGCCGCCAGCTCGGTTGCGCGCCGCCCCTCCCACGCGCTGTAGTTGCCGGGATACGAACGCAGCAGGCCACGGTCAAGTTCGACGATGCGGGTCGCGACGCGGTCGAGGAACGTCCGGTCGTGCGTGATGACGATCAGCGCCGGGCCCTTGAGCAGAAGATCTTCAAGCAGCGTGATGCCGTCGATGTCGAGATGATTGGTCGGCTCGTCGAGCAGCAGCAGGTCGGGGGCGAGCGCGAAGGCCAGCGCGAGCGCGGCCCGCTTGCGTTCGCCGCCGGACAGGCGCGCCGAATCGAGCGCCTCGTCGAGGCCGAGGCGATGCAGGAACTCGACCAGCCGCGCCTCGATGCGCCAGCGCTCGCGCTCGTCATGCAGCTTCTCCAGCGCGCCGCGTCGCGCCAGGCTTTCGCGCAGCGTGGATGCCGACGGCAGTTCCGGCTCCTGCTCGACCAGCGCGACGTGCAGGCCATCCTTGCGCCGAACTTCGCCGTCGTCGAGTTCAAGGCGGCCCGCCATCACATTGAGCAGCGAGCTCTTGCCGGTGCCGTTGCGGCCGATCAGACCGATGCGGTCGCCTTCGAGCACCGTCAGCGAGGCGCGGTCGAGCAGCGGTTGCAGGCCGAAGGCGAGTTCGGCGTCGAGCAGGGTCAGCAGGGTCATTGGGCGATTCTCGCAAGCGCGGCGACCCTTCAGCGCGCCGTGATCGCCTGCCCGGCGAGCCAGCGCACAGCCGCCTCATTTTCCGGCGCAACCGGCGCGTCCGCGGGCGCTCCGCCGCGCAAGGTCTGCAGGAGGCGATCGACCACATCGATCTGCGGCAGTACAGGCCCGAAGAACAGGGGGCGGCCCCGGTGCAGCACCAGCAGCGTCGGAAAGGTCTCGATGTCGAGGTCACCGAGCTGGTCGGCGTCGTCTTCAATGTCAACCCAGAGATGAACTTCGTCGGGCATGGCTGAGGCGCGGGCAGCCAGCAGCGGCCGGTAGTCGCGGCAGGTGCCGCACCATTCGGCGCACAGGGCGACGACCGCCCAGTCACTGGCCGCGGGCAGCGCGGATAGCACGATCGGCATCGCGGAATTGTGCCTGCGGCCGGAGGGGCCCGTAGACTGCAGCGCCATGAACGCCGACGAGCCATTGTGGCGGCCCGCCCCAGCGCGCATCGAGCGCGCGCACATCACGGCATTCCTGCGCTGGCTCGAGCGTGAGCGCGGCCTGATGTTCGCCGACTACGAGGCGCTGTGGCACTGGTCGGTCACCGACCTCGAAGGCTTCTGGGACGCGCTCTGGCACTTCCTCGATCTCCGCGCGTCGCGTCCGTATGACCGCGTGCTCGGTGCGCGGTCGATGCCCGGTGCCGAGTGGTTCGTCGGCGCACGGCTGAACATCGTCGATCAGGCGTTCCGGCATGCCACCGACGTGCGGCCGGCCATCGTGGCCGGCGACGAGTCGGGCGCGCTGCGCGAGGTGGCGTGGACCGAGCTGCGTGACCAGGTCGCGGCGCTGGCGGCGTCGCTGCGCACGCTCGGTGTCGTGCCGGGCGACCGCGTGGTCGCGATCCTGCCCAACGTGCCGCAGACGATCGTTGCCTTCCTCGCCTGCGCAAGCGTCGGCGCGATCTGGTCGGTCTGTTCGCCGGACATGGGGCCGGTCGCGGTACTCGACCGCTTCCGCCAGATCGAGCCGAAGGTGCTGATCGCGTGCGACGGCTACGGCTACGGCGGCAAGGCCTTCGACCGCAGCGCGGTGCTGGCCGAGATCCGCGCGGCGTTGCCGACGCTTGCACACACGGTCATCGTGCCCGTGCTCGGCGGGGAATCCGATGCGCGGCGCTTCCCGGGCGCGCTCGAGTGGTCGTCGTTGCTCGCAGCGCCAGCGACACTGCGGACCGAACAGGTGGCGGCAGACCATCCGCTGTGGGTCGTGTACTCGTCCGGGACGACGGGCCTGCCCAAGGCGATCGTGCACGGCCACGCCGGCGTGCTCGCCGAGATGCTGAAGGGCGTGCACCTGCATCGCGACATCGGGCCCGACGACCGCTTCTTCTGGTACACGACCACCGGCTGGATCATGTGGAACGTGCAGGTGAGCGGCCTGCTCGCCGGCGCCACCGTGGTGCTCTACGACGGCCACCCGGGCACGCCGGACCTCGGCGTGCTGTGGCGCTTCGTCGAGCGCGTCGGTGCGACGTTCTTTGGCGCCGGCGCGGCCTTTTTCGCGAACTGCATCAAGGCCGGCATCGAGCCAGCGCAGATTGCGAACCTTGCGACGCTGCGCACGCTCGGCTCGACCGGCTCGCCGCTGCCCGCCGACGCCTACCGGTGGGTCTACGGCCACGTGAAGCGCGACCTCTGGCTGGTATCGATCGCCGGCGGCACCGATCTCGCCGGCGCGTTCCTCACCGGGCTGCCGACGCTGCCGGTGTACGCGGGTGAGATGCAATGCCGCGCGCTCGGGCTGAACGTCGAGGCGTGGGACGAGTCGGGGCAACCGTTGATGGACGAAGTCGGCGAGCTCGTCTGCAGCGAACCGTTTCCGTCGATGCCGCTCTACTTCTGGAACGACCCGGGCGGCAAGCGCTACCGCGAGAGCTATTTCGAGTCGTATCCGGGCGTCTGGCGGCACGGCGACTGGATGCGGCTGGTGCCGCGCCCCGAGGCGGTCGGCGGAATCATCTACGGCCGCTCGGACGCGACGATCAACCGCCACGGAATTCGCATGGGCACGGCGGAGCTGTACCGCTCGGTCGAGGCGTTGCCCGAGGTGCTCGACTCGCTGGTCGTCGACCTCGAGTACCTCGGACGCGAGTCGTACATGCCGCTGTTCGTCGTGCTGCGCGCCGGGATCGCGCTCGACGATGCCCTGAAGGAGCGCATCAACGCGCGCATCCGTGAGGCGCTCTCGGCACGGCACGTGCCGAGCGAGATCCTCGCCGTGCCCGAAGTGCCGCGCACGCTGTCGGGCAAGAAGATGGAATTGCCGATCAAGCGCCTGCTGCTCGGCCATCCGCTCGCCCAGGTCGCGCACGCCGACGCGATGGCCAATCCGGCAAGCCTCGCCTGGTTCGTCGAGTTCGCCAGGAGGCGTCCAGGCTGATCCCTCGCCGCCCGCAGGGATCGCAAAAAGGGGAGTTGCAATAACTATTACAATGTGTAATAGTTGATACATGAAATGCGAATGGCTTGCTCTGGTGATCACCCTGCCGACCTCGCCCAGCGCGGTGCGCGTGCGCATCTGGCGCGCGCTGAAGGCAAGCGGCTGTGGCGCCCTGCGCGACGGCGTCTACCTGCTGCCCGACCGGCCCGACTGCGAGCAGGTCCTCGACGGCCTGGCTGATGAAGTGCGCCAGGCCGAAGGTGAAGCCACGCGGCTCGCGTTTGCCGCGCGCGACGCCGATCAGCAACGGCAGTTCGAGGCGTTGTTCGACCGCTCGGACGAGTACAAGGCCTTCGAGCGCGACCTCGCGCAAGCCCGCCGTGAACTGCGAGGAGCGGGAGAGGCGCCGGGCCGGCGCGCATTGCGCGCGCTCGCGCAGCGGCTTGACGCCCTGCGCAGCATCGACTACTTCGCCAACGCGCGCGGTGCCGCCGTGGCCACCGCGCTCGAGGATCTGCGGCTCGAGTGCGAGGCGCGCTGGTCACCGGGCGAGCCGGCCGCGCGAGTGAAGGGCGCCATCGAGGCGCTCGACGCGGCCGACTATCAGGGCCGCACCTGGGCCACGCGACAGCGGCCGTGGGTCGACCGCCTCGCGAGCGCGTGGCTGGTCCGCCGATTCATCGACCCGTCGGCGCGCTTCGTCTGGCTGAAGCCGTCGGCGAAGCCGCCGAAGGCAGCGCTGGGGTTCGACTTCGACGGTGCGCGCTTCACGCACGTTGCCGGCAAGGTCACGTTCGAAGTCATTGCCGCGAGCTTCGGGCTGGATGACGACGCCGCGCTGCGCAGGCTCGGCGAGGCGGTGCACTACATCGACATCGGCGGCGCCGCCAACGAAGAGGCCGCCGGTCTCGAGGCGCTGATCCGCGGCCTGCAGGCGCAGCACGACGATGACGATGCGCTGCTCGAAGCCGCGCTCGGCGTGTTCGACGCGCTCTATGCCGGCATCAGGAGCAAGTCGTGAGCGCCATCACGACGAATGCGCCCGCCCCGGTCGGCTTCTGGCAGGCCTTTGCCTACTGGCTGCGGCTGGGTTTCATCAGCTTCGGCGGCCCGGCCGGACAGATCGCGATCATGCATCGCGACCTCGTCGAGGAGCGCCACTGGATCTCGGAAAAGCGGTTCCTGCACGCACTCAACTACTGCATGCTGCTGCCCGGCCCCGAGGCGCAGCAGCTCGCGACCTACATCGGCTGGCTGATGCACCGGACCTGGGGCGGCATCGTCGCCGGGGCGCTGTTCGTGCTGCCGTCGCTTGCGATCCTGATCGCGCTGGCGTGGATCTATCTCGTCTACGGCGACGTGCCGGCCGTGGCCGGAGTGCTCTACGGCATCAAGCCGGCGGTGACCGCGATCGTGCTGGCGGCCGCGTGGCGGATCGGCGGTCGCGCGCTGCGCCATCCCTACCTGTGGACGATCGCGGTTGCCGCCTTCGTCGCGATCTTCGCGTTCAACGTGCCGTTTCCGCTGATCGTTCTGGCGGCGGCGGTCGCGGGATGGATCGGCGCGCGCGTCGTGCCGACGGCATTCGATGGCTCCGACAGGCACGCTGCAGCGGCGTCGCACGGCCCGGCGCTGATCGACGACGACACGCCACGTCCGGCGCATACGCACTGGTCGACGGCGCACGCGCTGCGCGTGCTGCTCGTCTTCCTGCTGCTGTGGGCCGGCGCAATCGGGGTGCTGGTCGCGCTCGCCGGCTGGAGCGGCACGCTGACGCAGATGGCGTGGTTCTTCACCAAGGCGGCGTTGCTGACCTTCGGCGGCGCCTACGCGGTGCTGCCGTATGTCGTGCAGGGCGCGGTCGAGCACTACGGCTGGCTGACGACCGCCCAGATGATGGACGGGCTGGCGCTCGGCGAGACCACGCCGGGCCCGCTGATCATGGTCGTGGCCTTCGTCGGCTTCGTCGGCGGCTGGACCCATCAGGTGCTGGGCGACGCGCTGTTCGCCGGCGGCGTGCTGGCGGCCGCTGTCGTCACGCTCTTCACGTTCCTGCCTTCGTTTCTCTTCATCCTGCTCGGCGCGCCGTTCATCGAGAGCACGCACGGCCAGCTGCATTTCACCGCACCGCTGAAGGGCATCACCGCGGCCGTGGTCGGCGTCATCGTCAACCTCGCGGTGTTCTTCGCGCTGCACGTCTGGTGGCCCGACGGCCGCGCGGCCGGCATCGACCTGCCGTCGGTGCTGATCTCCGTCGTCGCCCTTGTGGCCCTGATGCGCTTCAAGGTCGGCGTCATCCCGGTCATCGTCGCCTGCGGCCTGGCCGGGCTGGCGCTGCGCACATTACTTTAGGAGAACCCATGGAAAAGATCACGCTGACTGAACTCGACGAGTGGCAGCGCGCGCGGCGCAGCTTCACGCTGCTCGACGTGCGCCGCGCGAAGGTCCGCGAGGCCGACGGTGCCGATATCGCCGGGACCGAATGGCGCTCGCCCGACGGCCTCTTCACCTGGAAGGACGAAGTCCCGCGCGACCGGCCGGTGGTTGTCGTCTGTGCGCATGGGCATGAACTGTCGCAGGGCACCGCCGCGACGCTGCGCGCGATGGGCCTCGATGCCCGTTACCTGGTGGACGGCTACGCCGGCTGGCGCGACAGCGGCCGGCCGACCGTGCCGCTGACCACGGAGGCGTGAACATGAAGTGGATCACCCGCGAACGACCGAAGATCGACCGCATCGCCTGCCCCTGGCTGATCGCGCGTTTCATCGATGAGAAGCCGGAGTTCCTGTTCGTGCCGGCGCAGGACGTGATGCCGGAGGCCAAGCGCACCGGAGCAATCCCGTACGACGTGCCGGGCGTCGAGCTCACGCATGTCGGCGAGGGGTGCAGTTTCGATGCATTCCTTGCCCGCTATGGCTTCGACGCACCGGCTCTCCGGCAGCTTGCTCTCATCGTGCGCGGCGCCGACACCTCACGACTTGAACTGACGCCCCAATCGGCCGGGCTCTATGCGCTGTCGCTCGGCCTTTCGCACAACTTCAGCGATGACCACGAGATGCTGAAGCACGGCATGGTGATGTACGACGCGCTGTACGCGTGGTGCCGTGAATGCCAGGGCGAAACGCACAACTGGCCGCCGAAGATGAACTGAGCGCGGCGCGCACCTGCCGCAGCCGCGGTCCGGCACGACCGCTAGACTCGCCGCGAGGAGACAATCCATGGGAACCCGGCCGCAGCAGAAGTACCTGGGCAGCTGTCACTGTGGCGCGGTGCGCTTCGAGATCGAAACGGATTTTCCCGAGCTGACGATGTGCGACTGCTCGATCTGCCGGCGCCGGAATGCGCTGATGGTCAAGGTTCACGAAAGTCGGTTCAAGCTGCTCGCCGGCGAAGATTCGCTTACCGAGTACCGGTTTCATACGCACACCGCGCGCCACTTCTTCTGCCGTGTCTGCGGCATCTATCCGTTTCATCGCAAGCGCGTCACGCCCGATTACTTCGGGATCAACGTGTTCTGCCTGCACGATTTCGATCCGACCGGGATACCGGTGCGGCAGGCGGTGGGCGCCGGGATGCCATGACGGAGCCGGAGGCGCGTGCACTCGAGCTGAGACCCGCTGCGGAGTCCGATTTCGAGACCGTCTTCGCCATCACGATGGCGGCGATGCGAGCCTACGTCGAGGCAACCTGGGGCGTCTGGGACGACGCCGAGCATCGGTCCCGCATCCGTGATTCGTTCGACCCGGCGACGCACCGTCTGGTGCACGTGGATGGCCAGCTCGCCGGGCTGCTGGCGGTGACGGAGCATCCCGAGCACGACCAGCTGATCAAGGTATTTTTGCTGCCGCAATTTCAGGGCCGCGGCTTAGGGACACGGCTGGTGCGGCAGGTGTTGGCGCAGGCCGCGGCGCGGGAACGTCCGGTGCGCCTGCGCGTGCTGCGGGTCAATCCTGCGCAGCGGCTTTATCTACGACTGGGCTTCGTCATCACCGACGAGTCGCCCGAGCGTCTCTGCATGGAGTGGCGACCGGGCGTTGATCCGCGCGCCGCGTGAGCCTCGGCTCGTCCATCAAGCGAGTCCCGCGTTCGTCACATGCCGAGATAGCGCCCCGGTTTGTGGTTGACCGCCACGACGAGGTTCAGGGCCACGGCACCGATGACCGAAGTGGCGACGAGCTTCGCATCGACGATCGCGAGCGCCGCCATGACGATGAGGCAGTCAATCCCCATCTGCACGCCGCCGGCGCGCCAGCCGTAGCGTTGCTGCAGCCACAGCACCAGCACGTTCAATCCGCCCAGGCTGGCATGATGCCGGAACAGCATCAGCAGCCCGACGCCGATGAGGAAGCCGCCCATCACGGCGGCGTAGACCGGCTGCAGCCAGTCGAACCGCAGCGCGAGCGGCAGCGCCTCGGTGAACACGGCGAGCAGCGCGACGGCGACAAAGGTCTTGATCGTGAAGCGCCACCCCATCGTGCGCACGGCGAACCAGGCAAACGGCAGGTTGAGCAGGAAGAAGACCGGGCCAAAGCGCCAGCCGGTGGCGTAGTGGACGAGAAAAGCGATGCCGGCCGTTCCGCCTGTCAGCAGGCCCGCATGGCCATACATGCCGATGCCCAGCGCGACGAACAGAGTCGCCGTGACGAGCGCCTGCACATCCTCGAAGAACGTGTGCTGCGACGGTGTCTGGGCAGGATGAAACATGGAGCCCGCAGTCTAGGCGGCGACGGCGTTGCCCCCTTGATCATGGCCAAGCCGGCCCGCGGCGCCTGCCGCGCGCGACGGGAGCCGACGTGAGGCGCCTTCCGCCGCAGGAGGCGATGTCCTGCCGTGCGGTCCAGCGAACAGGGGTTCCTGCTGCACTTTGCTCCGTATCAACCGGTCAGGACTCGAGCCTGCGCAGCAGGTCCGGGCCTGGCGCGACACATAGCCGTCAGTGCTCGTGCGAGTGGTGGGCGTCCGGCACGTGCGCGTGGCTGTGGCGCAGCGGCTCGTGAACATGCCAGTGGCTGTGCGGGCCGACGGGCATCGGCTCGTGCGTGTGGGTGTGGTGCCCGTCATCGTGCCGGTGCGCGTGTTCGTGCTCTATCGCCTCGTGTGCGTGCTCATGGGCATGCGACTCCGCCAGATGCAGCACGACACCGGCCAGCATCAGCAGGCTGCCGAGCAGCATCAGCGTGGTGAACGAACGGTCGCCGAGTCCGATCGCGAGCGCGGCACCGATGAAAGGCGCAAACGCGAACACCGAGCCGGTGCGCGCGGCGCCGAAGGCGCGCTGGGCCAGCAGGTAGAAGCGGAGGCTCAGACCGAAGCCCGCGGCACCGATGGCCACCAGCGCGAGCGCCGCGCCGAACAATGGCACGGGTTCACGCGCGACAAAGGCCAGCAGTGCGGTCGCACCGGAGCCGAGCAGCGCCTTGGCCAGCACGACCTGCCCCGGATCGCGCTCGGCGAGCGCGCGCGACAGCGCGTTGTCGACGCCCCAGGATGCGGTGGCGAGCGCCACCGCGAGCAGCCCCAGCAGGCGCGCCTCACCGTCACGGGCCTGGTCGAGGATCAGAACCATGCCTCCGGCGAGCAGCAACAGCAGCGCGAGCCACACGCGACCGGCGATCGGCTCGCGATACAGCCGCCAGGCGAGTACCGCTGTAAACAGGGCTTCCAGCGTCAGCATGAGCGAAGCGCTCGTGCCACTGGTCCGCTGCAGACCCCAGGCCAGCGCCACCGGACCGATGACGGCCCCGAACGCAGCGATCGCGAGCAGGCGCGGCAGATCCGTTCGCGTCAGGCGCGCTTCGTGCGTTACACCGTGGCGCAACAGCGCACCGACCAGCGCGGCGCCGACGTAAAGCAGGGACGCGGTCGTGAACGCGCCGATGCCGGCACCAAAGCGCTGCACCAGCGGCGTACTGATGCCGAAGAACACGGCGGCCAGCAGCGCCAGCAGCCCGCCACGCAGCGCGGGCCAGGGATGCGAGTGCAGAGTCATGGGCTGGCTGGCAGTTCGTGCAAGGCGAAGTCGGCGAAGTGAATTCCGCCCCAATGCTGCCACGCGCCGTCCGGCCCGGGCGAAGCGGCCGTCGTGCTTCAGGCAGCGACCAGCAATCCCTGCCGTTCGATGAAGTCGATTACCGCGTCGAGCCCGGCGCCGGTCTTCAGGTTCGTCATCACGTAAGGGCGCCCGCCGCGCATGCGCTCGGTGTCATGGCGCATCACTTCGAGGTTCGCGCCGACGTGCGGCGCGAGGTCGGTCTTGTTGATGACCAGCAGGTCGCTCTTGGTGATGCCGGGCCCGCCCTTGCGCGGAATCTTCTCGCCGCCCGCCACATCGATGACATAGATCGTCAGGTCCGACAGCTCCGGGCTGAAAGTCGCGGCGAGGTTGTCGCCGCCCGACTCGATGAAGATGAGCTCGAGGTCCGGGAATCGGGCGCACATGCGGTCGACCGCCTCGAGGTTGATCGAGGCGTCCTCGCGGATTGCGGTGTGCGGGCAGCCGCCGGTTTCCACGCCCATGATGCGATCCGGCGTCAGCGCCTCGGCAGTCACGAGCAGGCGCTCGTCCTCCTTCGTATAGATGTCGTTGGTGATGACGGCGAGGCGGTAGCGGTCGCGCAGCCGCTTGCACAGCACTTCGACCAGTGTCGTCTTGCCGGAGCCCACCGGGCCGCCGACGCCGACACGCAGCGGACCGGACGCCCGCGCAGAAATGGCTCGTGCTGCGTCGGGTGCGGAGGAAGGTGTAGTCATCGTCAGGCTCAGGAACGGAAGAGGCGGGAGTATTGGGTCTCGTGGCGTGCCGAACGCAGCGCGAAGCCGATGGCGGCGCTGCCGAGTTCGTCGTCGGACAGCGCGGCGGCCGCGTCGACGGCCTGCTGCACGGCGCCGTGCAGTGCGAGGAGCATCGCCTGGCCAGCCTGCTGCCCGAGCGGTACCGCCTTCACGGCGACCAGCACCTGGTTCTCCAGCCACGCCCACAGGTAGGCCGCGAGCCCATCCAGGCGCGCGATGCCGAGCTGTGCGCAGGCCATGGCGAAGCCGGCCGTGTACGTTGCATCCGGCAGCGAAGGTGCAGTCAGGTTCAGGGGCGCGTACACGCGCAGCATCGAGGCGCCCATCTGCAGCGACTCGGCGCGCAGCTCTGCCGTCTCGCGCGTCGCGAGCAGTTCATCGTTCCAGTGCCGCAGGGCCGCTTCATCGCAGGCCAGGGCGGCGTCGTGGATGCGTAGCCACACCGGAGCTTCGAAGCGCGCCAGCGCCAGCAGCAGCGCGTCACGGATCCAGCGTTGTGCTGAGGCGGCATCGTGCACGAGTCCGTCGCTGATCGCTGACTCGAGGCCCTGCGAGTACGCGAACCCACCCACCGGCAGCGCCGGGCTCGCGAGTTGCAGCAAGGCAAGCAACGGACGCAGGCGCGCGCCTGGACCGACGCCGACATCGGCGGGCGTCATGTTCTGCGCCCTGCGTGCGCCGCAATCGACAGCTGCTCGCCGATCGTGGCCGAGACGATGTCGACCTCGTCGCGATGCGAGGGCCCGTGGTGATGCTCGCCGTGATAGGCGCCTCCCTCGGGATGAAACGGCGCCTCGATGTGCTCGACGTGCACGCCGAGTCCGCGCAGCATTGCCTCGAGCACGGCATCGGGCTCGATCAGCGCGTGGTCAATCGCGAGCTGTGCGGGCACATGGCGGTTGGCCAGGTGATAGACCGCGCGCAGCAGTGCAAGGGGATCGTCGGCGGTCACGCGGATCACCGGTTCGGGGGCAGCCTCGATGCGCGCCAGCGCGCCGTCGTCGCCCGCCAGCAGCGCCCCGTCGCGCAGCACGCTGCCACGCGGCAGAAGGATCGCCACCGCCTGGCCGTCGACGCTCATCGTCGCGAGCCGGCTCTTCACTCGCTCGCCATATGCGAGTCGCAGCGTCACGGCGCGCTCCGCTTCGGGTTTGGAGAGCGGTTCATCGAGCAACCGGTTCAGGCGCAACATGGGCTGGGAATCAGAACAGGAAGTAGCGCTGCGCCAGCGGTAGATCGCTCGCCGGCTCGCATTCGAGCAGGACGCCGTCGGCATGCACCTGGTAAGTCTCGGGATCGACGGTGACTTTCGGCGTTAGCGCGTTGTGCACCATGTCGCGCTTGGAGAGCCGACGGATGCCCTTGACCGCGACGACGGTCTTCTGCAGGCCGTACTTCTCCGGCACGCGCTTCTTCAGCGCCGCCTGCGACACGAAGGTCAGCGAACTCTTCGCGAGCGCACCGCCGAAGGCGCCGAACTGTGGCCGGTAGTGCACCGGCTGCGGCGTCGGGATCGATGCATTGGGGTCGCCCATCGCGGCGGCGGCGATGGTTCCGCCCTTGAGGATCAAAAATGGCTTGACGCCGAAGAACGCCGGCTTCCACAGCACGAGATCGGCCCACTTGCCGACCTCGACCGACCCGACTTCATGCGCGATGCCGTGCGTGAGGGCCGGATTGATCGTGTACTTGGCCACGTAGCGCTTGATGCGGGCGTTGTCGTGCTCCCTTGGATCCGCGAAATCCCGCTCCGTCAGCGAGCCGCGCTGCTGCTTCATTTTGTGCGCGGTTTGCCAGGTGCGCGTGATGACCTCGCCAACGCGGCCCATCGCCTGCGAGTCGGAGGAAATCATCGAGAACGCCCCGAGGTCGTGCAGGATGTCTTCGGCCGCGATCGTTTCCTTGCGGATGCGGCTCTCGGCGAAGGCGATGTCCTCCGCGATGCTGGCGTCGAGGTGATGGCACACCATCAGCATGTCGAGATGCTCGTCGAGCGTGTTGACGGTGTAGGGCCGCGTCGGGTTGGTCGACGACGGCAGTACGTTTAGCTCGCCGCAGACCTTGATGATGTCCGGTGCATGCCCGCCGCCGGCGCCTTCGGTGTGATAGGTGTGGATCACGCGTCCCTTGAACGCCTTGATGCTGGCCTCGACGAAGCCGGCCTCGTTCAGCGTGTCGGTGTGAATCGCGACCTGCGTGTCAGTGCGGTCGGCGGCGGTGAGCGCGGCGTCGATCGTGGCGGGCGTGGTGCCCCAGTCCTCGTGCAGCTTGAGTCCGATCGCTCCGGCTTCGATCTGCTCCAGCAGCGGGGCGACCTGCGAGGCATTGCCCTTGCCGAGGAAGCCAAGGTTCATCGGGAAGGCATCGGCGGCCTGCAGCATGCGCTCCATGTGCCACGGGCCGGGCGTCACGGTCGTCGCGAACGTCCCCGTGGCGGGGCCGGTGCCGCCGCCGATCATCGTCGTGATCCCGCTCATCAGTGCATCGTCGATCTGCTGCGGGCAGATGAAGTGGATGTGGCTGTCGATGCCGCCGGCGGTGACGATCATGCCCTCACCGGCGATGATCTCGGTGCCCGGTCCGATGACGATGGTGACGGCCGGCTGGATGTCGGGATTGCCCGCCTTGCCGATGCCGCTGATGCGCCCGCCCTTGAGTGCAATGTCGGCCTTGACGATGCCCCAGTGGTCGATGATCAGCGCGTTGGTGATGACCGTGTCGGCGCAGTCCTTCGACATCCGCTGCGACTGCCCCATGCCGTCGCGGATCACCTTCCCGCCGCCGAACTTCACCTCTTCGCCGTAGACCGTGTAGTCCTTCTCGACCTGCGCGACGAGCGCGGTGTCGGCGAGCCGCACGCGATCGCCCACCGTCGGGCCGTACATCTCCGCATAAGCCTGGCGCGAGATCCTCATTTGCGCCCCACCTTCTTCGCTGGTGCCTTGGTTCTGGCCCTCCCTCTCGGAGGGAGGGTAGTGAGGGAGCGGCTGACCTTCGCAAAGGGTCGACTCGTGTCGAGTCGACCCATGACCCGTCCATTGAAGCCGAACACGATCCGGTCGCCATCCAGCGCGACCAGCTCGACCTCGCGTTCCTGGCCCGGCTCGAAGCGCACCGCCGTGCCGGCCGCGATGTTGAGACGAAAGCCGCGCGCGGCTGGACGGTCGAAGCGCAGTGCCTCGTTGGTCTCGAAGAAATGGAAGTGCGAGCCGACCTGGATCGGCCGGTCGCCGGTGTTGGCGACGGTCACGCGCACAGTCTGACGGCCTGCGTTCAGTTCGATCTCGCCGCCCGCGGCCAGCACTTCGCCGGGGATCACTGAAGAACTCGTCATGGTGTTCCCCGCGTAAAGAGGGTCTTGTAGTAAATCGCGTTGGCGCGCCACTCGCCGTGAGGGCTGCACGCATACTCGGGCAGCCCGCCGATGCAGGTATAGCCGAGCGCGCGATAGAACTCCTCGGCGCCGGAGCGGGCCTCGGTGTCGAGATGGAGCAGACCGCGTCGCAGATCGAGTGCCGCCGTCTCCAGCGCCCGCATCAGCGCGCGACCCACGCCGCCGCGGCGTGCGCGCGAATGCACCAGCAGCTTCTGGACTTCGGCCCGGTTGACTCCGTTCTTCTTCGTGGCGAGCTCGAGCTGCACGCTGCCGACCAGGCCGGAGCTGTCCAGCGCGGTCCACAGCAGCCGGCTGCCATCCGCGACCGATGGCAGGAGACTATCCCAGTAGCGTCCGGCTTCCTCGCGCGTCAAGGGCAGCACGAACCCGACCGATGCACCCTTTTGCACGGCATCGAGCAGCAAGTCGATCAGAGCTTCGCGCTGCGAAAGCAGCCCTGTCGCGTCTCGGCGTTTCACGCTCAGCATCGCGCGGCCCTCTCAGGCAATGGGCTGGTGCACCGTGACCAGCTTGGTGCCATCGGGAAACGTCGCCTCGACCTGGATGTCGGGGATCATCTCCGGCACACCGTCCATGACGTCGCCGCGTGTCAGCAGCGTCGTGCCGAAATGCATCAGGTCGGCCACTGTCCTGCCGTCACGGGCGCCTTCGAGGATCGCGGCGCTGATGTAGGCCACCGCCTCGGGATAGTTGAGCTTCAGCCCGCGAGCCTTGCGGCGTTCGGCCACCAGGCCGGCTGTGAAGATCAGGAGCTTGTCCTTCTCGCGTGGGGAGAGTTCCATCGCCGTTTCCTGCTGTCAGGTGGCCCAGAGCCGTGGAAATTGCGCATGCACGCCGAAGAGGCGCGGCCGCAGTGCGCCCCAGACCGCGGCAAGCGCGGTGCGCGCGGCCGAGGTTGACTGGGCAAGCGTGCGTGCGACCAGCAACTGCGGCGCAAGCCGGGTGACCGGTGCGCTTGCGTCTGCCGCGCCAAGCTCCGCGCGCAGCTCATTGAGATCCAGCGCTTCGAGCGGAGCGCCCGCCGCCCACAGGCAGCCGAAGACATGATGTCCGTCGAGCCCGATCGGTGACTCCTGAAGCGGGTCGCCGCCGAGGATGCGGCTGCGCTCGTGCCAGACGAGGGCGTCATCGACGCGAAGTCGTATCGACTGCGCGTAGCAGCCCCGCTCGAAGCGCTCGCCCGCCGCGCGCCGGCCGAGGGCGACGATGTCCCAGCCGATCATTGCGGCGCCCGCGTCGAGATGGATGTCGATGGCCGAGCGGACATCCGCTTGATCGAAGACGATAGCTTCCTGCGGCAGCCACTCGAGCGACCCGCTGACGCGCAGCCGCACGCGCTGGGACGCCGCCCGCCCGTTCGCCTTGTACCACTTGGCCGCACCCGGGGTTGTCACCAGCGCATGCGCGCGGGGCTCCACGGTGGCTGTGACCTCCAGCGCATCGCCGCCCGCGATGCCGCCGGGCGGATGAATGATGACCGCATGACAGATCGCATCCCCTTCGGGATAGAGCGGCTTCTGCATGCGCAGCGGCCCCTGATGTCGGTTCGTGCAGAGCGTGCGGGCGTCGCGCCGATGGAATCGCAGCGCGAGCGTCGCGTGCCAGGAAGCCTCTCGTCCGTCGAACATGGTGAGCGTGTGCGCCAGCGGCGGTCAGATCGCCAGCAGTCCGACGACATTGTCCTCTTTCATCTGATGGCCGCTGCCGCGGTGCGTGATCTGGCCGCGCGACATGACCGCGTAGGCGTCGGCCAGCGACTCCGCGAAATCGTAGTACTGCTCGACCAGCAGCACCGCCATTTTCTTCTCCGTCACCAGTTTGCGGATCACGGCGCCGATCTCCTTGATGATCGACGGCTGGATGCCTTCGGTCGGCTCGTCGAGGATCAGCAGCTTCGGGTCGGCCGCCAGTGCGCGCCCGATCGCAAGCTGCTGCTGCTGCCCGCCGGAGAGATCGCCGCCACGACGCTTCAGCATCTGCTTCAGCACCGGGAAAAGCTCGAAGATGTGTTCAGGCACGCGGCGTGCCGCGGCGCCCGACAGCGGGGCGAGACCCATCATCAGGTTCTCCTCGACAGTGAGCCGGTTGAAGATCTCGCGGCCCTGCGGCACATAGCCGATCCCCGCCCGCACGCGCTGGTAAGGCGGCAGGCGCAGCAGGTCCTGCCCGTCGAAGCGCAGCGAACCGTCACGCGCGGCGACCAGCCCCATGATGGTCTTCAAGAGCGTCGTCTTGCCGACGCCGTTGCGGCCGAGCAGAACCGTGCACGCCGCGGCGCGCACCTCGAGCGAGACGTCGCGCAGAATGTGGCTGCCGCCGTAGTACTGGTTGAGGGAGTTGATGGTCAGCATGAGCGGTCAATCGCGCGCCGTGCGGCAAACACATTCAATGCCGCTGCGCGGCTGTGCCGTCTGCCCTCCACTGCGCGCTTCAGGGCCGCGTGGCCCGTTACTTTCTTTGTCTTGGCAAAGAAAGTAACCAAAGAAAGCCGCGCCCGCGAAGCCGCCCCTGCGGGGTGCCCTGCGCTGCTCGGACGGTCCGGCGGCCATCGAAACTCGCACGATCTCGGCGCTGCGCGCCGAGCCACGTGCTTCGGACAGTCGATGGCCGAAGACCCCGGCCCGTCCTGCGCTGCTCGGCGGCTTCGAGGGCAAAACCCCCGAAGCGTCGCCGTGCTGGCGCCGCGACGGGGCAAATCCGCTCGATGACGCCGCAGCGGTGCGGGGCAGCGGCGGGGCCGTGCCGGGCGCGTGTCTGAGCGACCGCAGGGAGCGAGTTTCGCGTACGGCCCGCTGGTGCCCTGCAGCGCAAGGGGAGCCGGAGCGAAGCGTAGGTCGGCATCGTGCGGTCGCCTTTCTTTGCCTACTTTCTTTGGCGAAGCAAAGAAAGTAGGCGGCACCGCGCCGTGAGCGGTCGGCCGACGAATGCTGAGAGAATTTCCGCGGGTAGCGCATCAAACAGCCATCGCGCGGCGCGCAGCCGATTGCGTCAGCGCCCAAGGTACACCTCAATCACCCGCTCATCGTTCTGCACGACGTTCATCGGCCCTTCGGCCAGCACGCTGCCTTCGTGCAGCACCGTCACTGTGCGCGCGATGCGGTTGACGAAATCCATGTCGTGCTCGACGACCATGATCGAGTGGCTGCCTTCGAGTTCGAGGATCAGCTCGGCGGTGCGGTCGGTCTCGGCATCGGTCATGCCGGCGACCGGCTCATCGAGGAGGATGAGTTCCGGCTCCTGCACCAGCAGCATGCCGATCTCGAGCCACTGCTTCTGCCCGTGCGAGAGCGCCCCGGCGCGCCGCTGCTCGCTGCCTTCCAGGCGGATCGTCTTCAGCGTGCGCGCGATCAGGTCCCGCTGCGCGGAAGTCAGCGCCGCGAGAAGGGTCGGCTTGACGCGCTTGTCGGTCTTCATCGCAAGTTCGAGGTTCTCGAACACGGTGTGGTTCTCGAACACCGTCGGCTTCTGGAACTTGCGGCCGATGCCGAGCCGGGCGATCTCGGTCTCAGGCAATCGGGCCAGATCGAAGGTTTGGCCGAAGAACGCGGTGCCGGCGTCGGGGCGCGTCTTGCCGGTGATGACATCCATCATCGTGGTCTTGCCCGCGCCGTTGGGACCGATGACGCAACGCAGTTCGCCGCGCTCGATCGTGAGCGAGAGCCTGTTCAGCGCCTTGAAGCCGTCGAAGCTGACCGTGATGTCCTCGAGGTACAAGATGGGGCCATGCGAGGTGTCGACGCGGTCCGGCTCCAGCACATGGCCGTATCCGGCCACGTCGCCGCTGCCGGGCCGTGCCAGCACGGTGGATTCGCTCACGTGCGTGCCTCCAGCGTCTCGGTGCCGGCAGGCGCGTCGGACGCGGAATTGCGACGAAGTCGCAGCGATCCGGCGAGCCCCATCAGTCCGCGCGGCAGCAGCAGAGTCACCAGCACGAACAGCAGCCCGAGGAAATAGAGCCAAAGTTCCGGGTACGCGACGGTGAACCAGGTCTTGGCCCCGTTGACGGCGAAGGCGCCGAGGATCGGACCGAACAGGGTTCCGCGTCCGCCGACGGCCGCCCAGATCGCGATCTCGATCGAGTTGGCCGGACTCATTTCGCCCGGATTGATGATGCCGACCTGCGGCACGTAAAGGGCGCCAGCCACGCCGCTCATCACGGCCGCCACGGTCCAGATGAAGAGCTTGAAGTAGAGCGTCCGGTAGCCGAGGAACATCAGGCGCGATTCCTGGTCGCGAATCGCGGTGAGCACGCGTCCGAACTTGCTCGCCACGATCCAGCGCGCCAGCAGCAATGATCCCAGCAGGACCAGCCCCGAGAGCACGTAGAGCGCCGTGCGCGTCTCCGGCGCGGTGATCGGGAAGCCGAGGATGCGCTTGAAGTCGGTGAAGCCGTTGTTGCCGCCGAAGCCCATGTCGTTGCGGAAGAAGGCAAGCATCGCGGCATAGGTCAGCGCCTGCGTGATGATCGAGAAGTACACGCCCTTGATCCGCGAGCGGAACGCGAAGAAACCGAAGATGAAGGCGATCAGGCCCGGCGCGGCGACGACGAGCAGCATCGTCCAGGCGAAGGAGTCGCTGAGCGCCCAGTACCAGGGCAGCTCCTTCCAGTCGAGGAAGACCATGAAGTCGGGCAGATCGCTCTGGTAGACGCCGTCGCGGCCGATCTGCCGCATCAGGTACATGCCGAAGGCATAGCCGCCGAGCGCGAAGAACAGTCCCTGTCCGAGCGACAGGATGCCGGTGTAGCCCCAGATGAGGTCCATCGCCAGCGCCACCACCGCGTAACACATGAACTTGCCGAGCAGCGTGATCCAGAAGCTCGACACGTGAAATGGGCTGGTCTCGGGGACGGCGAGATGAAGTACCGGGATGACCACGACCAGCACCGCCGTTATGGCGAGGATCGCAGTCCAGACGCGCAGTGGAAACAGGCGTGTCACGTTCGCCTTGATCGGTCTTGGCGCGCGCGGAGCACGCAGTGGACCATCGTATCGAAGCGCTGCGCAGGCTTTCCCATGTTAGGGGAGCATGAGGCGGCATACCCAGCCCTCTCGTTCTCCATGAGATCCGAGGGCGTGCAGCGAAGGAGGATGAGCCGTTTCACGGTCAGTCCTAAGCCTCTGCGCTCCGCCCCTTCAAGGCGAACAAGCCCTGGGGCCGCTTCTGAATGAAGAGAATGATGAAAACGAGCACCATGATCTTCGCCAGCACGGCGCCGGACCACGGCTCGAGGAACTTGGCGATCGAACCGAGGCCGAAGGCCGCGATCACGGTGCCCGCGAGCTGACCGACGCCCCCGAGCACGACGACCATGAAGCTGTCGACGATGTAGCTCTGGCCGAGGTCTGGCCCGACATTGCCGATCTGCGACAGCGCCACGCCGCCGAGGCCCGCCACGCCCGAACCGAGCCCGAACGTCAGCATGTCCACGCGGTTCGTCGGCACGCCGGTACAGCTCGCCATCGCGCGGTTCTGCGTCACGCCGCGCACGAAGAGTCCCATGCGCGTGCGGTTGATGACGAGCCAGACGGCCGCCAGCACGGCGAGCGCGAACAGCACGATGACCATGCGATTGAACGGCAGCACGTAGCCGCCGCCGAGCGCGATGCCGCCCGAGAGCCAGCTCGGGTTCTCGACCTCGACGTTCTGCGCGCCAAAGACCATGCGGCTGGCCTGTATCAGCAGCAGGCTGACGCCCCAGGTGGTCAGCAGTGTCTCGAGCGGCCGGCCATACAGCCACCGCAGCACGCCGCGCTCGAGCGCCATGCCGATAGCGGCCGTCACCGCGAACGCGACCGGCAGCGCGGCCACGACGTACCAGTCGAACGCGCCGGGCAGGTGCGTGCGAAACAGGCCCTGCACGACATAGGTCGCGTAGGCGCCGATCATCAGGAACTCGCCGTGGGCCATGTTGATGATGCCCATCAGGCCGTAGGTGATCGCGAGTCCCAGTGCCGCCAGCAAGAGGATCGAGCCGAGGCTCACCCCGGAGAAGAGCGCAAGCCCGATTTCGGTCGTGCGCAGGCGCGCGTTGATCTCGGCGAGCGAGGCCTGGGCGGCGGCGCGCACCTTCTCGTCGGGCTCGTTGTAGGTGCCGTCCTTCTGCTTCGTCAGCATCGTCGCCAGCAGCTGGCGCACCTGCGGATCGCTGCTGGCCGCGAGCGTCCGTGCCGCCCGGGCACGCAGATCGGGCTCGCTGCTCTTGAGCGCCAGCGAAGCGCCGGCCAACGTCAGGATGGACTGGATTTCCGGATCGGTTTCCTTGGCCATCGCGCGCTCGATGATGGGCAAGGCGTCTTCGTTGTCGGAGCCCTGCAGCTCGCGGGCGGCGGCCAGCCGTTCGGCGCGGTCGCTGCTGCTCAGGCGCAGCGCGGCCAGCGCGGCACCGATTTCGCCACGAATGCGGTTGTTGATGACGATCGTCTCGAGATTCGCCGGTGCTGTTCCCGCCGGCTGGCCGGTCGCAGCATCGGTCAGCTTGCCGTCGGCAGCGATGACAGCACGCTTGCCGCCGTCGATCAGTGCGAGCGCATCACCGTCGAGCGCCCGGAGGATCTCGATGACGCGCGGATCCTCGGTGGCCACGAGCTTGCGGATCGCATCGACGCGCACGTCCGAATCCTCGGCCCCGAGCTGGGCGACGACAGACGGATCGAGCGCTGCCGAGGCCGGCGCCGCGATGAGCACCAGCACACAGGCGAGCGCGCGCAGGACGTGAAGCAGCATGGGAGGACGCGGCGAGGCGCGCAGAACACCGCCGTTCCAGGGCTCGGTGAGCTGCGCGCCGGCCGCTTTCTCAGACGGGCGAGTTGGGTTTCTTCTCGTTGCCGGGGATGAACGGGCTCCAGGGCTGAGCGCGAACAGGGCCCTTGCTTTTCCACACCACGTTGAACTGGCCGTCGGCGCGGATTTCTCCGATGAACACCGGCTTCCACAGGTGGTGATTGGTTTCGTCCATCTTGATCGTGTAGCCGCTCGGCGCTGCGAACTGCTGGCCCGCGACAGCCGGGATCACCTTGTCGACCTCAACCGACTTGGCCTTCTCGACCGCCTGCTTCCACATGTGGATGCCGACGTAGGTCGCTTCCATCGGGTCGTTGGTGACGACTTTATCGGCATTGGGCATCTTCTGCTTCACGGCCCAGTCCCGGTACATCTTGATGAAGGCGTCGTTCTGCGGATTCTTCAGCGACATGAAGTAGTTCCACGCCGCGAGGTGCCCCACCAGCGGCTTGGTGTCGACGCCGCGGAGTTCTTCCTCGCCGACCGAGAACGCAACCACCGGGACGTCCTTGGCCTTCAGTCCGGCGTTGCCGAGTTCCTTATAGAACGGGACGTTCGAATCGCCGTTGATCGTGGAAATGACGCAGGTCTTGCCGCCGGAGGCGAACTTCTTGATATTCGCGACAATCGTCTGGTAGTCGCTGTGGCCGAAGGGCGTGTAGACCTCTTCGATGTCCTTCTCCGAGACACCCTTGCTCTTCAGGAAGGCGCGCAGGATCTTGTTGGTCGTGCGCGGGTAGACGTAATCGGTACCGAGCAGGAAGAAGCGCTTGGCGGCGCCGCCCTCCTTGCTCATCAGGTATTCGGTCGCTGGAATCGCCTGCTGGTTCGGCGCGGCACCGGTGTAGAACACGTTGCGTTCCAGTTCTTCGCCTTCATACTGCACCGGGTAGAACAGCAGACCATTCAGCTCCTTGAACACCGGCAGCACCGACTTGCGCGACACCGATGTCCAGCAACCGAACACCACCGAGACCTTGTCCTGCGTCAGCAGCTGGCGCGCCTTTTCGGCGAACAGCGGCCAGTTCGACGCCGGATCGACCACGACCGGCTCGAGCATGCGGCCCATCACGCCGCCCTTGGCGTTAATGTCGGCGATGGTCATCAACGCCGTTTCCTTAAGTGCCGTTTCCGAAATCGCCATCGTTCCGGACAGCGAGTGCAGGATGCCCACCTTGATCGGTGTCTTGTCCTGGCCGAACGCGGTCGAAATCGAACTACAGCTGAGGGCGGCAACGCCCCCGGCCTGGATGAATTGTCTGCGGTCCATTCCTCTCTCCTGTAGCAGCGCACATTCGCCGCCCTGCAGTGCAATACAAGTTCTGTGCCACGCGCTTTTCGACCGTGAACTGGGCGTTTCGCGCACCCACTGCACCAGTCGCGGGTGGAATGCACGCGGGCGAATGCGAGCGCGCCCTCATGTGGTGCGCCCGTCGAGCCTTTGCCGGGGCGGGCGATGACCCGGAAGCCACCCGCCGCGTCGCGCGTGCCGCAAAGCCGCCTCGGGCGGCTCGCGCGCCTGGGCCTGGCGGCCGGGGAACTGGCGGTCGGCGGCGCACTGCAGGGGCTGCGGCGCCTGGGCCGGGGCAATGAGGCCGAACCGATGTTTTCCGTGGCGACGGCGCGCCGGCTGGTCGAGCGCCTCGCGAACCTGCGGGGCGCCGCGATGAAGCTCGGGCAGTTGATCTCGCTCGAGAGCGAAGGGCTGTTGCCGCCGGAACTGGCGCAGGCGCTCGAATCGTTGCGTTCGCAAGCGGCGCCGATGCCGCTCGCGCAGCTGCGGCGGGTGCTGGGCCGCGCTTACGGCACCGGCTGGGAGCAGCGTTTCGCTCGCTTCGACGAAACGCCGATCGCGTCAGCCTCGATTGGCCAGGTGCATCGAGCCCGCACGATCGACGGGCGCGAACTGGCGCTGAAAGTGCAGTATCCCGGCGTCGCGCGCTCGATCACGAGCGATGTCGACAACGTCGCAACGCTGCTGCGCCTGGCGCAGCTGCTGCCGCTCGGCGTCGATGTCGAGGAGATCGCGCGCGAGGCCAAGCGCCAGCTGACTCAGGAGGCTGACTATCTGGCGGAAGCGAGATTCCTCGAGCAGTACGCACGCCTGGTGGCCGACGACCCGCAGATCGTGCTGCCCAAGGTTCATTGGGACCTTACGACAGCGCGCGTGATGGCGATGGACTACATGGACGGAGTGCCGCTCGACTCCCTGGGCGCGGAGACGCCGCAGGCTGTCCGCGACACGCTCGGTTCGGCGCTGCAGCGGCTGATGTTCCGCGAACTCTTCGAGTTTCGCGTGATGCAGACCGACCCCAACTTCGCCAACTATCTGTATCAGCCGGCGACCGCGCGGCTGGTGCTGCTCGACTTCGGGGCGACCCAGCAGTTCAGCCGCGCCTACACGGAGAGCTACCGCCGCATCACGCGCGCGATCGTTGCCGGCGACCGGCCTGCCATCGAGCGTGAAGCGCGACGCATCGGCTACATCGCTGCAGACGCGTCGCAGGATGTGGTCGATGCGGCGATGGAGGTTCTCGAACTCGTCTGCGAGCCGCTGCGCTCCGGGGGCGTGTACGACTATGGCGCCTCGGACCTGCCGCGCCGCGCGCGCGAACTGGGCGTCGATCTCGCATTCAAGCGCGGCCTGCTGCGGATGCCGCCATCACACACGATGTTCCTGCATCGCAAGCTGGTCGGCGTGTACCTGCTGCTGGCGCGCCTGGGTGCGCGGGTTCCGACCGGCCAGCTCCTGCAGCCGTTCCTCGCGCGACGCGGAGCGGGTGACTCAGGCTGAAACGGCGGCCGTGAGGTCGATCACCGGTTCGGCCGCTGCCAGCACGCGCGGGTGCAGGTGGCGTCGATGACTGGCGGTGAAGCACACCGGCCCGTCGAAGCGGGCCATGCGTTCGAGCAGCGCCCTGGTGCTCGCCTCATGCGCACTGTCGGACAGATCGATCGGTCGGCCGTGCGGACCGAACAGGGCATCCGCCTCGTCGAACAGCAGGAACACGCCCGCGTGCTCGGCAGCATCGAACAGACGCTCGACGTTGAGCTCGGTTTCGTGCGCGTAGGGCGAAAAGAGCCTCGTCCAGTCGACACGCTGCACCGGCGCGTTCACGTGCCGCGCGATCACGGCTGTGGCGGCGGAGCGCGCCATGGCGTACGGGCTGAGCAGAACCGCAATCAGGGGAGGGCGACGTTCCGCATGCGGCTGGCGCTGCTCCTTCAGCCGCGACTTGGCATTGATCGCCAGCACGGTGACCGCCATCCGTACCTGGGGCGACAGGCTTTCGGCGATTCTGAGGTGATCCGCAGTCATGCCCGAAAGATACGGAACGGCGGGCGCAAAATGCGGGGCCGTCGGTCGGAATCGCGGACCTGCGCGATCGCGTGCGCAGGGGAAGCCGAACGGCCGGGGACCTTATCCGGTGCTGGCTGCCTGTCGTCGAGGTGCCGTTGTGGCTCCACGCCGAATGGCCCCGTTGTGATCCGCCTGCGCTGGCGTCATGCGGGCGCTGCCGGAGGCGCCAATGTGATCAGCACGACACCTGCGGCCGCCATCGCCATGGCGAGCGCATGAATCGCGGTGAACGGTTCTCCGAGTATGAACACGCCGACAGCGGTCGCCGCAATGGGAAGCGCAACGGTGAAGACGCCGGCGTGGTTCGCCGGCACGTGCTTGAGCCCCGCGACCCACATCCAGACGGCAAAGAGGCTCGCAGCGAGCGAGTAAAACACCAGCAGGGTCCAGAGCGGCACCGTGATCGTGCCCAGGTCGTAGTGCGCGAGCTGCCAAAGGCCGAATGGCGCGATCAGCACCAGCCCCCACAGGTTGATCAGTGCTGAAACGCGCAGCGGCGCGCGGGTCGCTGCGAGCCGCTTTGCGACGATGACGTAGGTTGCCTCGCAGACAACGGCGCCGAACATCAGCAGGTTGCCGAGCAGCGCCGCCCCGCGCGATGAGCCGTCGTCCGTCCGCGCAAACTGCAGCAGGCCGATGCCGCCGACCGCAAGGGCAATGGCAACGAGGACTCGCGCTGTGAGCCTTTCCCGCAGAAACAGCCACGAGAGCAGTGCGACAACGGCCGGCAGGGTGGCCAGGATGACGCCGGCCGCGGTCGCGGTCGTCATCGAAATCCCGTACAGCATGCAGATCGAGAACAGGAAGTTGCCGAAGAAGGACATTACGAAGAAAAGCCCGTGCTCGGTACGGGAAAGCGGAGCTTCATCGCGCGCGCGCGGGGTCCACGGCACCATCGCGCCGGCCGCAATGGCGAAGCGCAGGAAGGCGAGCAGGAACACGGGGACGGCCGCGGTCAACGGCTTGGACAGGGCGACGTAGGTACCGACCAGCGTCATCGAGCCGGTGAGCAGCGCGTAGGCGGAAAGGCGTGAGGGTGTCGCGTGCATCGCGCGCGACGATACGCCAGGACCGCCGTGGCGCCCCGGCCGGAAGTGCGCCGCCTGGAGCGGCGCTTTGGACCGGCAGCCTGCGCCCGCGTATACAGGTACGGGTATGTGTACTGGCGCTTTTAGGTTATATTTTTATCGCCCATCGCGCCCGCCGCCGCTTGGCGGCGGCTCTATCATTTCCTGCCGCGGTTTCGGCTTCCGGAACCGCTGGCCACATCGCTGGAGAATCGAGTGAAATTCGTCGCCTGGATCGTCGCGCTTGTACTCGGAGCGGTTGTCGCGCCGGCCTTCGCCCAGAAGGTGGACCCGTCGAAGGTGCCGGAAGAACAGCGCTCGAAGCTGGGACTGTATGTGCTGCCGAAGCAGGCCCCGGCCTTCATCAAGTCGCAGAACGGCAAGGTACTGTTCCTGGATGTGCGGACGCGGGCCGAGGCGCAGTTCCTGGGGATGGCCGAGGGCGTCGACGCGCTGGTGCCGTACGTCGAGTTCCAGGAGTTCATGACTGACTGGGACGAGAACCGCGGCTTCTACAAGCTTGAGCCGTTCAGTGACTTCGCTCCCGAGGTCGAGCGGCGGCTGAAGGCGAAGGGCCTGGGCAAGAACGACACGATCCTGCTGATCTGCCGCGCGGGCGAGCGGTCGTCGCGTGCCGCCGACCTGCTGGAGTCGCTCGGCTACACCAGGGTCTACACCGTACTGAACGGTTTTGAAGGCGAGTTGTCGGCCAAGGGCCGCCGCAACGTCAACGGCTGGAAGAACGATGGACTTCCCTGGAGCTACGAGCTCGACCGCAGCAAGATGTACTTCCCACGCTGAAGTCCTGAACCGCGGTTCTCGCTGAGATTCATCCGGCCACTTACGCCGGCTCGAGCGCGTCGGCGGCGATCGGCGCGCCGTATTCCTGCGCCAGGTAGCGTTCGGCTTCTTCCAGCATGAAGTAGCGAAACGCCTCGGCGGCCGGGGACAGCGTCTTCGCGAGCGTGTTCACGATGTACCAGCGTTTGGCGAGCGGCAGGCCCTCGATGTCGGGGACCGCGATCAGGCCGGCCTTCAGCTCGATGCCGATCGTATGCAGCGACAGGAAAGAGATGCCCATGCCGGCCATCACCGCCTGCTTGATCGTCTCGTTACTCGTCATCTCCATCGCCACGCGGGGGGTCAGTCGGTGGTCAGCGAAGAACTTCTCCATCGCCGCCCGCGTGCCGGAACCCTCTTCCCGGATCAGGAATTCGTAGTTGGCTAGCGCGGCGGCCGGCGCGTGTCCGGCCTTCACCAGCGGGTGGTCGGGCGGTGTCACGATGACATGGGGGTGAACCGCAAACGGCTCGGCCCGCGTGGCCAGTTCGCGGGGTGGCCGGCCCATGATGGCTAGATCGACCTCATTGGCCTGCAACAGCGCTACCAGCTGCTCGCGGTTGCCGCCGATCGCCAGTCGGACTTCAATTCCAGGATGTTCGGCGCGAAAGCGCGTCATTAGACGCGGTACGAAGTATTTAGCTGTACTTACCATCCCGATAGTGAGGCGTCCGGTCTGTAGTCCGCTCAGGCGCGCTACGGCGTCTTCGGCGTCCTTTAGCGTCGCCAGGATCTTGCGCACATACACGAGCAGGTACTCGCCGGTCACGGTCAAGGCCACGCTTCGACCGCTCCGATCAAACAAAGGCAGGCCAACCTGCTCCTCCAACTCCTTGATCTGCATGGAAATCGCCGGCGGAGTCAGGTGCAGCTCCTCGGCCGCCTTGCCGAAACTCAGATGGCGCGCGACCGCGGAGAACACTCGCAGCTGGCGCAGCGTGACTCCTTTCATAAGCAATCCTTAACTCAGAACTCAGTAAATGTGACTGTACCTTAGGAGAGGGCCTGCCTACAGTGCGCGACATCCTGTGAACGCCATTGCGGCGTCGCAAAACCAGAAGGCGAGGGCCATGAACAAGCCGGTCGAAGGTCACATCAAGGACGTCAAGCAGCGCTACAAGGGTGGCGTCCTCAAGTACAAACAGATGGGTTACTGGCGGCCCGACTACGAGCCGAAGGACACCGATGTCGTCTGCCTTTTCCGCATCACGCCGCAGGAGGGCGTCGACCCCGAAGAGGCCGCCGCTGCGGTGGCGGGCGAGTCCTCGACCGCCACCTGGACCGTGGTCTGGACCGACCTCCTGACAGCGCACGACTCGTACCAGGCGAAGGCCTACCGCGTCGATCCGGTGCCGAACCAGCCTGGCCAGTACTTCGTCTATATCGCCTACGACCTGATTCTGTTCGAGGAGGGCTCGATCGCGAACATGACCGCGAGCCTGATCGGCAATGTCTTCAGCTTCAAGCCGCTGAAGGCGGCGCGGCTCGAGGACATCCGCATTCCGGCGGCCTACGTGAAGACGTTTAAAGGTCCGCCGACCGGGATCATCGTCGAGCGCGAGCGCCTGGATAAGTACGGCCGCCCTCTCCTCGGCGCCACCATGAAGCCGAAGCTCGGGCTCTCGGGCAAGAACTACGGCCGCGTCGTCTACGAGGCGCTGACCGGCGGCCTCGACTTCACGAAGGACGACGAGAACATCAACTCGCAGCCCTTCATGCACTGGCGTGACCGGTTCCTGTTCTGCATGGAGGCGGTGAACCGGTCGCAGGCGAACACCGGTGAGGTCAAGGGCCACTATCTGAACGTCACCGCCGCGACGATGGAGGATATGTACGAGCGTGCCGAGTTCGCGAAGGAGCTCGGCTCGAACATCGTGATGATCGACCTCGTGATCGGCTGGACCGCGATCCAGTCGATGTCGAACTGGTG
>DAOMFI010000003.1:35274-65564 GCA_035429725.1 Burkholderiaceae bacterium | reverse complement strand
AGGCTCACACGCCCGCTGCACTGGCGCACGCCTTCAAGGCGGCGCAGTTGGCTGCCGCTTAGCGTCGCTCGTGTACGCAAGTCCCGGCAAAGCCGGGACTTGCACGTGCACTCGCTCCGGTACGCGCGCGGTGCGCGCGCTCACCACTGATTTGTCGGCTGCGCTCCGGAGCGGCCGCGCGCTCCGCCGAAGTTCAAACCCACGCACTCCTCCCGCGTTGCGCATCGCAGTGCCAGGATGGCCTTTCCCCCTCGCCAGGCGAGGGGGCGCACGGGGAGTGTCCATCTCCTCCCGCTTGGCGGGAGGACGGGTGGGTGCCGTGCACTTGTTGGTCGGCGTAGCGCGCGGCCGCTCCGGAGCGCAGCCGACAAATCAGCCTTGAGCGCGCGCTTTGCGCGCGTACCGGAGCGAGTGCACGTGCGATCGGCGTAGCCGATCGCGTACACGAGCGACGCTCTGCTACATGCTTCCCCGCAACCCCAGCCGGTCGATCGTCGCGCGCTCGGCCTCGAAGGTCTGGCGCGCGAACTTCGTGTACTCCTCGGGACTCATGTAGATCACCGGCTGGTCATAGCGTTCGAGCAGGCCGAGCACCTTGGGATCGTCGAGCGCTTTCTTGAAGGCGTCGTGCAGCACCTTGACCGTGGCCGCCTCCATGCCGGCGGGTCCGGCGATGCCGAAGGGCGAATCGGAGATCGTGTCGTAGCCAAGTTCATTCAGCGTGGGCACGTCGGGCCAGCGCTTGGTGCGCTTCGAACCGAAGGTCGCGAGCAGACGCAGCTTGCCCGCCTCGACCTGCGGCGCAAAGCCGGTCGAGTCGCTGACCGACATCAGGTGGCCGCCGAGGATCGCGGCCATCAGCTCGGCGCTGCCCTTGTACGGCACATGAGTCAGCTTGATGCCGGCCTTCTGGGAGAACTCCTCCATCGCGAGGTGCGGCGTCGTGCCGGTGCCGGTCGAGCCGTAGTCGATCTTGCCGGGGTTCTTCTTGGCGTCGTCGACGTAGTCTTTCAGCGTCTTCCACGGCGCACCCGCGGGCACCACCAGGCCGAAGGTGTAGCCGGTCAGGTTGATGATGTACGTGAAGTCCTTCAGTGGGTCGAGCTGCGGTGCCTTCTGCATGTGCGGAATGCGGAAGACGCCGAGCGGGATCTGCGACAGCGTATAGCCGTCGGGCCTGGAAGTCTTCAGGGCGAGCGGGGCGATCGTGCCGCCGCCGCCCGGCTTGTTCTCGACGACGACAGACTGCTTCAGTTCGCGTGCGGCAACTTCCGCAAAGGCGCGCATGACCTGGTCGGTCGGCCCGCCGGCCGGAAACGCGCAGTACAGGGTGATCGCATGAGAGGGAAACGCCTGTGCACGCAGGGCGCCGTGCGGAAGCACGAGCGCAGCGCCACCGGCCAGCAGTGCGGTGCGACGGTCCATCGGTGTCTCCTCGTATCGTTATGCGAACGAGTATAGGCAGTCGCGGTGGTTGCGCCAGGCCCGACCGACTGGCCGTCGTAGGCTGTGCCGGCGCGGCACGATGGTGTTCTAATGTCCGGGCACCGACGGCAGGAACACCGGGTGCCGTCGCGTACCGGCCCGGTCGTCCCGCCCCCCGCCACCTATGCCCGGTCGCCGCCCGCCTTCCCTGTCACTCGACCTGCTGCGAGGATTTCGCGCCGCCGCGCGCCATCTGAGCTTCACGCGTGCGGCGCAGGAACTGTTCATCACCCAGTCGGCGATCAGCCACGAGGTCAAGGCCCTCGAGCAGCAGCTCGGCACACCACTTTTCCTCCGAGCCAACCGGACACTGCAGTTGACCGACGCGGGTCGTGAACTCCTTCACGCAGTGGATGAGGCCTTGTCGCTCGTCGATGCAGCGGCCGCGAGAATTTCCGGCACAACCAAGGCGTTCACGGTCACGACCACCGTGCCGATGGCGTCGCTATGGCTGGGACCGCGCCTGGCACGCTTCACTCGACAGCACCCGGACCGCAGCATGCGCGTGGTGGCCAGCAACGACGTACTCGACATCGAGCGCGAAGGCATCGACGTGGCAATCCGCTACCTGCGCCGCGGCGCTGAGTCTGCCGGCAGCGAAAAGCTGTGTGACTACGAAATCTTCCCGGTCTGCACGCCTGCGCTGGCGCGCGACCGTGCGCGCGGAATCCGGACCGTATCGGACCTTTCACGTCATCTGCTGCTCGACATGGAAACCGCGACCAACGGACGTCCCTGGTACGACTGGAAATTGTGGTTCGAGGCCATGGGCATTCGAGGCTTCAGGGCTGCAGGCTCGTTGCGCTTTTCTCACTACGACCAGGTGGTGGACGCGGCCCGTGAAGGCAGTGGCGTGGCCATCGGCAAGCGTCCCCACTTGGCGCGCCATCTCAAGGACGGCGAACTGGTTGCGCCACTTGGCGAGGCCTCGGTCGCGATTCCTGGCGGTCTCTACGCCGTGGTATCGAAAGACGCACCAGCCGATATTGCGGCGGCCTTCATCCAATGGCTGCATTCCGAGGTGCGCCGCGACGCCGCTGCGCGGCCAGCGGCGAAGAAAGTCCCACCGGTCCGGCCGCGCGCGGCGGGTCGGCAATGAGCAGGTCAAAGGTGGTGACCGTGCGGAGCGGCGGATGCCAGTGTGGCGCGGTACGTTACGAGGTCGACGGACCGACGTTGAAGCTCGTCGTCTGTCACTGCAACGAATGCCGCAAACAGTCGGCGTCGGCGTTCGGGGTCTCGGTGTTTGTTCCGTGCGCTGCGCTCCGGGTTACCCGCGGCAACCCGAAATTCTGGTCACGGCCGACCGACAGCGGACATGTGCTCGACTGCGCCTTCTGTCCGGACTGTGGTTCTCGCCTATGGCATCAGCGCCGCGGGGCTGTTGATCAAATCAGCGTCAAGGCCGGTTCGCTGGATCAGCCGGTCGACATCAGTCAGGCGATACACATCTGGACGTCCCGCAAGCTGCCAGGTGTCGTCCTGCCGGCCGGCGCCATCTGCTTTCCGCGGCAACCCGAGGAGTAGGCGCTCAGCCGAGCCGCACGGAGGCGCTGATCCGTCCCGCGCGCTCGTGCCGCGCGGAGAGTTTGACCTCGGTACCGGCCTTGGCATGCACGACCCAGTCGACGTGCGCACGCTCGGCGGTGACTTTCTTGTTGGGCCAGAACGAGATCCCCGTGTGCATGTACGCCCAGCCTTCGAGCTCGCCGAGTTCCTCGCGCGGCTTGCCGCTCACGAGCCGCGCATCCGCCGGCAGTTCGATCTCCGCCAGCACGCCGCGCAGCAGCTTGCGGTTCACGGTCATCTTGCTGACGTAGCTCGGCAGCCAGCCGGTGTTCTGCACAACGAGGCGCACGCGCCAGGTGTCCGTTCCGGCCGGCGTCACTTCAGTGGCCCGCAACTCCAGCTTCGGTGAAATCAGCGTCTGCCACAGCAGCCACTTCGGGAAGCGCGCGATCTCTTTTTCGCGCAGGGCCGGCGGCGGGTTGGTGAAGACCGCCATGCGGTTCCAGCCGCCGACCTCCACCTTGCCGAGCTGCGGATGATCGAACGCTTTCCAGTCGACATGCCCCTCGCCGGGCGCGATGCGCTGCGCCCACTCGAACACCTTGAGGTCATCCTCGATCGGATGGTCACGGAACCAGTGGATCCACTCCTTGTTCTCGATGCCGGCTTCCTTCTTCGGGTTCCAGATCTCGATGGTCCAGATGTACATGCCGAGGTGCTCGTAGATCCAGTCGAACGCGCCGCTGATGAACTCGCCGGGGTAGTACTGGAACTCGTGCCAGATCGAGATCGCCGGATAGCCGGTCAGCTCCTCACCCTTCTTGCCGACGGTCTGGTACGTCCACAGGTCCTCGGCCGGCAGCTTGTCGTCGGGCTGATGGCCGAACGGACGCAGCAGCACGCCGGAAAACGTGTGGATGCTGGTGCCGCCGCAGATGTTGGGGTGCGTGACGAAGAAGTCGACGACGGCACGCACCTCCGGCTCGGAGGTCGGGTACGGCCCCGCGCCAAGCTGCTGGAACTCCTGCCGCCAGTTCGAAGGAAAGTTGCGGTTGAGATCGAGCCCCTGCGCATTGCCGGTGACGCCGGCGACGCTGATCGATGTGCCGTCATAGTTCTCGATGCGGCCTTCCGGCAGCAGGCGGTAGTACTCGCCGCCTGGCGGATCGAGCGGATCCCGCCGCACCAGCAGCCGTGGCTCCTGCGGGTGCTTCTTCCACGGCCCGTTCGGATCGGCGATGCGCATCTGCAGGATGCGGCCGTCGCCGTCAATGTCCTCGGCAATAAGCCCCTCGACCGGTTCCTCGTCGAACGGATAGCGGCGCGTGGAAGAGCGCACGTACTTCGGCCGATCCGCCATCGCCCACTCGGCGCCGTCCGGATTGATGCGCGGGCACACGTAAAGCGTGCGTGTGTCGAGCGCGCGGCGGATGTCCGGGTCGGTGTCCTTGCCCTTCATCAGCCAGTCGGTGAAGTAGAGGCACGCGCTCGATGCCGTCAGCTCGACCGAGTGAATGTTGCCGTCGACCCAGTACGCCGGCTTGTCGGCCGCCGCCCCGGTCGCCTGGTTCGTGATCGTCAGCAGCGGGATCGCGCGACCCTCGTGGCTGGTGCCGATTGTTTCCAGCGCGATGTACTGCGGATGTTCCGCGACGAACGCGCGCAGCAGCGCCATCAGGTCGTCATAGCGGTAGAAGCGTGAGAAGTCGATGGCGGGCATGGAGGCGCGAAGCAGACGAAAGTTGAGTGCGCGCGATGATACGCGCGACCCCACCGTCGACGGCGCCTTTGCGGTCGGGCCGACTATCATCGGCGGCCATGTCGACCGAATCCAGCCGTCCGTCGCAAGCCGGGGTGCCCGCCGACGGACGCGCCCTGAAGGGCAAGCGCGGCCTCACGCGCCTGGTCAATGCCACGCGCTACTCGGTCGACGGACTGCGCGCCGCGTGGGAGCACGAGGATGCGTTCCGGCTGGAAGTCTGCATCGCCGCCGTGCTCGTTCCCGTGGCCGTCGTGCTGCCGGTCAGCGTCGTCGAGAAAGTGCTGCTGGTCGCGGTGATCGTGCTGGTGCTCGTCGCGGAGCTGCTCAACACGGCCATCGAGGCCGCGGTCGATCGCGACAGCTTCGAGATCGATGCGCTCGCCAAGCGAGCCAAGGACTACGGCAGCGCGGCCGTCATGCTGGCGATGTTCCTGGCCGGCGGCACCTGGCTCGCGATCCTGCTCGCGCGCTTTGCCTGACGGGGCGCGGGTGTCCCGTAAACTTCGAGCCGGAGGAAGAACGCGATGACATCCGGCCTGCTGCACTCGAACATCCGCTCCCTGCCGTCGGTCTACCGCGGCAAAGTGCGTGACAGTTACGCTGTCGGCGACGACAAGCTGCTGCTCGTGACGTCGGACCGACTGTCGGCCTTCGACGTTGTGATGAACCAGCCGATACCGGACAAGGGCCGCGTGCTCAATGCGATGTCCAACTTCTGGTTCGAGAAGCTTGCGCACATCGTTCCCAACCACCTGACGGGCATCGATCCCGAGAGCGTCGTGGCACCGGACGAGCGCGATCAGGTGCGCGGCCGCTCGGTCGTGGCCCTGAGGCTGAAGCCGATTCCGGTCGAGGCCGTCGTGCGCGGCTATCTGATCGGTTCGGGCTGGAAGGACTATCAGAAGACCGGCGAAGTCTGCGGCATCGAGTTGCCGCGCGGCCTGCAGATGGCGAGCCGCCTGCCGGAGCCGATCTTCACGCCCGCCACCAAGGCCGAGCTGGGTACGCATGACGAGAACATCAGCTTTGAACGCGCCAAGGCGACGATTGGCGCCGAGCTGGCCTTCAAGATCCAGACGGTTTCGCTGACGCTGTATCGCGCCGCAGCGGACTATGCGCGGACGCGCGGCATCATCATCGCCGACACCAAGTTCGAATTCGGCATCGATGCCGAGGGCCAGCTGCGGCTGATGGACGAAGTGCTGACGGCCGACTCGTCGCGCTTCTGGCCGGCCGACGAGTACGAGGAGGGTGTCTCCCCGCCGTCGTTCGACAAGCAGTTCGTGCGCGACTGGCTCGAGCTTCAGCACTGGAACAAGGCGCCTCCGCCGCCGGATCTCCCGGCCGACATCATCGAGAAGACCGCCGGCAAGTACCGCGAGGCGCTGAAGCGCCTGACGGGCAAGACACTTGACTGATTGCCTACAATGCAGCGCTTCGGAGCCTTCGAGGCTCGATAGGGCGCGAGCCCGCGAAATGCGATGAAAAGCCAAGGTCAACCGGCACCGCTGGTCGGGGTCGTCATGGGCTCCAATTCCGACTGGGACGTCATGCAGCACGCCTGCGAGGTGCTGAAGGAATTCGGCGTTCGTTTCGAGGCCCGCGTCGTCTCGGCCCACCGTACGCCGGATGACATGTTCGCCTATGCCGACGAGGCGCGCGCGCGGGGGCTCAAGGCGATCATCGCAGGCGCGGGCGGCGCCGCACACCTGCCGGGCATGATCGCCTCGAAGACCGTGATCCCGGTGCTCGGGGTGCCGATTCCTTCGAAATACCTGCGCGGCGAGGACTCGCTGCTGTCGATCGTGCAGATGCCGCGCGGCGTGCCGGTGGCGACCTTCGCCATCGGTGAGGCCGGCGCCGCAAACGCTGCTCTGTACGCCGTCGCGATGCTGGCGACCGAGGATGCGGCGCTGGCGATGAAGCTCGCGCAGTACCGCGCCACGCAGACCGAGAAGGCGCGCAATATGACGTTGCCCCTGTAGCCGGCCCCCGCGCGGCCGCGCCGTGCTGGCGTCACCGGCAACACCAATCACCCGCAACACATCAGGCCCGCCTGCAACGATGACTGCACCGCTTGCCCCAGGCAGCTGGCTCGGCCTGCTCGGCGGCGGCCAGCTCGGCCGCATGTTCTGCATGGCGGCGCAGTCACTCGGCTACAAGGTCTGCGTGCTCGATCCGGGCCATGACAGTCCTGCCGGCGCTGTCGCCGACGATCACCTGTGTGCGGATTACGTCGACGAGGCCGCGCTGGCCGAACTCGCGCGCCGCTGCCGCGCGGCAACCACGGAGTTCGAGAACGTGCCCGCCGCCGCGCTCGCCTTCCTGGCGCAGCACTGCGCCGTCAGCCCCGACGCCGCCAGCGTCGCGATTGCGCAGGACCGCATCAGCGAGAAGCGCTTCCTCGCCGCCAGCGGCATCGGCGTGGCGCCGCATGCCGTCATCACACGGGCGGAAGACTTCGAACAATTGCAGGCCGCGCTGCTGCCCGGCATCCTGAAGTCGGCGCGGCTCGGCTACGACGGCAAGGGACAGGCGCGCGTCGCAACGCTCTCCGAGGCGCGCGCGGCGTGGGATGCGATGGGCCAGGTGCCGTGCGTCCTCGAGCAGAAGCTGGAGCTGCAGCTAGAGCTGTCCGTCGTCGTGGCGCGGGGGCGCGACGGCTCTGTCACGACGTTCCCGGTTTCGGAGAACGAGCATCGCGGCGGCATTCTCGCGGTTTCGATCGTGCCGGCGCGCATTGATGATGCGATGGCGCAGCGTGCGCGCGATGCCGCGATCGCGGTGGCGCAGGCCATGAACTACGTCGGCGTGCTGTGCGTCGAACTGTTCGTGCTGACCGACGGCCGCCTGCTGGCCAACGAGATTGCCCCGCGTCCCCACAACAGCGGCCACTACACGATCGATGCCTGCGTCAGCAGCCAGTTCGACGAACAGGCGCGCGTACTCGCCGGCCAGCCGCTCGGTGACGCCAGCCTTCTGGCGCCGGCGGTGATGCTCAATGTGCTCGGCGATGTCTGGTTCGAGGGCGATCGGCAGCGGGAACCGGACTGGCCCGGCGTGCTGGCGGTACCGGGGGCCAAGCTGCACCTGTACGGCAAGAGCGAGGCCCGACGCGGCAGAAAGATGGGTCACGTGACCTGCGTGGCACCGACGCGGGACCTGGCGCTGGAACGCGCAACGCGGGTTGCCGCCGTGCTTGGCATTGCCGCCGCGCGATAGCCTATGCGCGCCCCCACGCGCCACGCCGGGCTGTCCGTTCCACGTCCAACGTACACGCTGCGAGCACGGCAATGAACCAGGACATGCCGCCGGTGGATCGCGGCGCGATCGCGCGTGCGGTCGCGGTGCTCGAGCGCGGTGGGCTCGTCGCGCTGCCAACCGAGACCGTATACGGGCTCGCGGCCGATGCCACGAACGAAGCCGCGGTCCGGTCGATCTTCGCAGCCAAGGGGCGACCGGCGGATCATCCGGTCATCGTGCATGTGGCAGGCGCTCACGCCATCGATGACTGGTCGAAGGACGCGCCAGCCGCTGCGCAGGTGCTGGCGCGGGCGTTCTGGCCAGGCCCGCTGACGCTGGTGCTCAAACGCAGCGGGCGGGTCAGCGACGTCGTCACCGGCGGACAGGACACGGTCGGGTTGCGTGCTCCGGGTCATCCTTGGGCACAGGCCGTATTGCAGGCGCTTGGTCGGCCCCTTGCTGCGCCGAGCGCAAATCGATTCGGTCGCGTCAGCCCGACGACGGCCGAGCACGTGCGCGCCGACCTCGGCGTCAAACCCGAGGGCGCCGTCGATCTGATCCTCGATGGCGGACCGTGTCCGGTGGGTATCGAATCGACGATCGTCGATCTCACGGGCGCGGCGCCGCGCCTGCTGCGCCAGGGTTCGATCTCGCGTTCCGACCTCGAGCGTGTGCTCGGATGCGCAGTCGAAGCGCCTGATGCCGCCGCACCGCGCGTGTCGGGCAGCCTCGAGGCGCACTACGCGCCGCGGACCCCGCTCGAACTGGTTGAAAGCGAGGCGCTGGCGGAATGGCTGCAGCAGTCGCGTGCGAAGTCGCTCACCGTGCTGGCGCCGGCTCCGGTGCTCGCATCGTGGCCTGGAAAACCCGAACCGCTCCTCGCACTGGCGGCGCCCGACAGGGCGGACGACTACGCGCGCACGCTCTATGCCAACCTGCGCAGGCTCGATGCCGCGGGCGCCGAGCGGATCGTCGTTGTCGCGCCAGAGCGCGGTGAGCGCTGGCTGCCGATCCATGATCGTCTGCAGCGCGCCCAGGCGGGATCTCGCACCGAAGACAACATTGCCGAATTCGATTGACCCTTTCGAACGCTTAGCGCGGCGCCGCAAGTCCTTCCGTTAAATCGATTTCTGCCGTTGGCAGCAATGGCGGCACGGGGAACCCGGGGTTCAATGCTGCGCGGCAGCACACAATCCTGTTGCACTTTTGTCGCTTCGGCTACGCCGAACGGGTTAGCCCGCCGTATGATCGCCGTTCGCTCGCGCGGGGGACCGTGGTGCGCCGGGCGGAACGACGAACGACATTCGGGGGAGACACCATGTTTGACCTGTTACGCCGGAAATCGGCGCTGCACGCGGCTGTCTGGGCCGCATCCGCATTCCTGCTCGCATCGTGCGGGGGCGGCACCGAGGAAAATCCGGCACCGCCGCCGATCCAGAGCACGACCTGGGTCATGGGTGCGAGCCTGAGCGACAACGGCAATGAGTGCATTCGCACACCGGCGAGTTGCCCGCCGGCGCCGCCATACGCCACGGGCATCTACTCCAATGGGCCGCTCTGGGTCGACACTGTTGCTGCCCGCGTCGGCGGGGCCGCGAAGCCCTCGCTGGCCGGCGGGACCAACTACGCTTTCGCGGGCGCTCGCACCGGTCCGGTGCCCGGGGTCACCGGGGCGGCCGCGTCGACGGTGCCGACGATGCTCGCGCAGTTCAATACGCTGCTGCTCGCACAGGGCAATCGCATCAGCCCCAACGCGCTCGTGATCGTCGATGGCTCGGCCTTTGGCAATAACGTGCGTGACGCCTTGGGCCTGATTGCGGCCAATCCTGCCAACGGCGCGACGATCGCGAACAGCGTCGTCACCAGTGGCGTGACCGACGTCGTCTCGATTCTCAACATCATCTTCAACACCGGCGGACGCAACGTTCTGGTGGTGAACGTGCCGGACGTCGGTAAGACGCCGCTCGTGCAGTCGTTGAACAACGCGCAGATCGCGGCTGTCGCAACTCAGATGTCGGCCGGCTACAACGGCGCGTTGCTGCAGCAGATCAACTCGCTCCGTGCGCTGCCGGGCTACTCGATCAAGGTGCTTGATCTGTTCGCACTGCTTTCGGAGGCACAGGCGGCTCCGGCGAGCTTCGGTTTGACCAATGCGACCGCGCCCTGCTTTGTTCCGCCGCCGACCGGCCCGCTGCTGTGCCCTTCGCCGAATACGTATCTTTTCTGGGACCCGTTCCATCCGACGTATGCGACGGGACAGATCATGGCGACGCGCGCGCTGGCTGCCATCGGACGCTGACGTAGCACCGCTCGACGAAAGCGGCGCCTGCGGGCGCCGCTTTCATTTCAGACGCCGCGTCGCTTTACTCAGGGAACATAGCGATTTCCGCGCCTGCGCGATCGCTTGGGCCACGTACATCGATCGCGCGCCACTTCCGGCCCCGCAGACGAGTCGGCGTGCGAGGTTCTGAATGAGGTCCTGATAGGCGCTGCGTGGTGTGCCCTCGGCCCGCCGGACCTTTCACCCATACCGGCCGGCGGGATGGAAGGCGCTGCGTCTTCCAGGCCGTGGTGAACTCGATGGCGAACGATCATCGCGCTGCCGCGGTTGTCGTTTCGATGTAGAGCGCCTCGATGGCGTCGATCACCGCTTGCGGCTGATCGCGCTGCGGGCTGTGACCGCAGTCATCAAGCTTCAGCAGCCGGCAGGGCGCGGTCACACCGCCCGCGATGCGGTCGAGTTGTTCCATGGTGCCGTACTGGTCGTCGAAACCCTGGATGGCGAGCACGGGGCAGCGGATCTTCGGCAGCTCCGCCTCGATGTTCCAGTGGCGAAACGCGGGATCGAGCCAGCCGTCGTTCCAGCCGAAAAATGCCCCGTCGGGATCCTCGTGCACGCGCGCCAGCGGCGGACGCAGCTTCCCGTGCCCCCAGGCTTCGCGTGCGGCGCGAATGCCGTCGATCGTCACGTCCTCGACGAACACATGCGGCGCCATGATCGCAATCGCACGCGGACAATGGCGCGCGGCATAGAGCAGTGCGATCGATCCGCCGTCGCTGTGGCCGACCAGCAGCGGCGCGTCGATGCCGAGTTCCTCCAGCAATGCCGGCAGCACGACCCACGCTTCGCGGTGCAGGTAGTCGGTGCCGCGCGGTTCGTCGAGCGGAGCAGAGCGACCGTAGCCGCGGCGCGAGTAGACGAGCCCCGGCGCCTCGAGTCGATCACAGACGGTGCGCGGAAAATCGCGCCAGCCGGCGACCGAACCCAACCCCTCGTGCAGGAAGACGATCGGCGCCGAAGCGCGCTCCGGCGCGATGCGGAGGAGTTCGAGCCGCTCTCCGGCGACCTCGACGAACTCGACCGGCATCGACCGCGCGGGATCAGGCGTTCGCCGTGCGGCCGGCCTCGGCCAGGCTGGCGCCGAAGCGGCGCGCCTTGAAGGCCAGCAGGATCTTGAGGATGCCCTCGGCAACTGCCCAGGTGGCGATGACCCAGACGAACCCCAGCAAACCGGCGGCCGGCTGCGCGATCAGCAGCAGGCCGAAGATCACCGACACCGCGCCCAGCAGCCAGAGCAGCCATTCGCGTTCAATTTCGGTGCGCAGCTTGAAGCCGGCCCAGATCATCAGCACGCCGGTCACGATTGCGTAGGCGGAGATCAGCAGCAGCAGCGCGCCGGCCGCGGTGGCGGGCGAGAGGAGGCCGATGGCGCCGGCCACCACGCCCAGCAGGCCGAGCAGCAGCCACAGCCACCAGTGGCTTGCCGTCGCACGGTTCTTGACCGCGCTTGCCATCGTGACGACGCCGTCGACGAAGACCGTCGCCGCAAAGAAGACCGCGAGTATGAAGAGCGTCAGTCCCGGCCACAGGAAGGCAAGGACTCCGAACAGCACGGAAGCGAGACCACCGATCAGCAGTGCCCACCACGCTTGCTTCAGCAGAGCTTGCATAGGGCTTTCTCCTCAGGATGATTGCGGGGTTTCTTGCGCGGCGGGGAATTAGCCGTGGTGCGCCAACCTGCGGCACGCGAGCCTACCGATTCGGGCCGCGCCCGCCAAGTGACGGGTTCGCGCGCTAAGAAATGGCCACGGCGATCTTGCCGCGGACATGGCCGCCGCGCGACTCGGCGAGTGCCTCGACCGCCGCGTCGAAGGGATACGTGCGCGTCAGGCGCACCGTGAGCTTGCCGGCGGCGATCTGCGCGAGTACCTGCGCGAGTTCGCTCGCGTTCGGTTCGAGTCGCAGCGTGTGCCAGCGAATGCGCCGCAGCGGATTGAGCAGAGGATCGAAAATGACGCTCGGAAATGATGGCAGCGTGACTGCAACGTCGCCGCCGGCCGGCATCAGCATCGGCACGACGGCGCGATCGAGCTTGCTCGCGCAATCGATGATCGCGTCGAACGGCCCGGGCCAGGAGGTCGCCGGCGCGGCATAGTCGACCTGTGCGTCGGCGCCCAGGGTCCGGAGGAATGCCTGGCTGGCGGCACTGCCAGTGGCGACGACCGTTGCGCCGCGTTCACGCAGCATGGGCACGACGAGGCTGCCGACGCCTCCTGCGGCGCCGTGCACGAGCACGCGCTGTCCGGCGCGGGCGTGCACCTGGTTGCACAGTTGCAGGGCGGAAAGCCCCGCAACGGGTGTGACGGCGGCCACGTCGAAGCTCACTTCATCCGGGATCCGAACGCACTGCTTCTCAACCACACAGACCTGCTCGGCCAGCGCGCGCGGCGGCTCGGCGAACGGATTGAGCCAGGCGACGACGCGGTCGCCGGGGCGCACGGCGCGGACCTGCGTGCCGACGCGCAGCACTTCGCCGGCGAACTCGGCGCCGACACCGCAGGGCGGACGACTCTTCGCAAGCAGCTTGAACTGTCCCTCGACCAGTTTCCAGTCGAGCGGGTTGATGCCAGCAAAGCGCGCACGCACGACGACCTCATGGGCGCCGGGCTGCGGCTCGGGCAGCTCCTCGCTGCGCAGAACCTGCGCCGCCGGGCCGAACGCGGAATAACGCAGCGCTCGCACGAGGGTCAGAAGAAGGCCTGGATGCCGGTCTGCGCGCGTCCCAGGATCAGCGCGTGGATGTCGTGCGTGCCTTCATAGGTGTTGACCACCTCGAGGTTGAGCATGTGGCGGACCACGCCATACTCGTCGCTGATGCCGTTGCCGCCCAGCATGTCGCGCGCCGTGCGGGCCACCTCGAGCGCCTTGCCGCACGAGTTGCGCTTCATGATGCTGGTGATTTCCACGGCTGCGGTGCCGTCGTCCTTCATGCGTCCGAGGCGCAGGCAGCCCTGCAGCGCCAGAGTGATTTCGGTCTGCATGTCGGCGAGCTTCTTCTGCACCAGCTGATTGGCGGCGAGCGGCCGGTCGAACTGCTTGCGGTCGAGCACGTACTGGCGCGCCGTATGCCAGCAGGACTCTGCCGCCCCGAGCGCGCCCCACGCAATGCCGTAGCGAGCCGAGTTCAGGCACGCGAAGGGTCCTTTGAGCCCTTGCACGTTGGGCAGCTCGTTCTCCGCCGGGACGAAAACGTCGTCCATGACGATCTCGCCGGTGATCGAGGCACGCAGCCCCATTTTCCCGTGGATCGCCGGCGCGGACAGTCCCTTCATGCCTTTCTCGAGGATGTAGCCGCGGATGATGCCGCCGTCGTCCTTGGCCCACACAACGAACACATCGGCAATCGGCGAGTTGCTGATCCACATCTTCGAGCCCTTCAGCACGAAGCCGCCGTCGACACGTTTGGCGCGCGTGATCATGCTGCCGGGGTCCGAGCCGTGATTGGGCTCGGTCAGGCCGAAGCAGCCGATCCATTCGCCGCTCGCCAGCTTCGGCAGGTACTTGCGGCGCTGCGCCTCCGAGCCGAACTCGTAGATCGGCAGCATCACGAGCGAACTCTGGACGCTCATCATCGAGCGGTAGCCCGAGTCGACGCGCTCGATCTCGCGCGCGATCAGCCCGTAGCAGACGTAGTTCAGACCTGCGCCACCGTACTCGGCAGGCAGCGTGTTGCCGAGCAGGCCGAGCGCGCCCATCTCGCGGAAAATGGCGGGGTCGCTCTTCTCGTGGCGGAACGCATCGAGGATGCGAGGCGCCAGCTTGTCCTGCGCGTAGGAGCGCGCCGCGTCGCGCACCATGCGCTCCTCATCGCTGAGCTGTTGTTCCAGCAGCAGCGGATCGTCCCACTGGAACGAGGCCTTCTGGCGTTGCGAGCGTTCGGGCGCGTTCATGGTGACCTCGGCATCGATGTTTGAGCGGGGATTCTAGGACCTCGCGGCAGCAGTATTGCGCCGCGGGGCCGGGTCGGGCCAGTCACAGGTCGGTGCGCACTTTCCAAAGCTCCGGGAACAGCACGACGTCCAGCATCTTGCGCAGGTACGCGACGCCGTTGGTGCCGCCGGTGCCGGGCTTGAAGCCGATGATGCGCTCGACCGTCGTCACGTGGCGGAAGCGCCAGAGCCGGAACGCATCCTCGAGGTCGACCAGTTCCTCGGCCAGTTCGTAGAGGTCCCAGTGCGCGCGCGGCGAGCGGTAGACCGCGAGCCACGCCGCCTCGACCGACGCATCGCCGGCGTGGCGCTGCGTCAGGTCGCGCTCGAGCACGGTGGGGGCGATCGCGAAGCCGCGGCGTGCCAGCAGGCGGATGGCCTCGTCGTAGAGCGACGGCGCCGCGAAGGCCGCCGCGAGCCGCTGCTTCAGCACAGGTCGATCGTCGTGCGGCCGCAGCATCGCGGCGTTCTTGTTGCCGAGCATGAACTCGATCTCGCGGTACTGCCACGACTGGAAGCCCGAGCTGGTTCCCAGGTGCGGCCGGATCGCGCTGTACTCCGAGGGCGTCATCGTCGCGAGCACGTCCCACGCATGCACCAGCTGCTCGAAGATGCGCGACACGCGCGCAAGCATCTTGAACGCAGGGGGAAGGTCGGTCGCCGCGATGGCTTCGCGCGCCGCTCCCAGCTCGTGCAGTGCCAGCTTCATCCACAACTCGCTGGTCTGGTGCTGGACGATGAAGAGCAGTTCGTTCGGGTCCGACGAGCGCGGATGCTGGGCGGAAAGCACCGCGTCGAGCGCGAGATAGTCGCCGTAGCGCATGTCCTTGCCTGCGGGTGTGTTCATGGCAGATTCCTCGCTGCGCGCGGTGGTGGACTGTGCGCGGGACGGGCCGGCGCTGCGCTCATGTGACTTTGCCACGCTGCTGAAAGCGTTCCTCGCGCCAGCGCTCCGAGCGCAGAACCTCGGCCAGTGCGGCGGCGGCGTCCACCGCATCGACGTACCGCACGTACAGCGGCGCAAAGCCGAAGCGCAGGACATCGGGCGCGCGAAAGTCGCCGATGACGCCTCGCTCGATGAGCGCCTGCATCACCGGGTACGCCTGGGGGTGGGCAAAGCAGACCTGGCTGCCGCGCTGCCCGGCGGTGCGAGGCGACACGAGGGTGATCGCTTCGCCGCAGGCGGCCTCGGCGCAGGCGATGAAGGTCTCGGTCAACGCGATGGATTTCGTGCGCAGTGCCTCCACTCCTGCGGCCAGGACCGTGTCGACGCCGCTGTCGAGTGCGGCCAGTCCGAGGATCGGCGGTGTGCCGACGGCGTAGCGGTCGATAGACGGCGCCGGCGCGTAGTCCGGATCGAACGTGAACGGCGTGCGGTGACCGAACCAGCCTGCCAGTGGCTGCGCGAAGCGATCGTCAGCTACGGCAGCAAGATGGCGCTGCGCGACAAAGAGAAACGCCGGCGCGCCTGGTCCGCCGTTCAGATACTTGTAACCGCAGCCGACCGCGAAGTCGGCTCCCGCCGTGGCCAGATCGACCGGCACCGCGCCCGCGGAGTGCGCAAGATCCCAGATCGTCAATGCGCCGGCCGCGTGCGCGCGCGCGGTCAGGGCCGCCATGTCATGCATGGCACCGGTGCGATAGTTGACGTGCGTGAGCATGACGATGGCGACCGTTGGATCGATCGCCTGCGCCACGTCGTCGAAGTCGACCAGTCGTAGTTCGTACGCGCCGCCGTGCCACTGCGCGAGCGCTTGCGCGATGTACAGATCGGTCGGGAAGTTGCCCCGCTCGGACAGGATGACGCGGCGTCCCTGGGTCGAGACTTGCGGCCGGGCGCCAACCAGCGCGAGCGCAGTCGCGAGCACCTTGAAGAGATTGACGGAGGTCGAATCGGCACAGATGACCTCGTCGGCCCGCGCACCGATCAGCCGCGCGATCTTGGCGCCGACGCGGCGTGGTGATTCGGTCCAGTGGGCATCGTTCCAGGAACGGATCAGGCCGTCGCCCCACTCGCGTTCCACCACTTCCCGCACCCGAGCGGATGTCGCGCGCGGCAGGGCGCCCAGCGAGTTGCCGTCAAGGTAGATGACGCCCGGTGCCAGGGCAAACGACTGCCGATGCACGGCCAGCGGATCGGCCGCGTCGAGCGCGATGGCCTCGTCGCGAGTCAGCATCATCGTGCGAGTTCGCGCAGCACAGCCCGCACGGGGCTCGCGTCGCAGCCGAAGATCTTCAGCGGCAGCGCGATCAGTTCGTAGTCGCCTTCGGCGACGTCGTCGAGCACGATGCCCTCGAGTATGGCCATGCCGTGGCGCCGGACGCGCTGATGGCTGTCCAGCGACTTGCTGGCTTCGGGATCGAGCGACGGTGTATCGATGCCGACGAGCCGCACGCCGTGCGCATGCAGGGCATCGATCGTGTCCGGCGCGAGCGCGGTGAAGGCCGCGTCCCAGTGTCCGGGGACACGTGCGTACGTACGCAGCAGGACGCGCGGCGGTGTCCCCGTCAGTTTCGAAACGACGTGCTCCGGCTGCACCAGCGCGGCGACGCCGATGACATGTACGACCCGGCATGGTCCCAGATACGTCGCGAGATCGACTTCCGCGATGGATGCGCCGGCAGGGTCGTAGTGGAGCGGCGCATCGGTGTGTGCGCCGGTGTGAGGTGAGAGTGTCAGCTCCGAGACGTTGACGGGACAGCGCCCGTCAAGAGTCCAGGTCCAGCGCTGCGCGAACGGAGTGTCGCCGGGGAACACCGGAAACCCCGGTCCGATGGCCGGCGAAATGTCCCACAGCTTTGGCATGCGGGGCATTCTAGTGAGTCGTCAGCGCCGTGGCCGATAGCGCGCCGTATCGACGGGCGGCGGCAGCATTCGAAACGCGACGGCGTCAGGTAGCGGTGCGCTGCGCGCCAAAGCGCACCAGTCCGACCGCCAGCGATGTGCCGGCGAGGATCACGGCGCATCCGGCAATCATCGTGGCTGTCACCTGCTCACCGAGAAACAGCCCACCCCACAGCATCGCGAACGCGGGGATCAGGAAAGTCACCGTCATCGCCGTCGCGGGTCCGACGCGGGCGATGAGCCGGAAGTACAGGATGTAGGCGATTCCGGTGCAGAGCACGCCGAGCGCGATCGCCGCGGCCCAGTCGCGCGGTGCCGGCGAACTTTCTGGCCACGCCAGAACCGCGAATGGGAACAGCAGAATTGCCGCCGCGGTCTGGCTGCCGGCCGCCACCGCGAGCGGACGCACGCCGCTGAAAAAGCGCTTGGCCACGCTCGCCGACACGCCGTACGAGAGCGTCGCGCCCAGACCGGCCAGGATCGCCCATGCCGTACCACCGGCGGAAAAGTTGGCCTTCGACATCGCCAGCCAGAGCACGCCGCCGAAGCCGATCGCCATGCCGACCCATTGCAGCGGTGTCAGACGATCGCGCAGCCAGATCCAGGCCACCAGTGCGCTGAACAGCGGCGCCGTCGCGTTCAGGATCGAAGCCAGCCCGGCCGTGATGGAGAGCGCAGCCCACGCGAACAGCGTGAACGGGATGGCGGTGTTGACCGCGCCGAGCAGCGCAAAGCGCGTGGGTTGTCTGCTTAGTTCTGTCAGGCCACCTCGCCACGCCAGCAGTGGCAGCAGGACGAGCGCGGCAACCGCCACGCGGACTTCGGCGAGCGCAGGCGCGCCGAATGCCGGCGCGGCCATGCGCGTGAATAGGAAGCTCGCGCCCCAGAGCGCGGCCAGCATGACGAGGTCGAGAAGGTCGCGGCGTTTCATGGCGCTATTGTCGGCGCACCGTGGCCGTGGTGACATCTGTTTCTTGCGGTGGTTTCTGCCGCCAGCGCCGCGGTTTCGCGTCCCTTGAGGGCGCGCGTGCCGTGGGTGCCTTTAGCGCCAAGGCGTCTTAAGCGCGTCCGGCAGCGGCTCTTCGACCGCGCTGGCGATGTAGCGACCGTCGTGGAATACCAGCGGAACTCCGCCGCGCACGTCGTAGCGCACGACCTCGCCGACCAGGATCACGTGGTCGCCCTCTCGGTAGCGGCTGCGATTGGTGGCGACCAGCGTCGCGACGCAACCTTCGAGCAGCGGCACGTCAAACGGCCCGAAGCGCCAGTCGTCCGGACCGAAGCGGTCGGCGCCGCGGGTGGCAAAGCGCTGCGCTACGCCGAGCTGCTGCTCCGACAGGACATTGATCGCATAGTGACTGCAGCTTTCGAACGCCGGAAGCGAAGTTGCCTTGAGCGCCAGGCTCCACAGCACCAACGGAGGTTCGAGCGACACCGAGTTGAACGAGTTGACCGTCAGGCCGACTGGCTCGCCGTCCGGCGCGCGGGTCGTCACGACGGTGACGCCCGTGGTGAACTGCGCGAGCGCCCGACGGTAGTCGGCGGACTTCGTCTTTGACTGCATCGGGCGATTCTACGTGCCGGTTGAAGCAGCCACGGCCGCACTATCATCATCAGGCGGTTATCGATGGCCTCCCCGCATAAATGCAACTCGCGGAGCAGCGTATCGCGGAGGCAATCGCGCGCGGCGAGATGTCAAACCTGCCGGGCGAGGGACAGCGGCTCGAAACCGACGACGACCGGCTGATCCGGGTCGAGCAGCGTCTCGCATGCTGCATGCTAGAGAACGCTGTTCTCCTGCTGCCGGACCTTGCGGAGCTCGCCGAAGTCAGTCAGCGGATCCAACGCACTGTCCCGCGGTGAAAGGTGCGATGACCGCCCGGGTTGTCGTCGGCTGCGTGCACTTCTAATCCGGCTCGAACTGGGCGGAAGATCAGCCAGCGCACGGCGGGCTAGGCTGGATTACGATCGCCCTTTGCAGCTTCGCCTGTCTTCGCTCGCCGCGACGGCAACGCGCAACGGCATCGAGTAGCGCTGATTCAAGCAAGAAACCACTTACCTGCGGAGGTCTTCAATGCGAGCTTTGCGCTCATTGCTCTTGCTGGCGGTCGCCAGCGTGCTGGCCGGATGTGGCTACAACACGATCCAGCAGAAGGACGAGGCGGTGAAGTCGGCGTGGGCCGAGGTGCTGAGCCAGTACCAGCGGCGTGCCGATCTGATCCCCAACATCGTGGCCACGGTCAAGGGCGAAGCCGACTTCGAGAAGTCGACGCTGGAAAATGTGATCAACGCACGCGCCAAGGCCACCGCGATTCAGGCCACACCGGAGCTCGTCAACAATCCGGAAGCCTTTGCGAAGTTCACCCAGGCGCAGGGTGAGCTGAGTTCGGCATTGTCACGGCTGCTGGTGACAGTAGAGAACTACCCGAACCTGAAGGCCAATGCCGCATTCCAGGATCTGCGCACCCAGCTCGAAGGTACCGAAAACCGCATCGGCATCGCGCGCAATCGCTACATTAAATCGGTCGAAGACTTCAACAGCTTCATTCGCCAGCTGCCCCAGAACCTTACGGCCATGGTGTTCGGCTACAAGCCGAAGCCCCAGTTTGCGGTGGAAAACGAAGCGGCCATCAGCAAGCCTCCAACGGTCGACTTCGGCGCGCCGAAGAAGTAGGCGCAGCAAGCCTCACCTCCTGGAATGCGGATGCTGAAGCGGGCCGCCGCGGCGTGCGCGGTGCCAGTGCTGGCCGCGCTCGCCCTGGTCGCGAGCGCGCAGACGCCTGCACCCGAGTTGCCGAAGGGAATCTTTCCGGGCGGTGCAGCACCGCAGTTCGCGCCCGCTGCACCGCCGCGGGCTGACGCTCCAGCGTCTCCGGGCAGTCAGGCGGAGCGGGAGGCTGCACGCGATCCGCTGGGGCGCCTCGCCGTTCCGCCGGCGGCACCGGTCACCGATCTCGCCGATGTCCTCACTCCGGCGGCCGAGGACGCCCTGCGCCGCAAGCTGATGGAGTTCGAGCGCGCCCGCGGTTCACAGATCGCGGTCATCGTCATCGCGTCGACTCAGCCGGAGACGATCGCGGACTTCACGAACCGCGTGGGCGATGCCTGGAAGATTGGCCGCAGGGACATTGGCGACGGCGTGCTGATCGCCGTTGCTGTGAAGGACCGCCGGGTCTGGATCAGCGTGGCGCGCGCGCTCGAGGGCGCGATTCCCGACGTCGTGGCTTCACGCATCACGCGCGAGCTGATGGGGCCATCCTTCGCCAAGGGCGACTTTGCGGGCGGCATCAACGCCGGCGTCGATGCCGTGATGAAGCGCATCGAAGGGGAAGCCCTGCCAACCCCGGCAGGCATCCCGCGCCACAAGGTCGACGCCGGCGAGGACCTGATGGCGGCGCTGGTGCCGCTGATCGTCTTCGGCGCGATCGTCGCGGGGCTGTTGCGTCGAGCGTTCGGGACACCCGGAGCCGCGGTGACCAGCCTCGGAGTCGGCGCGCTCGCCGGCCTTCTGCTGACCTCGCTGGTGCTGGGAGCGATTGCCGCGGTTGCGGTGTTCGTGTTTTCCGCCTTCATGGGCGGTGGCGGAGGCGGACGCGTCATCGGCGGGCGACACCGCGGTCCGGTGATTCTTCCGGGTGGATGGAGCGGTGGCGGGGGCTGGGGCGGCGGCGGCGGTGGTGGGTGGAGTTCCGGCGGCGGCGGCGACTTCGCTGGCGGCGGCGGTGGCAGCAGCTGGTAAGAGGGCCATGGAAATACTGCGCATTCTTCGTCACTGGATGACCACACCGGGCGCGGTGCGTCGGGCCTTCCCTGAGGAGGTGCTGGTCCGTGTCCGGCAGGCGATCGCCGAAAGCGAGAAGTCGCACAGCGGCGAGATCCGCTTCGCCGTCGAGGCGGCGCTGCCCATGAGCTACCTGCGGCGCGACGCGCCGGCGCGCGAGCGCGCGGAAATGATGTTCTCCAAGTTGCGGGTGTGGGATACCGAACAGAACAATGGTGTCCTCCTCTACGTCGAATTGGCTGACCACACCATCGAGATCGTCGTCGACCGCGGCATCGGCGGCCACGTCCCTGCCGCGGAGTGGACCTCTATCGCTGCGATGATGCGCGACCGTTTCCGCGCCGGCGAGTTCGAGGCAGGTGCGCTGGCCGGTGTCGGGGCCGTCGGAGCGTTGCTGGCACGGCACTACCCGCTGGCCGCGGGCGAACGCAACCCGAACGAATTGCCCGATCACCCTGTAGTCCTGTAGCGCGGACAGGCTGGCATTGAGCCTTCTCGAGCCCGATGCACTGTGGCAGTCCGTGCAGCGGCGCCTGAAGCGTCCCGGGGCACTCGGCTGGCTGCTGATGATCCCGGTGATCGGAGGCTTTGGCGTCGCGCTGGCGGCCGGCATCGGCGTGCGCGTCTTCGACAGCGAATGGAGCACCGTCTTCGGCTACTCGGCGCGGCCCGATGTCGATGGTGCGCGATTCCGGACGCTCTGGGCGACCCTGGCGTTGGCGCCGCTCGTGCAGGGCGCCGTGGGAGCCTCGCTGCTTGGTTTCTATTCGCAGCCGCGGCGTTGGCAAGCCGCGCTGGCGGTCGCCGTGGTTGGTGCAGTGCCCGTCTACGTGTCTGGCCTGGCGCTGGTGCTGCTGCCCGGCATCGTCATCGTGCTGATCGGCTTCTGCGTCAGCATCGTTTGGTGGGCCATGGGAGCGCGCGAAGTCCTGGGAGTTCCCGCGCCGGAGTGCGCCGAGTTCGTCGTGGCCTCGCTGACCGTCACCGGCGCCGCGCTGATGCTGTTCTCGACACTCTTTGAAATGACCTGAGCGCGCGAGTCGGTGCGGCAGCGCGGTCGTGGCCGTAATGTTGGACCCGGTTCGCTCGACCTATGGCATCCGCGCGAACGATGGCCTACGCTCGGCGAACCAGCACACAGGAGCCCGCCCATGTCGATCCGCTCTCCGCTCGCTGACCTGCCGCGACCTGGTCACCAGTTCGCCACACTGGGGGGAGGCTGCTTCTGGTGCCTTGAGGCCGTGTTCGAGGAGGTGCAGGGAGTCATCGACGTCGAATCGGGATACACCGGCGGGACGGTGGAGCGCCCGTCGTACCGTCAGGTGTGTGAAGGTACGACCGGACATGCCGAAGTCGTGCGCATCGAGTTCGACCCGGCGCGGATCTCGTATCGCGAGGTGCTGGAGATCTTCTTCGCGATCCATGATCCGACAACCCTGCATCGGCAAGGCAACGACATCGGCACGCAGTATCGCTCGGCCATTTTTGTCCACTCAGCCGAACAGCGTAGCGTGGCGCAGGATGTCATCGCCGAGGCGCAGCCGCACTACCGTCAGCCCATCGTGACGGAACTGGTCGAGGCCGGGCCGTACTGGCGTGCTGAGGACTATCACCAGGAGTACTTCCGCCACAACCCGGACCAGGGCTACTGCATGCTCGTCGTGGCTCCGAAGGTGACGAAGTTCAGGCAGACCTTTGCGGCAAAACGACGGAATTCGGCTGGGGATTAGCCGCAATCCGCGATGTCGCGGTGAAACGGTGCCGTTACCATCGCAGGGTCGTCAAAGGGGAGAGCCTGCATGCGGTACGGAAAACTTCTTGTTGCGGTCTGTGCCGCGTTCCTGGTTGGTACTGTGTCCGCGCAGGACGTAGGCAAACCAGCGCCTGCGTTCGAGCTACCGGCAGCCGGTGCTTCGAAGGTTCGCCTGGCCGATCTCAAGGGTCGTGTCGTACTGGTCGACTTCTGGGCGTCGTGGTGTGCGCCGTGCAAGCAGTCGTTTCCCTGGATGAACGACATGCAGGCCAAATATGGGCCCAAGGGGCTGACGATCATCGGCATCAACGTCGACAAGAAGCGCGAGGACGCCGACAAGTTCCTGGTTGGCACCCCGGCAAAGTTCACGGTCGCGTTCGATTCGACCGGCAAGGTGGCCGAGGCCTACCAGCCGAAAGGCATGCCGACGTCGTTCCTGATCGGCGCCGACGGAGTAGTGCGGGCCATGCACGTCGGATTCCGCGAAGGTGACCGCGAAAAGCTCGAGAGTGAACTGGCCGCTGCCCTGGCCGCCGCTGGCCGCAAGTGAGGACAAAATGACGAAGCGCTGGATGCTGCTCATTACTGCTGCCGCGTTCCTGTGCGGCTGCGAGTCGATGCCTAAGGTGCAACCGTGGCAGAAGGGCAACCTTGCCAAGCCCGAGATGGCTTTCGATTCCGACGTTCTGGAGGCACGCTTCGCCGATCACACGTACTTCAGCAAGGAAGGCGCCTCAGGTGGTGCCGGCGTCGGGGGCGGCGGATGCGGCTGCAACTAGACATGAGGGACGCGAACCCGAAAGACACGCAGCGCGGCGCTGTGCTCGCAGCCGCGCTCGCGCTGCCCGGCCTGCTGCCGGGTATCGCCGGGGCCCAGGTCACGGCACCCAACGCCACGCTGGTGCAGTTCAAGTTCCTTTACTACAAGGACTATCAGGAGTCCGGCGACCGCATGACGATCAAGTCGCCAGCGCTGTACCTGTTGACGCCGATCACCGATGACTGGGTGTTCGAGATCGGCGCGGTCTACGACAGCATCTCCGGCGCCTCGCCGTACTACCACACCACTCTGTCCGGCGCATCGGGCAAGGGCATCGAAGACGCTCGCACGGCAGGGGACATCACGGTCACCAAGTATTTCGCGAATCGCACCTCGGTGGCGGTGCGCGCGGCCTACTCGACCGAGGACGACTACCGCTCCACCGCGGGCGGCCTGACCATCAGGCACGCGACACCGGACCAGAACACGACGTTCACCATCGGCGGCGGCTACTCCGGTGACGAAATCTTCCCGACGGTGGGCGTGCCGACGACCTATTACAAGCGCACCTACGACGCGATCGTCGGTGTTTCGCAGGTCCTCTCGCCGAACGACACTGCGCAACTCAATTTCTACTATGCGCACCAGAGCGGCTACCTGACGGACCCGTACAAGGCCTATTGGGGCATCGATAACCGTCCGACCAGCCGTGACCAGAAAGCACTGCTGGTGCGCTGGAACCACTACTTTGAATCGGCGGACGCCACGTTGCGGACGTCGTATCGCTATTACAACGATGACTGGGACGTCACCGCCAACACGGTGACGGTCGAATGGGCGCAAACCCTCCCTGAGGGATGGGTGCTGACACCGGGCCTGCGCTACACGACCCAGAGTGCGGCCAGCTTCTACTACGACCCGGTCTACGACCCCATTCTTGGCGCGCCGTATCCGCCCGGCTTCCTGCAGAACCCGAACGGGTTTTACACGGCGGACCAGCGCCTTTCGGCGTTTGGCGGAATCACGGCTGGACTCAAGGTCTCCAAGGCGCTGCCGCAGGGCTGGCTGATCGACGGCAAGGCCGAGTACATGGAGCAGCGCGCCGACTGGCGCCTGGGCGGCGAAGGCAGCCCGGGGCTGGAGACGTTCAAGGCGCAGATGTACCAGGTCGGGGTGACGCGTAAGTTTTGACGTAGCGCCGCTCACGTACGCGACCGCTGCGCGGTCGCACGTGCGCTCGCGGCGGAACTGCAGTCGAGTCGGCTTCGCTTCGGAGCGGCCGCGCGCTCCGCCGAATTTCCAAGGCAGGACTCCCTCCCTGACCCTCCCTCCAAGAGGAAGGGAACGCGCCGGGCCCAGCGCATGCGTAACCGGTTGGCGACGCTTCTCGCTAGCATCGCGCCTGGAATGAATCGCGTGTGACGCCCGCTCCCTTTCGTTTTGAGTTCTCCGCAATGGCTTCGCGTTGCGAGGTGCGGCTGCATGCGCCCGACGCGGACACCGCTCGAGCGTGGGCGGAAGCGGCGATCGCCGAAGTGCGGCGCATCGAGGCCAAGTACTCGCGCTACCGCGACGACAGCGTCACGACGGCGATCAACCGCGGCGCCGGCTGCGCGGCGGTCAGCGTCGATGACGAGACGGCGCACCTGATCGACTTCGGCGCCGCGCTGCATGCGCAAAGCCAGGGTCGCTTTGATCTGACGAGCGGTGTGCTGCGGCGGGTCTGGGATTTCAAGGTTCAGCGCGTGCCGCCCCAGTCTGCCATCGACGCTCTGCTGCCGCTGATCGGCTGGAGTCAGGTGCGCTGGGACCGTCGTTCGATTGAGCTGCCGCGCGTCGGTATGGAGATCGACTTCGGCGGCATCGGCAAGGAGTATGCGGCCGACCGCGCCGGCGTCGCTCTCGTGGAACACGGTGCACGGCACGGGTTCGTGAACCTCGGAGGTGATGTGCGCGTCATCGGTCCGGCACCGGACGGCCGGCCGTGGCGGGTTGCCGTTCAGCATCCCCGCGGCGCCGCGGGCGAGGTCCTGGCGCACCTGGACGTTGCGAGCGGCGCGCTCGCGACGTCCGGCGACTACGAGCGCTTCATCCTCGTCGATGGGCGCCGCTATTGCCACATCATGGATCCCCGCACCGGCTGGCCGGTCACGGCGTGGCAGTCGGTGTCGGTCGTGGCGCCGCTGGCGGTGGCGGCCGGTGCCTGCGCCACGATTGCGATGCTGCACGAGGTCGAGCCGGGACTTGCGTTCCTGCAGGCACAGGGTGTGCGCTACCTCGCGGTCGACTCGACGGGGCGGCACCATGCGTCGTGACGCGAAACCGCGCTAGGCGACGATGGCCTTGGCCAGTTCGATCAGCGTCAGTGGCGCGCTGCCTTCGGCTTTGTTATTCGCAATGATGAAGCTGGGCTGGCCGCTCTTCAAGGCCACGTGGACGAGGTGGGCGAGCGCGCCGCGGGTCGCGATGTCCGGATCCAGCAGGCGATCAAACGGGGCATAACGGCTCTTCGCGTCGTCGTAGCGCAGTCCGGAGTGCAGATTCCAGCGCACGACGAGGGGTCCCTTCAGCCGCCAGTCATCTCCTTCGTCGGGCAGCGCGTCGAGCGCGCGCAGCGCCGCGCTCTGGCGTGCGGCGGCCGGCATGTTGGCGTGCACACCAATCGTGAGCCGCGCACCGGACTCATGCAGCATGCGGATGAAGCGCCGCGTCAGCAGCTCCGGGTTGCGCAGTTCGACCGCGTACAGCGGGACGAACGCACCGACCGCGCGCGGCAACGCTGACAGGAACGCACCCAGCCGCTCGATCGTCGCGTGCCCTGCGTCGCCGGTTGTCATCGGGCGCGGCAAGGGAGCAAGCTGGAACACGAGCGGCCCGGCGTGTTCACCCAGTCCTTCGATGGCCGGAATGACAAATTGTTCGGTCGCTGCCACCGCGTCGAGAAAGTGCGGGTTCGGCTCCGTCGGTGCACCACGTTCGCCGCGCGCGACGGCGTCGGCAACCAGCGCCGGCGCCTTGACGAGAAAGCGGAAGCCGGGTGGAACCTGGTTCGCATAGCGTGCGTAATCCGACCGTGGCAGCGGCTGATAGAAGCTGCGATCGATGCCTGCCAGCCGCAGGATGGGGTGCTGCGCGTAGGCGGCGAGGCCTTCGCGCGCGAGCAGGGATTCACCGTAGGCCGCGCCGTAGACGATGCCTTGCCAGCCCGGAAAGCTCCACGATGAAGTGCCCAGGTAGACACTCGGAGGCAGCTGGCGCCCCAGCCGGTTCAGACCTTCGTCATGGTCCGCCGGGCGCACGCGCGCAGTCCCGGGAGGCGGGTCGTCGAACAACGAGTCGGAAGGATCGGCAGGCGACGGCATGCCGCCGAGTCTAGAACCTGTTCACTCGTCCCTGCTGGTTACCGGTCCGGTTGCGGGCTTCGCCGGTTACTCCTTGCGGAGTTGTTCGATCACCGCCTCGGTGTCGAGCGAAAGCTGCATGGCGCGCGTCGTCGGTCCCGGTGTGGTGTCGAGCGGCAAGCGCAGCAGGATCATCGTGCCCGCGCCTGGCACCGACTCGACCTTCAGCAGGGCCGCGATGCGGGCGGCACGGTTCTTCATGTTCAGCATGCCGCGTCCGGCGCCACCGGTATTGGCCGCCAGGCCGCGGCCGTTGTCGGTGACGCGGATCGCGAGCCACTGCGCATCGCCATCGTGGTCGACGCTCAAGGTGACGCGAACCACCCGCGCACGGCTGTGCTTGATGGCGTTGGTCAGGGCTTCCTGCACGATCCGCAGGACGGGCAGGACCGAGTTCGGGTCGATGTCGACTTCCTCGGGAAGGTTGCGCGCGTCCCATTGCAGTTCGATGCCGGCGACCCGCAGGCGCGGCTCCATGCGGAAGCGCATGTTGCCCAGCGCCGCGAGCAGATCGGAGTCCTCGGCCGCCAGCGCATCGATGGCCAGCCGCATGTCGTCGATCGACTCGCGCAGGATCTGGGCCACCTGCTCGTTGGACAGCGCGCCGCGCTCGACGAGCATCAGCGAGGACAGCAGCTGCGAACCGAGGCCGTCGTGCATGTCCTGCATGATGCGCTGTCGCTCCTGTGCGCTCGCCTTGACGCGTTCGCTTTCGCGCAGGCGGTCGAAGTTGCGCTTCAGCAGCTGCTCGCGCTCGTGAATGCGGGTCTCGAGTTCGGTATTGGTCTTCTCGACGTCGGCCAGCGACAGGACGAAACGATCGATCAGCGCCGCGCCCAGCGCGATCAGCAGGATCGGCGTTGCAATGTTCAACAGCGCCGGACTCGCGAACGGCAGCATGCCGATCGCGACGAGGAAGTCGTGCGTGGCGGCTGCAATGGCGAGCAGCATGGCCGCGACGATGATCTTCAGCATCAGCGTCGACTCGCGCAGGGCGCGGCGTCCGAGCGAAAGCACGCCCAGCGCGAGCGCGCCCAGCATGATCGCCTGCCACAACGGCCCGACCGTCAGGTCGAACGAGTCGCCGGAGAGCAGGTACAGCGCCGGCCCCATCGCCGCCAGCACCACCATGCCGAACTCGGCTCGTCCGCGCTGGATCCCGCCTTGGCGCCACAGCGTGATCGTGGCGAGCGCGCTGAACGCGGCCGTTCCGAGGTAGAAAGCGCCGCGGCTCCAGGCACGCGCATCCGGTGTCAGCATCTCGAACGACGAGTCGATCGATCGCAGCGCCCAGAACGCCGCGATCAGCGCGAGCAGACCGAACAGTGTTTCGCTGCGGCGACGGAGCCAGAGCGTGCCAAAGCCCAGCGCGAGCAGCACGGTCAGAAGCAGCGAGATCCAGCGCAGCGTGTGACTGACGAAGAACTCCCTGCCATAAAGGGGCTGCAGCTCGGCCGTCGGGCCGACGCGCAGGGAGCCCAGTCCGTGAACGCCGTTGCTGTAGGACGTGAAAATCAGGCCCTCGTTGCGGCCCTCGCGCACGTATTCGCCGGGGAGGTTGACGAGGTGCGGGCGGCGCCACCGCACGTGGCGTTCCGCCGATTCGGTCGGCAGGTCGGCGACCATCTTGCCGTTGAGAAAGACGGCGCCCCCCGATGGCAGCCGATCGAGCAGCAGGCTCCACCCCTCGGAGGGAGCGCTGGCGACATCGAACCCGAAACGCAGCCACAGGCCCTGGCGCGTGCCACCGGAAGAGGTCCAGCGCAGCGGCAATGGATGCGCCTGCCACGCCGCATCGGGTCCGGGCAGGGCGCCGCGCTGGCCGGCCACGAAGTCGATGCTGCCGATCGACTGGGTGTCGTCGGCGCTGGCCGGTGCGATCAACGCAATAAAAGCGAGCAACGCGAGGCCGAGCGCCCGCGCCGCGCGCGCGACTGGCGCGAGTCCCTTTGCCTGCGGAATCATGGCGCTCCGGCCGCCCACGCCACGGGGTGACGCGGGACTCAACTGCGCAGCAGCCCCATCTGGGTCGCTTCGTAGACCGCCTCGCCGCGCGAGTGCACGGCCAGCTTGCGGTAGATCTTCTTGATGTGCGCGGTGACCGTGTGCGGCGAGATGCCGAGGATCTCGCCGATTTCATTGAAGCTCATGCCCTTGGCAAGCAGCTGCAGGATCTCGGTCTCGCGCGCTGAAAGCGGATTCTGCTCCGCGCCTGCCGTCCGCGCGGGCGCCGTTCCGCCCATGCGATTGCGGATCGCACGCAGAACGCTGCGCGCCACGACCGGGCTGACCGGCGAGCCGCCGGCCCGCAAAAGGCGGATGCAGGAAATGACGTCGGCCGGGGCCGAGTCCTTCAGGATGTAGCCCGTGGCGCCGGCTTCGATCGACGAAACAACGTGCTGTTCGTCGCCGAACACGGTGACGACCATGATGTCGACATCGGGCTTCTTCTGGCTGACCTGGCGGATCAGTTCGATGCCGCTGCCGTCTGGCAGGCCCAGGTCGATCAGCATGACGTCGAAGTTTTCCTTGTCGACGATGACCTGCGCCTCGCGCTTGTTGGCGGCGACGCCAACCAGTTTCATGCTCGGCTCGTTCTCGACGATCTGCACGAAGCGGCGGCGGAACTCCGGTTCGTCCTCGACGATGATGACCGATATCGGCTGCTCGCTCATCCAACCCCCCGATCCCTCGAATGCCTGATGATAGCCGCTGGACTCCCTGTCGGTATCGACGGGGTCAAACCGGAAAAGGAGCGCAATCCGTGGCCCTGATCAAGGGCAGCTAGGGCGCGAGCCGGGCGCAGGTCCAGTTCCCGCCGCTGAACGAGTACTGCAAGCGGTCGTGCAGGCGAGAAGGGCGACCTTGCCAGAACTCCATCAGCTCCGGCCGGACCCGGTAACCGCCCCAGTGCGGCGGTCGCGCGGGATTGAGGCCATGCCTGAGTCCCATTTCGGCGGCGCGTGCCAGTAGCCAGGCCTTGCTCGGAATGGGTTCACTCTGGGGCGATGCCCAGGCCCCGATGCGGCTCGCCAGGGGGCGGCTACGGTAATACTCGTCGGACTCGGCCGGCGTCAGCTGTTCGACGGCACCCTCAATGCGCACCTGGCGCTCGAGTTCGGACCAGAAGAAGAGCAGCGCTGCGCGTGGGTTATCGGCCAGTTCGCGACCCTTGCGGCTGGCGTAGTTGGTGAAGAACACAAAGCCGGTGGCGTCGTAGCCCTTGAGCAGCACGGCACGGGCGGAAGGCCGGCCTTCGCGGTCGGCGGTCGCGAGGATCATCGCGTTGGCCTCGGAGAGCTGCGAACGGGTCGCCTCGTCCCACCAGCGCGTGAACTGGCGAACGGGGTCGGGATCGGCGTGCTCGTCGTCGAGCGCGCCTTTCATGTAGTCCGTGCGCAGGCGGGCGATTTCGTCCATGACCGGGATTCTAGTGGCCTGTAACAGTCAATTCGGCAGTGAAAGGCGCGCCTGCGCGAGC
>DAOMFI010000003.1:15092-35174 GCA_035429725.1 Burkholderiaceae bacterium | reverse complement strand
GATTCTAGTGGCCTGTAACAGTCAATTCGGCAGTGAAAGGCGCGCCTGCGCGAGCCCGCATTGAGCAACTGAGCGCGAAGCGAGCCGCGTCGAATAGCCGTTGCATATTCGCAAGGCGAGCGACAAAGCAATCGGCCGCGCCGACGCGCAAGGCACTGCTGAGTTGGCTGTTACAGGTCACTGGGCGGCTGGCACAGAGCGCCACACCGCACTGTCGACGCCGGCATGTCGCGCGAGCCGCTCGAGGTGCGGGTCGACGATGCCATGGGCACGCAACGCGCACACCGTGTTGACGAGATACTCGAGACTGGTGCCATAGCGCCCGCAGCTGCCGCGCCGGAAGACGTCGAGGATCTGCTGTTCGTCCAGCCGGCCGGCGTAATTCGGCGCGTCGCGGCGGACTACGAACGCCACCGCCGATACCATCGAGCCGTCTTCGAGGCGGCAGTCCAGATGGCGCGGGTGATACGAACTGGTCATCATCTCGCGCTGCCACAGTTGCATGAACTGGCTGCGGACGGCGACGGCGGGCACTCGGTAGACCACGCCCGCGCAGGAACCGCCGCGGTCGAGGCCGGCGACCAGCCCCGGGCACTGGGGCGTGCCGCGGTTGATGCGGCTCCACAGGCAGAGTCGCCGGTGATAGCCGTGCACTCGCGCCGGCCGCCGCTCGTCGAACGACAGGTCCGGGCGCCAGATCAGCGATCCGTAGCCGAAGACCCAGAGCGGGCGGGCACCGTCCCAGCCGGCGAGGAACTCCTCGAGCGACGCGGCCAGCTCCTCATAGCTGAGTTGCCGCGGCGATCCGTGGTCCAGAGTCATCGATGCGAGGACCGTCGTGGCCCTTCGAGCGTGAACCGACGACTGGCGTTCCAGCCGCCGCCTACCAGCGCGACGGCCATCAGCCAGAACCCGGCACCGGCGCCGACGACGGAGCCGAACGCGCCGATGACCAGCGGAAGCACGACATGGCTGCTGTTCATGATCGTGGTGCGGAGCCCGAGCGCCTCGCCGACGCGTCCGGCGGGCGTGCGATCGTGCAGCAGCGACATCACGTTCGGCTGTGCCGAGCCAAGCCCCAGGCCCAGCAGGAACGCCACCGCCATCAGCGGCCCCATCGAGTGGAAGAGGGGCATGAGTCCGAATGCCACTGCCGAGGCCAGCAGCGTGAACACGAGCACCTGCCATTCATGGTAGCGGCGCGAAAGCGCCGGCATCGCCAGGCGGATCGCAAAGGTTGCCGCGGCGAAGCTGCCCAGCACCAGGCCGATCTGCGAGGCGGAAAGCCCGATGCTGGTGCCGTAAACAGGAACCAGGAACGACTGCAGGTCCCAGGCCATCGAGATCAGGCCACTGACGATCAGCACCGCGCGAACTTCCGGATGGCGCAGCAGTTCGAACGCGTCCCGTGCCTCGCCCTCGCGGGCATGCTGCCGGTGGACGGGCATGCGGCGACGCTGGCTCAGCAGCAGCGCGACACTGGCGGCGAGCAGCATGAACACGATGGCGAACGTCACCCGGTGCCCGACCGAATCGATGAGGAAGCCGCTGGCCACAGGAGCGATCAGTCCTGAGGTCGAAAAGCCTAGCGCCAGCATCGAGAACGCCGCCGGGCGCTTGCCGGGGTCGGCCAGGTCGCCGACCAGGTTCTGGACCGTCAGCTGCACATACATGAACCCCGTGCCCAGCAGCGCACTTGCTACAAGCAGCGGCGCGACGTCGGCCGTGGCATAGGAGAACGCGGCCGGAAGCAGCGCCCCCGCCGTCATCAGCCCGGTACCGAGCAGGAGCGGCCGGAACGGGCCCACCTGGTCGAGCCAGCGGCCGGCGCGCACGGCGAGCAACGCCGGCACCAGTGCGAAGAGCGCCATCAGGACGCCGACAGTGAAGGTCGACGCCTTGTTCGACAGCGCGTAGAGCGAGGAGGTGACGCGCGCCGCCCCGAACGCGGTGTGCGTCAGCACCACAAAGCCGATGATGCGTGCGAGTGACAGCGTCATGCGGGCCTCCGCATCGGTGCGGCGGGCGCGGAGGGCCGCCAGGCGACCAGTGCCACGCCGGCGCAGGTCACGCCGATGCCCAGGGTCGTCAGCAGCGTCGGCCGCACGTCGAACATGATCCACTCCAGCACGACGGCGATGATCGGCGTCAGGTAGAGCAGGCTCGTGACGCGCGTGGCCTGTCCGCGCCGCATCAGCGTGTGCAGCGCGTTCACCGCGAGGATCGACGCCATGACCACGAGGAAGAGGATGCTGGCGCCAAGCTGCCATGCCCACGTCACGGGAAACCCTTCGACGGCCACGGCGAGCGGGAGCAGCGCCAGGAAACTCGCGCCGAACTGGACGACGCTCGCCGCGCGCAGGTCGACCGCCGGGCAGAAGATGCGCTGGTACAGCGTGCCGGCCGTGATTGCGGCCAGCGCGATGGATACCGCGGCCAGCGCCGGCGCGCTCAGCGCACGCAGGTCGATCTTGTGCCAGACGACGAGCGCCACGCCCAGCAGGCCCAGCGCCACGCCCAGCCATTGGGGCGACCGCAGCCGTTCCCCCAGCAGCGGTGCTGCGACGACCGCCGTCACCAGTGGTTGCACGGCGAGGATCAGCGCCGCGATGCCGGCCGACATGCCGAGGTACTGGGCGTAGTGACTGCCGCCCAGATTGACGGCGTGCATCAGCAGGCCGGCAACGACGACATGCCCGAGCGCAGTACCGCGCGGCCAGACGGGGCGCGCCAGCAACGCGAGCGGGACCACGAGCGCAATGCCGAAGGCAAATCGCAGCGCGAGGAAGGTGAAGGGCGGCGCGTACTGCAGTCCGACCTTGGTGGCCAGATAGCCCGAGCCCCAGACCGTCACAAAGAACCAGGCCAGCCAGCGGCTGGAGTCGAAGGCAGGGGCAGTGCTCACCCCTTCATTCTTGCAGACGAGGCCCCGACCGGGACGGGTCGAAAGGATCCGGCTATCGCATTCATCGATAAATTCAATTTTTAACCAAAGAGCGATAGCCCCAAACTACCGACCTGAGGACGCGAGCCGTCCAGAAATTTTCCCTTCACTCTCGAAAGAGGACAAGCCATGTCGATCATCAATACCACTGTCCAGCCCTTCAAGGCCCAGGCCTTCCACAACGGCAAGTTCATCGAAGTGACCGACCAGTCCCTGAAGGGCAAGTGGTCGGTGCTGGTGTTCATGCCCGCCGCCTTCACCTTCAACTGCCCGACCGAAGTCGAGGACGCGGCCGACAACTATCACATGTTCAAGACGCTCGGCGCCGAGGTCTACATTGTGACGACCGACACGCACTTCGCGCACAAGGTGTGGCACGAGACCAGCCCCGCCGTCGGCAAGGCGAAGTTCCCGCTGGTGGGTGACCCGACGCACACGCTGACGCGCATGTTTGGCGTTCATATCGATGAAGAGGGCCTCGCGCTGCGCGGCACGTTCGTCGTCAACCCCGAAGGTGTCGTCAAGACGGCTGAGATCCACGACAACGCAATCGCGCGTGATGTGAAGGAGACGCTGCGCAAGCTGCAGGCCGCGCAGTACGTCGCCAACAATCCGGGCCAGGTCTGCCCGGCCAAGTGGCAGGAAGGCGCGAAGACGCTGACCCCGTCGCTCGACCTCGTCGGCAAGATCTGATCGGTCCTGCTCAAAATGGCCTCCGCCGTCCGCACGCCGGCGGAGGCGGCACTTTGCCTCTCTCCCCGGAGTTCGCCATGTTGGATGACACCCTCAAGACCCAGCTGGCTGCGTACCTGCAGCGTCTGACCCAGCCAGTCGAGATCGTCGCGTCGCTCGACGAGCGTGAAGCTTCGCGCGAGATGCGCGACCTGCTCGACGAGATCGCGGCGCTGAGCCCGCTGATCCGCGTACGCCACGATGGCCAGGATGCACGCCGGCCGTCGTTTTCGATCAGCCGCGCGGGTCACGACATGGGTGTGCGCTTCGCCGCGGTTCCGATGGGCCACGAGTTCACCTCGCTTGTGCTCGCGCTGCTGCAGGCGGGCGGCCATCCGCCGAAGGTCGAGCAGGATGTGATTGAACAGATCAGTTCACTCGAAGGAGAGTTTTCCTTCGAAACCTACATGTCGCTCACCTGCCATAACTGCCCCGACGTGGTACAGGCGCTGAACCTGATGGCGGTGCTCAACCCGCGCATCCGCCACGTCGCGATCGACGGCGGACTGTTCAAGGATGAAGTCGAAGCGCGTCAGATCATGGCGGTGCCCATGATCTTCCTGAACGGTCAACCGTTCGGTTCGGGCCGCATGGAGATTGGCGAGATCCTCGCGAAGATCGATACCGGCGCGGCCGCGCGCGATGCCAAGAAGCTGGCCGCGAAGGAAGTCTTCGATGTGCTGATCGTCGGCGGCGGTCCCGCCGGCGCTGCTGCCGCCGTGTATGCGGCGCGCAAGGGCATCAAGACCGCGATCGTCGCCGAGCGCCTCGGTGGGCAGACGCTGGACACGCTGGGCATCGAGAATTTCATCTCGGTGCTCGAGACCGAGGGACCCAAGTTCGCGGCGGCACTGGAAGCGCATGCGCGCCAGTACGACGTCGACATCATCGGCGGCCAGCGGGCCGAGGCGCTCGAGCCCGCTGCCACCCCGGGAGGCGTGACCACGGTGACACTCGCCAACGGCGCGCAGCTCAAAGGCAGGACGGTGATCCTGTCGACCGGAGCGCGCTGGCGCAACGTCAACGTGCCGGGCGAGCAGGAATACCGCAACCGGGGCGTGGCCTATTGCCCGCACTGCGACGGGCCGCTGTACAAGGGCAAGAAGGTCGCGGTAATCGGTGGCGGCAACTCGGGCGTCGAGGCGGCGATCGATCTCGCCGGCGTCGTCGAGCATGTGACGCTGATCGAGTTCGCGGATCAGCTCAAAGCCGACGCCGTGCTGGTCAGCAAGCTGAAGAGCCTGCCCAATGTGGTCATCCACACGAACGCTCAGACGACCGAGATCACGGGCGATGGTCAGAAGGTCACCGGGTTGCGCTACCGCGACCGTACGAGCGGTGCCGAGCGCGCGATCGAACTGGCGGGTGTTTTCGTGCAGATCGGCCTCGTGCCGAACACCGAGTGGCTGCGCGGCACCGTTGAGTTGTCGAAGCACGGCGAGATCGTGGTCGACGCCAGGGGTGCGACGAGCGTGCCGGGCGTATTCGCCGCGGGCGATGCGACGACGACGCCGTTCAAGCAGATCATCATCGCCGCGGGCGAAGGAGCCAAGGCGGCGCTGTCGGCCTTTGATCATCTGATCCGCCAGAGCACGGCCCCGGAGACGACCGAGGCCACCGCGCCCCTGCTGCAGGCGGCCTGACCGCAGCGGCCGAAGGAGCGGTCCACGCGCCTTGGTCGGGCGCCGTCAGGCGGTCGGCGCATCGCGCCGCCCTTCACGGCGGGACGAGGGTGTCCGGATTACGGCGCTACTGCGGCTGGAAGCCGCTGGCGCGAATGATCCGCGCCCAGGCCTGCGAATAGGCGCGCTCGCGTGCCGCGAGTTGCGCCTGTGACATCAGCCCGACGGTCAGGCCCAGGGTCGTCAGCCTCTCCTTTGTTGCGGGTGCCGCGATGACTTTCGCCAACGCGGCCGAGAAGCGGTCGATTTCCGCCTGCGGAGTGCCCGCGGGCGCGAAGAACGCGTAGTAGGGTACGTCCTCGAACCCGGCAAGGCCGAGTTCCGCGAAGGTCGGAACCTCCGGCATCGCCGCCTGCCTCGTCGGGCCCAGCACGGCAACGACACGGAGCTTGCCGGCCTTGTGGTGTTCAACGAACTCGGGCACCGAACCAATACCTGCAGGAATCTGGTTGCTCAGCATGTCGCCGATCATGGGCGCGCTGCCGCGATACGGCACGGCCACCAGATCGAGTCTGGACTTTTCGCCGATCACCCTGACCAGGAATTCGGGCACCGAGGCGGGTGCCGGCACGCCGATTGCCGACTTTCCGCCCTGGGCCTTCACCCCGGCGACGTAGTCGTCAAAGCTCTTCGCTGTGGAGCCGCCGGACAGCGCAAGCGCGTTGACGAAGGTCGCAAAGCCGGCCACCGGAATGAAGTCGCGTGCCGGGTCGAAGCCCGGGTTCTTCACCACCAGAGGCAGGATCGAGATCGTATGGTCGTGCGAGATGAAGTACGTCGTGCCGTCGGGCGCGGCGGCCTTCAACGCCTGTGCGGCGAGCTGTCCTCCCGCGCCGGGACGGTTCTCCACGATCACTGGAACACCGAGTTCGTCTTTCAGACGGTCGGAGAGCAGGCGGGCGATGGCATCGGTACCGCCGCCGGGCGGAAATCCGACAAGGATCCTGATCGAACGTGGCGTGTCGGCGAGGGCCGAACCCGCGGACAAAGCCGCCAGCGCCAGCAGCGCGCCGACCCACTTCCGCAGGCGCGCTGCGACAGCGCCAGACAGCGGTCCTGCGTGCTTCACGCGTGCCGGACCAGCAGCAGCGGCACCGTCGCGTGCGCCATCACGCGCGTAGCAACCGAGCCGAGGACCGCGGTCTTGAAGGCCCCGTAGCCGTGGGAGCCCATGACCAGAACATCGAGCTTCTTCTTCTTTGCATACACCGACAGCTCATCGCCGGCATTGCCGACGAGACAGACCTCCGTCGGCGTGACGTTGCCCTTGGCGAGCAGCTTGCGGGCGGGCGCAACGGCAGCCTCGAACGCCTTCTTCTGCATCGCACGGACCTCGTCGGGCGAGAACGCCGGCAGCGCGATGCCGCCCATGTCGGGCATGACCGCGCCCGCAAAGTCGCTGACGACGTGAAGCAGCGTGATCTGCGGTGTCGCGCCGAAGAGCGCCAGATGGCGCAGCACGTACTTCACGGCCTCACGGCCGAATTTGCTGCCGTCCACGGCGATGCCGACCTTCAATGAATCGATCGTCGGCGTTTCGCGGTGGCGCAGCACCAGCATGGGCACTTTGGTCCGCGCGAGCACGTTGTTGGTGACCGAGCCGAAAAGCAGGCCCTGCAGCGCCGAGCGGCCATGCGACCCCATGACGATCAGATCGACCTTGTCGCGGACCGCGGCGGCACTGATCTCCTCACCGGGATGGCCCACCAGATAGCGCGCTGTCGCCGGCATGCCGGCCTTGGCAAGGCGCTTGAGCGCCGGCTTCAGGGCTTTGTCGGACTCGTCGACGTAGTACTCGCTCAGCGCGGCCTTGCCGACCACGCGTGCCGCGCGCGGCGGCACGGGCAACTGCACGTTGATGACGTCGACCTGCGGCTCGGTCCCGATCAGCGTCGTGCGCGACGCCACGAACTCCACGGCGGCGCGGCTGTACTCGCTGCCATCGACGGGAAGCAGAATCTTCATAGCCTTCTCCCACAAGCCAGGGCGGATCGCCTACAAAATCAGTCTAAGCCACTGCAACGTGCGCGGCGTGATGGTGGGCAAGAGTCCTGCGGGCGCGGCGCCGCGAGACAGGGTTTGCTCGCATTGAACTGGCGATCGTCGCCGCCAATTGCGCTCCGCGGTCAGCGTGCGCCGGTCCCGTGCGCGTAAGCTTGCCGCTGAAGCATGCAAAGGAGCATTTTGTGGAGCCGATGGATACGGAACAGCAGCAGGCGGTCATGACGATCGCGTTGCTCGCCGCATTCGCCGACGGTCGCAACGAAGATCAGGAGCGCGCCGAACTGCGGCGGGTCGGCGAAGCCCTGGGATCGTCGCTGAACATGGCGGCGCTGGTGCAGGATGTCCTGCTGAAGCGAGCCTCGGTGGAGACCGCCGTGGCGGCCGTGAAGTCACCGGAACTGCGTCGCCTGGCCTACGAACTCGCGGTCGGCGTGTGCGACGCCGACGGCCTGCGCAACGAGTCCGAAACGCGCTTTCTGGCGGATCTCGGCCGGCGCCTGGGCCTCGATCAGCCGACGATCGTCGGCGCCGCGGTCGATGCCGATGAGCTCGCGACGATGCCGCTGCCGGCCGCCGGCCCTGAGGCCGGTCCCGTCGTGGCGGCCGTACCGACCGCGGACGCGGAGCTGGACAAGATGATCCTGCAGGCGTCCATCCTGAACGGCGCGCTGGAACTGCTGCCGCAGTCGATCGCGACGATGGCCATCATTCCGCTGCAAATGAAGCTCGTCTACAAGATCGGGCGTGCGCATGGATACGAGGCGGACAAGAGCCAGATCCGCGACCTGCTGGCTACGCTCGGAGTCGGATTGACGGGTCAGTACCTGGAGCAGGTCGGGCGCAAACTCCTGGGTGGGCTCTTCGGCAGAGTCGCCGGTGGGCTCGCCGGTTCGTTGGCGAGTGGCGCGACCGGGGCGATGTTCTCGTTCGCGACCACCTATGCGATCGGTCAGGTCGCGCGCCGCTACTACGCAGGGGGTCGCGTGATGTCGGCGGAGCTGATCCAGCGCTCGTTCTCCGAAATGCTCGCGCAGGGCAAGGCGCTGCAGGCTGAGTATGTACCGCAGATCCAGCAGCGCGCGCGCAACCTCGACGTGGCGAAGATCGTGCAGACGGTGCGGGGCAGCTGATGATCTGCAACAGCCGAGTCGGAAGTGCCTTGCACGTCGGCGCGGCGGATCGACTTCTCGCTCGCCTGGCGCACAGTTACCGGCCGTTCGGCGAGGCTCGCTGCGTGCGCTCGGCGCGCGTGCGCGTCGCTTTCACTGCCGCATTGCCGTTTCCAGGTCACTAGGGCGACGCGGTCCGTGTCCGAGTCCGACGTACTCGCCTCCGCCGACCTCGAGCGCCGTTTCGGTGGCGTCGCACGTCTGTACGGCGAGGCCGGTGCCGAGCGCCTGCGCGCGGCTCACGTGGCTGTCGTCGGGATCGGCGGTGTCGGCTCCTGGGCTGCGGAGGCGCTCGCGCGCTCCGCTGTCGGGCGCATCACGCTGATCGACCTGGACCATATCGCGGAGTCGAACACCAACCGCCAGATTCACGCGCTGGGTGACAGCTATGGGCAGTCGAAAGTGGAGGCCATGGCCGCACGCATCACTGCCATCAATCCGGCGTGCGATGTTCGTCCGATCGACGACTTCGTCACGGCCGACAACGTCGGGCAGCTGATCGGGGGCTACGACCAGGTGCTGGACTGCATCGACAACGTCAATGCGAAGGCGGCTTTGATCGCCCATGCACGGCGGGCCGGCATACCGGTCGTCACCTGCGGCGCGGCGGGCGGGCGGGTCGATCCGACGCGCATCCGGCAAGGCGATCTGGGGACCATCGCCGGCGATCCCCTGCTTGCCAAAGTCAGGCAGAGGCTGCGACGCGACCATGGGTTTCCGCGCGACGAAGGCGCGCGGCGCATCGCGTTTGGCGTGATCGCGATCTATTCGGACGAGCCGGTGCGGCTGCCGAGCGCCGATTGCGTGGCGCACAATGGCGAGCTTGTCACTGGATTGTCGTGCGCAGGTTACGGTTCGAGCGTTACCGTGACCGCCACGATGGGCCTGGTGGCGGCTGCGGTCGCGCTTAACCAATTGGTGGCACGCGGCGACCGAGGCGCTTGACTCCTGTCAACGAGCCGAGCGCGTCCGCGCCTAGTCTTTGAAGCAAGGAGTTCTGTCTGAAATGTTCAAGAAGATCCTGCTGCCGACCGACGGAACCGAATTGTCGGGCAAGGCCATCGAAGGTGGACTCGAATTCGCCAAGGCGCTCGGCGCGAGCGTCGTCGGCGTCACGGTCATCGAGCCGTATTCATATTCCAATCTGTCCGAGTACCGGCCGGAAACCCTTGATGACTACGAGCAGCGCATGCTCAAGGCGGCGGCCGAACGGCTGGGCAAGGTCGCCGACGCCGCTGCCCGCGCCGGGATCCCGGTAGAAACCGTGACGGTGAAGTCCTTCTCGCCGTACGAGGCCATCATCGACACCGCCAGATCAACCGGCTGCGACGTCATTTTCATGGCATCCCACGGGCGCAAGGGGCTGAGCGCCGTGTTGCTGGGCAGTGAAACACAAAAAGTCTTGACTCATTCGTCAATTCCGGTCATGGTGTACCGGTAGAACGGTTTCCGGCGGATACGTCCGCCACCCACGGCGATCCGTCGCCGCGAGGCCCGACACATCGACATGTGCCGGGCCTTTTTACTGGTGGCCCGACCACGTTCGCGGAGCCGGCGCTTGCGTTGCGTCAACCGGCGCGGCGCGCGAGCCCGTAGCTTCTCTGGAGGTCCATTGTTGCCAAGGGGCAGGTCATGAGTGCAGCCGTCGTCACCCACAAGCCGATCCTGGTCGGTTTCAAGCCGATCGACGACCTGCACCGGGAGTTCGAGTCGATTCTGGAGGCGCTCAACGACCCGGCGGAGGCGGACTACGGTGCGCATCTGCTGGCGCTGCACGAGCATCTGCTGCGCCACTGCGATACCGAAGAGCAGTTCATGCTGCAGGAAAGCTACGCACACTATGCGCGCCACAAGCGCGCCCACGAGCATCTGCTGGATTCGGTCTCCGAGGCACGCCGCCGGTTCGATGCGGGCGATGTCGAATCCGTGCGACGTTACTCCGCCGACTTGATGAACTGGTTCGCGATCCACGCCTCGTCCGAGGACGCGGAACTGGCGGCTTTCCTGCGCGGCGAAGCGATGTGAGCGAAGCAGCGACGAACCATCGCTTCGCCGTCGGCGTTCCGACGATCGACGCCTTGCACGAGGAATGCGAGTCTGCCCTGAACGACCTCGCCGATGCCATTGCACGCGGAGAGGATGCGGGCCCGGCGCTGGCTGCGCTGCACGAGCACCTGGAAAGGCACTTCCAGCACGAAGAGTTGCTGATGTCGGAAAGCGCCTTCCCGCCTGGCGGATGTCACGCGCGCGAGCACGCGTCGGTGCTGGAAGTCGTCGCCGAGGTGCGCAGGCGTTATGCGCTCGGAGAGAAGGAGCCTGCTGAACGGCTGCCGGAAGCCGTGTTCGAGTGGTTCGAACTGCACGCGGGCAGCATGGATGCCGCGCTCGCCGCCTGGCTCAACGCACCGCGCGAGGCTCGCATCGCCACGAACCCGACGTTCTGAACGCGCATCTCTGCAGGGCAATGCGCCGCCTTCCCCGCGGCCGCTCGATCATGCCGGGCCGCTCGCTGCGGCGCGGCCTTCAACGATAGAACGCCTCGACCTTGCCCTTCAGCTTGATCAGCAACGGCTGACCTCTGCGGTCCAGCGTCTTGCCGGCAGCGACTTTGACCCAGCCTTCGCTGATGCAGTATTCCTCGACGTCCCGCCGCTCCTTGTCATTGAAGCGTATGCCGATGTCATGTTCGAGCACCGTCGCAACGTGATAAGGACTCCGCGGGTCGGTCGAAAGGCGATCGGGCAAGGGCGGCAAGGCCGTCGGTTCGTTCGTGGCGTTTTCCATGGTTCCTGAATCTGCAGGCGGCACGACTCATCCGGATGAGAAAGCATAAGCGTACTGCTGACCGATCGCACCGACCTGCCCCGCACCGCCTGGCCGGCCCCGCGGAACGTGCAAGACGCGGCGGCGGCCCTTTCCTTGATTGGTCGTCGTACAAAATGGGTCGCGTTGATCGATGATGCACATTGCAACGCCCAACTCCACCAGCATCCGCAGGTCACACATGCCTCGAAGTCATCGAGAACGCCATCGAACCGATCGCATAGGCTGGCTCCGCGCGTCGGTACTCGGAGCCAACGACGGGATCGTCTCCACGGCCAGCCTGGTGCTTGGCGTTGCGGCGGCCAGCGCCCCCCGCAGTGACATCCTGATTGCAGGCGTCGCCGGCCTGGTCGCAGGCGCCATGTCGATGGCGGCCGGCGAGTACGTCTCGGTCCGGTCGCAGTCCGATACGGAAGCGGCTGATCTGGCGCGCGAACGCAGCGAGCTCGCGGCCGACGCCGAAGCCGAGCATCGCGAGCTTGCCGGCATCTATGTCAAGCGCGGCCTTACCCCGCCGCTGGCAGATCAAGTCGCCACGCAACTGATGGCCCACGATGCGCTGGGTGCACACGCACGGGATGAGCTCGGGATCTCCGAAGCTCTGAGCGCGCGACCGATACAGGCGGCGCTGGCCTCGGCGGCTAGCTTCACTGCCGGAGCGCTGCTGCCGCTGGGCGTCGTCCTTGCCGTGCCGCGCGAAGCGCTGTCCTTTGCTGTCGCCGGCAGCTCACTGGCGTTCCTCGCCGCGCTGGGAGCCGTGGCCGCGCGTACGGGCGGTGCTTCGGCCGCCAAAGGGGCGTGGCGGGTTGCCTTCTGGGGTGCGCTGGCCATGGCGATCACCGCGGGCATCGGCGCCCTGTTCGGAACGGCGGTGACCTGAGCCTCCGGCGTCTGGAACGCGCTCGCTTCCTTGCCGACGCTGCTCTGTAGTGAAGGTGGGTGAACACTGACCGGAGCGGTGCGCAAGGCGAGGCACGGCGGGGTCGGCAATTGGGTCGGAATGAGGCGACTTTTCAGCCGGTCACAGGCGGCGCCGGTGCGTCAGTCTGGAGTCATTGCTTCCTCCCCAACGGGACGAGGGTGACGATGTCCACACGTTCCTCAGCGTCGTACCAGGAGTCACAGGACGGACAGCCGATCGCGATTCATGACGCCACGCGCGGCATGGTCAACGCATCGCTGCTGGGCGCGCTCTTCTGGTTCCTGATGATCGGCGCCGTGACCTGGATTTCTTCCTAGCCGCTCAGGGCTGTTCGAGAACCATCCTGCCGGCTTCGCCGCCGGCAGCGCGCATGTCCCGCCCGCGCTCTGATGTCGGCGTTCACCGTCCGCGTTCGGTGTCGCGCCGATCCGGCGAATTCGATCGGTGCGCGCCAACGCGGCCGCAGTGCCCCGCAAAGGGACCCTAGGTTGTGCGCCGCTGCCCCATCTCGCGGCGGATCCAGTCGTGCAGGTGGATCATGCCGTCCTCGTGCGGCGTGTGATACGGACCTTCATCGTCTTCGCCCGCAAGCCACAGCGCGCGCCGGCCGCGGTGCAGGCGGCCGCAGATGTCGGCATCCTCGGCAGCGGACTCGGCATAGGCGGCCTGGTGCGACTCGACGATCTGTCGCTCGAAGGCCTGCACTTCCTCGGGGTAGTAGAACTCGACGATGTTGGTCGTGTGATCGGGCGAGCGCGGAATCAACGTGCTGACGACGAGACAGTACGGATACCACTCCAGCATCACGTTCGGATACAAAATCGACCACACGGTGCCGTACTTCGGCAACTTGCCGCCTGAATAAGCGAGGATGGCGTCGCGATAGCGCTGGTAGTTGGGCGAAACCTGTGACTTCAGCTCGTCCTTGATGCCGAGGATCTGGTAGCTCCAGCGGTCCCCGAAGCCCCACTCGTAGTTGCCGGCGTCGACCCACTTCTGCAGGCCGGGATGCATGGCTTCGACGTGATAGAGCTCGAGGAAGATCTCGAGGAAGGTCTTCCAGTTGAAGGGACACTCGTCGACGATGACCTTGTCGAACACCAGGCTCGAGTAGTCGTAGTCGGCCGCGAGCGGGAAGTCCGCCAGGTCGGCCGCCGGGTTGCGCGGCCCGGCGAACAGCAGCCCCTGCCACTCCTGCAGGGGAGTGCGCGGCAGCGAGCACTCGGGCGTGACATCGAAGTCGGGCGCTCCGAGCAGCTTGCCCTCGAGGTCGTAGGTCCAGCGGTGCAACGGGCAAACGATGTTCTCGTGGTGCCCGCGGCCTTCGAGCAGCAAGCCCTGGCGGTGACGGCAGGTGTTCGACAGCAGGTTCACCCCGCGGGGCCCGTGCACCAGCACCTTGCCGTGGTCGGTCCACGGCAGGGTCATCGTGTCGCCGACCTCCGGCACCATCATGCGGCTGCCGACATAGCCCGGGCCGCGATTGAACAGCAGCAGCATCTCGCGCTCGAACCATTTGGCGTCGAAGTACGAGGCAATCGGCAGCGGCGCCATGCGCGCCAGCAGCGCGGCATCGAGGTTGGAGCGACGGGAAATGGAGACCGGTGCGTTCATGACGTGAGAGTGACGTTGAATTCGGTTCAACGCACCGTTTGATGATACGCGCCGAAGCACGGAGCCAAGCGCGGCCGCTTCGTGTGTCCCGTCAGGCCGGTGCGCTGCCGCGAACCCGATACAGCCAGCCGTGGCGGATCGCCCACTTCTCAATCTCGACTCCCACGAACACCAGCGCTGCCAGCCCGCAGGCGATGGCGAAGGCGGGTGCAGACAAGGCTTCTGTTCCGAACACCGCCTGCAGCGCCGGCACGTAGATGAGCAGCAGGTGCAGCGCGACGCTTATCGCCACGGCCAGCAGCAGCAGGCGGTTGCTCGCGACGCCGATGGTGAACAGGCTTTCGCGCTCCGAGCGAATGGCCATGACGTGCGCCAGCTGCGCAAAGGTCAGGACCGTGAAAGTCATCGTCTGTGCGTGCTCGTCATGGGCAAGCGCCCAGTAGCAGGCGTAAAGGCTGACGCCGCCGATCAGCAGTCCGGCCCAGACGATGTGCTGCCAGACGCCGTGCGCAAAGATCGACTCGTTGCGCGGCCGCGGCGGACGGCGCATGACGTCGGGCTCGGCGGGCTCGCTGGCCAGTGCCAGGCCCGGCAGGCCGTCCGTGACGAAGTTCACCCACAGGATCTGGATCGGCGTCAGCGGAATGGGCAGCCCGAGGAACGGGGCGAGGAAAATGGTCCAGATCTCGCCGGCGTTACCGGCCATGACGAAGCGCACGAACTTGCGGATGTTGTCGTAGATGCGGCGGCCCTCCCGCACCGCTGCGACGATCGTCGCAAAGTTGTCGTCCAGCAGCACCAGATCCGAGGCCTCGCGCGCGACGTCGGTTCCGCCGCGGCCCATCGATACGCCAATGTCGGCACGTCGCAGCGCCGGTGCGTCGTTGACGCCGTCGCCCGTCATCGCCACGCACTCGCCGCGCGACTGCAGCGCCTCGACGATGCGGATCTTCTGCGCGGGATCGACGCGTGCGTAGACCTGCACATGGTGGACGCGCTCCGGCAACGCTCCAATTTCGATGCGCGCGAGTTCCGGGCCGGTCATCGCCTGCGCGGTTGGCTCGACCATGCCGAGCGAACGCGCGATTGCGAGCGCGGTGGCGGGATGATCGCCGGTGATCATCACCGGGACGATGCCCGCGCCCATGCACTCCGAGACGGCGGTCCGCGCCTCGGGTCGCGCCGGGTCGATGAGCCCGATCAGCGCGAGCAGTTCGAGGTCGCGATCGAACTCTTCTATCGATTCGTTCCTGCGTGCGGCACGCGCGGCCAGCGCGAGCACACGCTGGCCTTCAGCGGCCAGTGCTTCCGCGCGTGCGTGCCACTGCTGCGGGTCGATGTTGGTGCAACAGGGCAGCACCGCCTCCGGTGCCCCCTTGACCGTCAGTACCGCCGTGCCATCGTCGGCGCCGTGCAGTGTCGCCATGCGCTTGGTGATCGAGTCAAAGGGCCGCTCGGCGAGCCGGGGCCGGGCCGCACGCACGGCATCGACGTCCAGTCCGGCCTGTTCCGCGGCTTCGACCAGCGCGGTTTCCGTCGGATCGCCGATCCAGCGGCCCTCGGCGCTGCGTGAGGCATCGCTGTTGAGTGCCAGGACCTGCAGCGCGTGCTCACGGCCGGACTCCCGCACGAGTTCGATGCGTTCGACGTGCAGGCGGTTTTCGGTCAGCGTGCCGGTCTTGTCGCTGCAGATCACCGTCACCGATCCGAGCGACTCGACGCAGGGCAGGCGGCGGACGAGCGCCCGCTCATGCGACATCCGGCGCGCGCCGAACGCGAGCGCGATCGAAACGACGGCCGGCAGGGCTTCGGGGATCGCCGCGACGGCCAGACTGATGGCGGTCAGGAACATCAGGGCAGCGGGCTCACCGCGCGCAACGCCGCTGGCAAAGATCACCGCGCAGATCGCGAGCACGATGAGCGCGAGCCGTCGGCCGAAGCGGGTCAGGCGATCCTGCAGCGGCGTACGCTGCTCGCCCGCAGATTCGACCAGGCGTGCGATGTGGCCGAGTTCCGTGCGCGCGCCGGTCGCCACGACAATGCCGGTGCCGCGACCTGCGGTCACCATCGTGCCGGAATACGCCATCGTGCGGCGGTCCGCGAGTGTGGTGTCGTCTGAGAGTTGTGCACGCGGATCCTTATCGGCCGGCACGGATTCGCCGGTCAGGGCCGCTTCCTCGAGACGCAGTGCCGCACCCTCGACCAGCCGCAGATCGGCCGGGATGCGTAGGCCGGGTTCCAGCCAGACCAGGTCACCCGCCACCAGGTCAGAGGCGGGAACTTCGCGTCGTGCGCCGGCGCGAATCACGTGGGCCCGTGGGGCGGACAGGGCGCGCAGGGCGGCCATGGCCTGTTCGGCGCGCCACTCCTGGACGAAGCCGAGGATCGCATTGAGCACGACGATCGCAAGGATTGCGGCGGCTTCGACCGGCTCCCCGATGGCGGCCGCGACGATGGCGGCCACGATCAGGACGCCGATCATGAAGTCTGCAAACTGCCGTGCGAACATTGCCACTGCACTGACGCGCGCGGCTTCGGGCAGAAGATTGGGGCCATCGCGCAGCAGGCGGGCGGCGGCATCGCTTTCGGTCAGGCCGCGCGGCGTGCTCTCCAGCCGCGTCCAGACCTGTTCGATTGGCAGCGCGTGCCACGCGAGAGGCGGCCGTGATGGAGGGGTGGAAGTCGGCGGCATCGGGACGGCACGACGGGCAAGCAATGAGAATAGGGGGCGGGAGCCGCCTGGCGATGACGTGGGTCGAACAAGGGCGCGAATTGCGGCTCATTGGCGGTGCGTGGCGCGCCATAGGGCAGTGCGCGCAGCCGCTCGTCGTTGCGACCGGCCGTGCAGGAGTCCTGTCCTGATGGGACACCACTGAGGCAGCGCGATGGACGGCAAGGACCCATCCCGGCAGGAACACGCGCAGGCCACGTCAAAGACGGCGCGCGACGCCCTGCTGTGGCTTGGGATCTACCTGCTTGCCGTGACCGCACCGCTGTTCGCGTTGCTGCCCGGGGCAGTGCTGCCAGGGCGCGGCTTCGTATGGGACTTCGCGATGGCGCTCGGCTACGCCGGGATGGCGATGCTGGGCGTGCAGTTCGTATTGACCGCCCGCTTCAAGCGCGCCACGGCGCCCTTCGGCATCGACATCGTCTACTACTTCCACCGCTATCTCGCGATTGCGGCGCTGGCAATCGTGCTGGCGCACTACGCGCTCCTCCGCGTGAACAGCCCGCTCGCGCTGGGACCGGTGGACCCTCGCGAGGCCGCGGTCCACATGACGGCGGGCCGGGTTGCGCTGGGGCTCTTCGTCCTGCTCGTCGTGTCGTCGTTGCTGCGAAAGTGGCTGGGTTTCGAGTACGACCTCTGGCGGCGCGTGCATGCGGCGCTCTCGACGATCGCCTTTGCACTGGCGATCTGGCATCTGCTCGGCGCGGCGAATTACCTCGCGGGTGGCTGGAAGCAGGGGCTGTGGGCCTTGTACGGTGCCTTCTGGCTCGGCGTCATCGGCTACGTGCGGCTGGTGCGCCCGTGGCGGCTGGCGCGGCGCCCGTGGCGCGTAGTCGATGTCCGGCCGGAGCGCGGACAGGTCCATACGCTGACGCTCGAACCGGACGATCACAGGGGCCTGCAGTTCGCGCCCGGGCAGTTCGCCTGGCTCACGTTGCGCGCTTCGCCCTATGCGATGCGCGAGCACCCGTTTTCCATCGCCAGCAGCGCGGCGCGCAGCGACCGGATCGAACTGTCGATCAAGGCACTCGGGGATTTCACATCGACCATCGGCACCGTCCGCAAGGGCGAGATTGCGTGGGTCGATGCGCCCTATGGCACGTTCGGGGTCGATCTGCGGCCCGATGCGGAAGGCTATGTCTTCATTGTGGGTGGCATCGGCATTGCGCCGGCGTTGTCGATGCTGCGCACTCTCGCGGACCGAGGCGAACGGCGCCCATTGTGGATGTTCTATGGCAACCGGGCGTGGGATCGCGTGGCTTTTCGCGAGGAACTCGAGCATCTGGTGCAGGTGCTGCCGTTGCGCCTGATCCATATCCTGCAGGAACCGCCCGCCGACTGGCAGGGGGAACAGGGATTGATCACCGAGGAACTCTGTGCACGGCATCTGCCCGCGACGCGTGCACGGCTTGAGTACTTCATCTGTGGACCCACGCCGATGACGCATGTGGCCGAAATCGCGCTGGCGCACCTCGGCGTGCCGGCCGAGCGGGTCCATTCCGAGATCTTCGACTGGGTTTGACCGATGCGCCGTGAGGTTCGTGCACGCTGGCTTGCGGCCGCTACCGCGATAATGGTCGTAGCGCTTTCCGCGGTGTTCGCCTGGCTGCGCAATGCGCCGATCGGCTCGGTCCCCGTGGCAGGCTCGACGATGGTCGCGGACGCGCGCGTCGCGGCGGGACGCCGCGCCTTCGCGGAACTCGGCTGTGCGAACTGCCACGCCATCGGCAACCTCGGCAATCCGACCCGTCCTCTCGATGGAATCGGGGCTCGCCGCGATGCGGCTGCGATCCGTGACTGGGCCCTGGGTACCGGGGAGGCACTGAGTCGACTGCCGCCGTCAGTCGTGCGCGTGAAGGCGCGTGCCGCCGACGCGGCGGAACTCGCGGTGCTGGTCGATTACCTCGCAACGCTGAAGTAGTCGGCGCCTGCAGCCGGGCCGGCGCGCTTACATATCTTTACAAGCTGATTGAACGGCAGCAATGCAGCGCCGGTAACGTTCGTTCCGTACCAGGAGCGATACGCAGGGAGCGCAGCATGAAAGAGACCCGTTCGATTGAATCACATGTCCCCGGCCAGTCTGTGGCGCCGCTTGCCAGTCGGCGTCGCGCGCTGGCGGGCTTCGCGGCCGTTGGTGCGGCGGCCATCGGCGCCGCATCGATGCAGCGTGATGCCTACGCGGCTCCGATGGGCTTCGGGCCGCATGGCCCCGGCGGATGGCACGGCGGCATGGGGCCCATGGATCCCGCCACGCGCAGCAAGCGGATCGATGCGATGGTGGCGTTCATGCTGGCCGATATCGATGCCACCGCCGAACAGCGCGAACGCATCGCGGCAATCGCCCGCAGCGCCGCGGCCGACATGGACGCCAACCGCGAGCAGCACAGAAAGCTGCGGCGCGAATCCCTGGAGCTCTTCGCGGCGCCGAAGATCGACCGTGCCCGTCTCGAGTCGCTTCGGGTCGAACAGATGAAGCTTGGCGACAGCACATCACGCCGCATGCTGACCGCGATGATCGAAGGCGCGGAAGTGCTGACGCCGGAACAACGTGCGAAGCTCGTGGAGCGCAGGCTGCGCCGGATGCCGCCGCCAAAATAAGCGAACCGTCCCCCGCCGCGGCCCCGCTTCCCCCCAGAATTCCGGCGGCCCCTCCACCGAACCGGCATTCACCGGTGGCCGCGGCACCTCTTTCCTGCCTTAAAGTCGCCGCATGCAGCGTTTGTTGATGATCGATGACGACGCACGGCTGGGGACGATGGTGCGCGACTATCTCGCGGCCTCGGGCTTCGACGTCGAAGTCGCGGGCAGCATTACAAACGGCGTCGCGGCCTTGCGCGCGCGGCCAGCCGAACTGCTGATCCTCGACCTGATGCTGCCCGACGGTGACGGGCTGGACGTGTGCCGCCGGCTGCGCGCCGATGGCGTCGGCATCCCGATCCTGATGCTGACCGCGAAGGGTGATCCGATCGACCGAGTGATCGGACTCGAGATCGGCGCCGACGACTACCTGCCGAAGCCGTTCGAGCCGCGCGAACTCCAGGCGCGCATCAAGGCCTTACTGCGGCGTGCCGGCAGCGGGTCGGCGGACTCGACCCTGCGCTTCGGTCGCCTCGAGATCGATCGCGATGCACGCCTCGTGCGCATCGACGGCCAGGCGCGGCCGCTGACTTCTCATCAATTCGAATTGCTGGTTGCGCTCGCCGAGCGCGCAGGACGGGTTCTGACGCGTGAACAACTGATGGACCTCGTCCGCGGCGAAGCGCTCGAAGCCTTCGACCGCTCGATCGACGTGCACATTGCGCGCATCCGCGCCGCCATCGAAGACGATCCGCGCCATCCGACGCGCATTGTCACGGTTCGTGGCGCGGGCTATGTGTTTGCGCGGTCGCAGGACGTTGCATGAGCGCGTCCGGCCGCTCCGAAGCGCTCATCCCGCAGCGCGCAGCGCGGAGGACGGTCGAGTG
>DAOMFI010000003.1:0-14992 GCA_035429725.1 Burkholderiaceae bacterium | reverse complement strand
CCGGCCGCTCCGAAGCGCTCATCCCGCAGCGCGCAGCGCGGAGGACGGTCGAGTGACCCGCGCACGGTCGCTCCGAGGCGCACTTCCTGCAGCGCATTGCGCGGAGGCGGTCCAGTGAGAAGCACGCCCGGCCTCGGACGGCATCGGTTGTACTGGAAGATCTGGCTGGCGATCCTGGCGACGGTCGTGCTGTTCGCACTGCTGGCAACCGCCGCGTGGAGACTGATCGGCGAACGTCCCCACCCGCCCAATGTCACCGGGTTCGCCGAACTGGCGAGCGAAGTGCTCCCGCCGCCACAGGCGCCGCCAGCCGAGTTGCAGTCGGCGCTCGAACGCTGGCAACGACGTCTCGGAGCCGACTTCGCGCTCTATGGCGCCGACGGGATCCGCATCGCGGCAACGCGCGACGATCTGGTCGCCCTGCCGCGGCGCGACGGGGAGCCCGAGCACCACGTGATGACGACACGCGGGCCGTCGCTGGCCATGGTCCTGCCGGATGGGCGCACGTTGCTGATGCTGCGGCCGGGCCGTACTCCGCCGCCTCCGGGGCCAGTGCTGACGTTCGCGCTGATCGCCCTCGGTGTCGGCGTCGGCGCGTTCCCGGTGGTGCGCCGCCTGACGCGCCGGCTCGAACGCCTGCAGGCCGGCGTGACAGATTGGGGCGCCGGCAACCTCGCCACGCGCCTGCCCGTGGAAGGCCGCGACGAAGTTGCCCAACTGGCGTCCGTCTTCAACGAGGCGGCAGCGCGCATCGAACAGCTGGTCGGCGCACACAAATCACTGCTGGCCAACGCGTCGCACGAATTGAGGTCGCCGCTGGCACGCATTCGGCTCGGGGTGGAACTGCTGTCCACCGACCCGTCGGCAGCGCGACGCGACGAGCTGGCGCGCGACATCGCTGAGCTCGACCAGTTGATCGACGAGATCCTGCTCGCCAGCCGGCTCGAAGGCGGCGCGACACCGGAACTGGAGCCGGTGGACCTCACCGCGCTCGTGGCCGAGGAATGCGCTCGCCTCGGGGCCAGTCTGCAGGCCGTGCCGGCGCAGGTTCGCGGCAACGTGCGCCTGCTGCAGCGGCTGGTGCGCAACCTGATCGAAAACGCACTGCGTTACGGTGGCGGGCGGGTCGAAGTCGAACTCCGCAGCGTGCCGGGCGCGATCGAACTCGACGTGCTCGATCGCGGGCCCGGCATCGACGAGAGCGAACGCGAGCGCGTTTTCGAGCCGTTTTATCGTGCCCGCGGCGCCAGCGAGTCGAGCGGCGGAGTGGGACTCGGCCTCTCGCTGGTGCGCCAGATCGCACTTCAGCACGGCGGGCACGTGCATTGCCTGCCGCGCGCCGGCGGAGGCAGCGTGTTTCGCGTGAAGTTGCCCGACCGCTCCTAGTCGCCGAGCCAGCCCTCATCGCGTGCGCGGCGCGCTGCTGCCGCCGGACTCACGCCCTGCTCGTACAAATCGGACCAGCGCGTCTCATCGAGCATTTCGTGCGAGCGCATCACGCTCCAGCCGAGTTCCACGCATACGGCCGCCAGCCACTCGAACAGAGTCATCGAAGTTCCTCTACAAATTGGCGCGCTGGAGTTCCTCCAGCCACAGGATCTCGCAATCGCGGTCACCCGCCGTCAGCGAAGTCGATGCCACACGGCCCTCGCTGTCGCGGATATTCACCAACTTGCCGCGCAGCGTCAGCAGCTCGCCGATGCGCACGCGGCGCAACTTGTCGTAGACGGCGGTCGTCGCCGGAATGACGTGCACGTTGGTGATGTAGGGGGCCAGCTGCTCGAATTCCTGCTGGGTCATCGTATCGCGCGGGCGCGCGAACAGGGCGCGCAGGCCGTTGCTGGCGCCCTCGTGGGAGAAGCGGAATCGATCGACATTGGCTGAGTCGCTCATCGGGCCGAAGCCCAGGCCGATGTCGTGTGTCGACGGACGCAGACCGGGCACCCAGTTGGCGAGCGACTGGTAGGGCTTGAAGCGCTCCACATTGAGCACCCGCCCGCGAGCTTCGAAATCGGCGACCGGCAGCAGGGTACTGCCATCAACGGTCGTGATCGGCGCGGCGGCAACGAGCGTGCGAACGATGAAGGCGCCGGCGTCGCTCCGGCCGGGCGCAACACGGACGGTGGCAGGCCGATCGAGCCAGGCCGACGCGGCGCCGACGATCCCGATCGACAGGGCCGCGAGCGCCGCCAGGTCACGCAGCGTCATGCGGACCGGCGGCCTTTCAGCACCGGATGCAAATAGGAGCGACAGCCTTGCGTTCGCGCGGCCGACCGCCGCTTCGGCTGCATCCGACTGCGGGCAGGACTGCCGCTCCGTGCCACCTAGATCTGGTTGCCCTCGAACGTATTGCAGGCTGAGATCTGCCCGCTCTTCATGCCGGTCATGAACCAGCGCATGCGCTGCTCCGAGGTTCCGTGCGTGAAGCTGTCGGGCACGATCCGTCCCTGCGTGCGCCGCTGGATCGTGTCATCGCCGATCGCCGCGGCCGCGCGCATGGCCTCTTCGACGTCGCCGGCCTCGAGCAGGTTGCGGTTCTGTGCGTGATGCGCCCACACGCCGGCGAAGCAGTCCGCCTGCAGTTCGAGCCGCACCGAAAGCGCGTTGTATTGAGTCTCGCTCATGCGCTGCCTGAAGCCGTCCATCTTCTGCATGATCCCGAGCTGGTTCTGCACATGATGGCCGATCTCATGCGCGATCACGTAGGCCTGCGCGAAGTCGCCCGGTGCCTTGAAGCGATCGCGCAGCTGCTGATAGAACGCGAGGTCGATGTAGACCTTCTGGTCGAGCGGACAGTAAAACGGGCCCATTGCCGCCTGGCCTGTTCCGCACGCGGTGGGTGTGGCGCCGGTGAAGAGCACCAGCGTCGGGTCCTGATACTGGCGACCGAGCTGCTGGAAGAGCGTGCCCCAGGTCTTCTCCGTGTCGGCGAGCACGCCTGCGACGAAGCGCCCCATGTCGTCGCTGAGCGGTCCCTTGGCGCCTTCCACCTTCGGCGGCGCAACCTGCTGCTGCACGGTCTGGACGGTACCTGCGAGTCCCAGGATGACGCGCGGGTCGATGCCGAAAAGCATCCCCACAATGACCAGGATGATCATCCCGATTCCACCGCCGACGATGCCGCGGCCGCCTCTCGACATGCCACGGCGATCCTCGACGTTCGAGCTCTGTCCTTCAATGCGCATAACGGCCCCCGCCTGTGAATGCGGGGCAAGCATAGCCGGACCTTGACGGGTCCGGCTTACTCGTAGCGTTTGCCCTTAGCGTGCTTGGCGTGTCCTGGCGGGCCCCAGTAGCCGACCTGCTGCATGGGTGCGCCGTAATAGGGCCGGGGCTCTCCGCGCGGGTGGATCACACGGGCGCGGGGCGCATAAACGGGTGCATAAGCGGGCGCATAGATCACCGGGCGCGGTGCGACAACGATCGGTGCCGGGAGGATCACGCGCGGCGGCGGGACCATGACCACGGGTGGGGCGTAGACCGGAGCCGGCACGATGACGGGTGGAGCCACGACCACCGGCGGCGGCGCGTAAACGGGCGCATACACCGGTGGGCCGAAAATCGGCGCGCCGATGCGGAATCCGAATTCAGGCGTGCTGACGCTTACGACCACTCCGCCGCTCGCGCGGGCTGCGCCCAGCGGAGCGAGGGCTGCGACGGCGAGTGCGGCAACGAACAGGCGCTTTTTCATCGTTGGATCTCCGGGTGTGACAGGAGATCCAACGTGGCGCGCCGATCAGGCGCCGACCGCGAGTGGTTTCAAGTTGTAACGGACAGGGTCAGCTGCGCGGCAGTCGCAGTACACGCATGCCGCCAGCATCGCAGGGCTGATCGGAGTAGGTGACGCGCCCCTTGCGCTCACAACGGAACACCGTGAAGGCAGGCGCGATCAGCTGCACCGGCGCGCTAACGAACGGACCTCTCCGGAGTGCGGCGGAGGCGGGTGGGCCGACTTCCGCGTCAGCGTCATCCCGCTGCGGTGCCATCGTCGACAGCGGATCAAGCTCGATGATCGGCGTGGCGCCCTGCCAGCGCTCGAGATCGATCCAGGGTTCGATCAACACCAAGAGGTACCACAGCAGCGCCAGGACGATGGCGCCGGACACGAGCAGACTCAGAAAACGCAGCGAGGCGTCGATCCGGGGATCGGCAGCAGCAATGTCCATGACGGAATGAAAAGCGGAACTGCGCGATTATCGCCTATCTGGGGCTCGGCCCGCAGGCGCGACCCGCGGTTCGCGTCACTCAAGCGAGGACTCAGGCGACGGCCATGCCCTGGCGGTACGAAAGCCACACGGCAAGCAGGTCACGCTCGCGCTGGCGCGTGAGCTTGCCAGCGCGGCGTTTGTCGGAGGCCACTGGGATGCCCGCCTCAAGGATGTCGTTCAGCGTCACCGCGAGCGGCCGTGTGCTGAGCCGGCTTGCCTTCGCGCGCTTTGTGTCGACGAGGTGGAAGCCGCGCATCGAAGCGTCGTGGGACGGAATCCAGAGCGGCAACTCGGTCCAGGGCTGCACACCCTCGCGCTCGAGGAACTTGTCATCGGCCCACTCGACTTCGACCTCCTCGCCGCAGATCCAGCGGCAGGTATCGAGCAATTCGCCAAAGGTGGCTCCGTCGTTCGGGCCGGTGGCATTGAATGCGCCGCTGGCGCGCAATGCCACCAGATGCAGGATCCACGCCGCGAGGTCGCGCGCATCGATGAACTGGATCGGCCGCTCCGGGTGGCCGGGCGCCAGCACGCGGCCGCCCGCGGCGATCCGCCACGGCCAGTAGGAGAAGCGGCCGGTCGGATCGTTCGGGCCGACGATCAGGCCGGGACGGATCAGGATTGAGCGCGCGCCGAACACACGCGCAACGGTACGTTCGCACTCGGCCTTCAGCGGTCCGTAGTTGACGCCGGTGACCTTGTCGGTGGCGTGGCCGACGATGGAGGCCAGGCGGTCGGTTTCGCGGATCGGAGGCTTGGCGAAGGAGGCGTAGGCCGAGACGCTTGAGATGTAGACGTAGCGCTCGCAACTGTCGAACAGCGCGGCGCAGCTCAGTTCGACGTCCTGGGGTCGGTATCCGCAGGTGTCGATGACGGCGTCCCACTGCCCCTTCATCAGCAGGTGCAGGTCTTCTTTCCGGTCGCCGACGATCCACTTGACGCCGGGCGGCCACCACTGGCGCGACTGGCCCCGGTTGAATACCGTGACCGTGTGGCCGTTTTCGAGTGCCGAGCTGAGCAATGCCTGGCCCAGAAACACTCCGCCGCCGAGAATGAGCAGATTCATGGGTCGGGATCTTATGCGGGCTCCTCCCGCCGGACCAGCCTTTTGGACTACCGTTCGGCCTGCCGGAGTGGCGTGTGGTCGCCCGCGCCGGCCGGTTTGTCATGGCTCGAATGGGATAATTTCCCGCTTTTGCGGTCGTCGGGCCGCACGTCATCCAACTTGTCCCCATTGCGCTTCGACCGCACTACGCTCAGCCAGGCCCGTGTCACCCTGTTGCGGGACGGGCGCTGGGCCAATGCCCGCGTGGTGCGGGTCAGCGTCGCCGGACGTAACTGGGTGGTGAAGGACTTCGCCGCGCGCGCGTGGTGGGTACGCAACACGATCGGGCGGCTGTTCGTGCGGCGCGAGCTGTCTACATTGAAGCGCCTGTACGGCATTGCCGGCGTTCCGCCGGATCCGTTCCGGCTCGACGCGCACGCGATCGCCTTCGGCTATATCGAGGGTGAAACGCTCGGCAAGGTCGACCCGGACCGTCAGACACCCCGGTACTTCATGGCGCTCGAGGCGCTGATGAAGGCCATACACGCACGCGGCATCGTGCACCTGGACACACGCGGCACCGGCAACGTGCTGATGCAGCCGGACGGATCGCCGGCACTGATCGACTTCCAGTCGTCGCTGTCGACGCGCTGGATGCCGGCAGCGTGGCGGCGGTTCCTCGAAAATGTCGATCTGACGGGCGTGTACAAGAAGTGGCTGCAGCGCGACCCGGACTCGATGGGACCCGAGCGCATGGAATTGAATGAGCGCATGACCCGCTGGCGGCGCTACTGGGTGCTGCGCGGGTATGCTGGGGCTCGCAAGACGCGCCCGACCGATGCGGCCCGTTGATCCCATGCTGACCTCGATCCGATCGTTCTTCAATCATCCCGGCGTCCGTCGCACCTATGTGCGGCTGCGCGTACCGCTCGCCATCGTTGCCATCGTCGCGGCGTTTCCGTTTCTGCGCCGGGACTGGCTGGTGGCCGGATTCGTGGTCTCCATGGTCGGCGAATTCATCCAGCTCTGGAGCTTTGCCTCGCTCGACAAGAACTCCGACCTGGCGATCCGTGGCCCCTATGCGCTGGTGCGCAACCCCATGTACCTCGGGCGCTACTTCATCCTGCTCGGGTTCCTGATGCTGCTGGGCCAGTGGTGGCTCCTCGTGCTCTACACGGTCGGCTACTGGTTCTACATGGACACCCGCGTCGAGCGCGAGGAGGCGCATCTGCGGCCGATCTTCGGCGCGCGTTACGAGGAGTACTGCGCCCGCGTCCGCCGCTTTCTGCCGGGTGCGCCGCTTCCCGGTCAGCCGGTCGCCTACTGGAACTGGACGCTCTTTCGCCAGAACAACGCCTTGGGCAACCTGCTCGGCACTCTCGCGGTCTGGGCCATCGTGGCCGCCTGGCTCCTGCTGCGCTGAGCCGCAATCGGCCGATCGTCCATTCGGCTGGATTCTCGAAACCTGCGTACGGTGTCCGGATGAGCCGGGACGGGATATGCACCTGCGCGGTCGAGGGGCAGCATTCCGCAGGAACTTCTTTTCCCGGTGACATGCAAGCCCTGAATCCTGCGGCGGGACGCACCGCCGAACTGCGCCTTGTCCGGCGCGCGGCGATCCTTGCCGTCCTCTGCGCAAGCGCGCTGGTCGGTGCCTGCGGCGGCGGCGACAGTGCCGCGCCGACCTCGGCCGCGCAAGCGAGCAGTGCGCCGGCGCCAAGCACGCCACCATTCACGATCTCCGGTTTCGCGCCGACTTCGGCAGTCCCGGGCAGCGTCGTCAGCGTCTCCGGCACGTTGCTGAGCGCGGTCACCTCGGTCAAGTTGAACGGCGTCGAGGCCACGTTCCGCGTGCTGTCGGACACTTCGCTCGAACTGACCGTGCCGGCCGCGGCGAAAACGAGTCGCGTCGAACTGAGCGCAGCCGGGCGCGTCGTGCTGTCCGCTGCCGACCTGACGGTGCTGCTGGTGCCGACGGTCGCCAGCGTGTCTCCAGCGACCGTTGTCGCGCCCGGACAGCTGACGCTTACCGGCTCCAACCTCGACCTCGTGCGCGAAGCGCGTCTAGCCAACCTCGCTCTGAACATCGCAACGCGCAGCGCGGCGTCGCTGGTGCTCGACGTGCCGGGCACGGCCGCCTCGGGCTCCCTCACGCTGGTAGACACCGCAGGCGCCGCGCGCGCGCTGCCGCAACCGATCACCGTCGTCGGCCCGTTGGCCGTAACATCGTTCACGCCGGCAACCATCGTCACCGGACAGACGCTGACGGTTGTCGGCACCAATCTCGACCGTGCCACAGCCATCGTCTTTGCCAACGGGGCGACTGCCAGCATCGCCACGCGTACCGGAACGACGCGTGTCACGGCCGTCGTGCCCGACGCCGCCGCAAGCGGTGTGTTCCGCGTACGCGCGAGTGCGGGCGACGAGAGCCAGGCCGCGTCTGCACTGCAGGTCGTTCCGGCCATCCGCGTGGATGCGGCCGCGGTGTACCGCGTGGCGGCGGCGGGTAACAGCGTGACGATGACGGGCACCGGACTCATGGAGGTATCCGGCGTGCGGGTGGCCAACGTGGCAGCGACAATCACCTCGAAGTCGGCCACGCAGCTCGTGTTCACCATGCCGGCGGGTCTCGCGTGCGCCGCCATCATGCTCGACTCCGCTTCGCAACCGTCGGTGGCAGGCGGCAGTGTCGTGGTCGGCGGCGGTTGTGTGGCGACCGTGGCCGGTGTCGAGTTCGCGCAGGTGCTGTCGCAGGGACCGTCGGACAGCCGGCTGCGCCTTGTGCCGGGCAAGGAAACCTGGGTGCGCGCCTTCGTCGTGTCGTCGCAGTCGAATGTACCGGCGCCGCTGGTGCGGCTCACCGGGTACTCCGGCGCGGCGATCCTCGGAACACTCGACATGGCCGGCCCCGCGATGCTGCCGGTCGTCCCGGGCAGCACGGTGCCGGACAGCATGCGCTACGACGAAGCGCAGAGCTTCAACGTGGAACTGCCTGCCGCGTGGGTGCGCGCCGGCCTTTCGGTCCGAGTAGAGGCCGACCCGCTCAAGACCTACGGCGCGCCGGTCGTCGTCGACGCGACCCCGCCGCTGGGCAGCGCCACCCGTGTCGAGATCCTGCTGGTGCCACTGGTGTCCGGCACGTTCGTGCCGACTCCGCCGACGACGGCCGCCGTGCTCGACGAGATCACGCGCCGCTTCCCCATCCCACGCGCCAACATCACGGTGACGATGCGACAGTCGTACACGCTGACGAGCGTTGTGGACGGTCTGGATACCTCGACCGAGTGGCAGAACGCACTGGTCGAGCTCAATCAGCTGCGTGCGATGGAAAACGCGCCGGCCAACCGCTTCTATTTCGGAGTTGTGCGCCGCTCGGGCGGCGGCATCGCCGGCATTGGCTACGTGCCGGGCCGCTCTGCGATCGGCTGGGACTCTGCCACGCAGTGGGCCCGCACGATGTCACACGAACTCGGCCACAACTTCAGCCGGCCCCACGCGCCTTGCGGCGGTGTCGCGAGCCCCGATCCCAACTATCCCTACGCCGGCGGTGTGCTCAACGGCACGCCGCTGATGGATTCGGTGCCCGCGGCGCTCGACATCGTCTCGCCCGTGAGCCAGACCGACATCATGGGTTACTGCAACGGCTCGTGGTTCTCGGACTACAACTACCGCGAAATGCAGCGTTACATGGAGTCGCAGTCGGGGCTGATTGCGGCGCAGATCGCGGCCGACGAAGTCGATCAGGACCTGCTGCTGGTGGCCGGCACCATCGGTCTCGATGGCCTGGCGCTCGCCCCGGTGCAGGCGCTGCGCGGCGTGCCGACGATGGGCGGTGGCGACTACACGCTGCGGCTCGTTCTGAGCGACGGCAGCACGATCGAACACGCGATCGAGGCCGAGCTCGTCGATCACGCGGTGCCGCCGGAGCGGCAGTTTGCCGTCGCCGTGCCGCGTCCTGATGTTGCGGTCGCGCGCATCGAAGTGCTGCGCGGCGGCGCGGCGATCGCCGCGCGATCCTCCGGCCGCGCCATGGCGCAGCGTGCCGTTGGGTCGGATGTTGCCCGGATGCGCCAGATCGACTGGAGTGAACGCGACGGCCAACTGACCGTACAGTGGGACGCCATGGCGGCCCCCAGCCTGTCCGTGACGCATGTGGCCAATGGCGTGCGCACCGTGCTCGCCTTCAGGCGTACCGGAGGCGAGGCACAGATCGACGTGTCCGGCTTGCCGCCCGGCGGCCGCTTCGAGTTCGCCGTGTCCGACGGGCTCAACGCCCGCTCGATCACCGTCCCGCGCTGACGCCGCTCTGGCGCACGCCAGACCTCAGCGGGCGCCGCCGGCCAACAACGGCTCGACTTCAGGGTGCCGTTGCACCCAGCTGCGAACGTAGGAGCACACCGGCAAGACGTCCATGCCGTTATCGGCCGCGTGGCGGAATGCCGCCTGGACCAGCGCCGATGCGATGCCGCGCCCTTCCAGCTGACTCGGCACTTCAGTGTGCACCAGCATCATCGTGTCACCGTGCATGCGGTAGTCGGTCCGGCACAGCATGCCGTCCACGATCGCCTCGAAGCGTTGTGACGCCGGGTTGTGCTGGACCGAAATCGTCGTCTCGGACATGCCCGCCTCGCGTGGTTGCCCTGAGCCTAGCGACCGCGTCGCGACGTCGGCTGCAGGAACCCCGGTATGTTAGTCCGCACCAGCGACTCTCCCGCGTCCCGACGGTCACTGCCGCGGAAGCCACCGCGCGCCGCCGCGGGCCGAGGCGTGGATCGAGGTTGCGTCGGTGAGTGGCTTCGATCGCCGGCGGCGGTCCGGTGCGCGTCATTGGCTTGTCCCGGGCGCGACTTCGCGGCTTGCCCCGGCTGCGCCGGCGACTTGACCCTTCCACCGCCGCCGGACTGCGGACGCCCACGCGCATCCCGCTGCGGTTGCGACGCCGGGCGCTTGGGCGCCGCGGGACGACGCGACGGCTGAGCACTGCGCGCGGGGCGATGGTCGGGATCGTGCGCCGCGCCCACCGAGGGCTGGTAGGTCGGGACCGTCATGCGCGGCACCGGCCGCTTGATCAGCCGCTCGATGTCACGCAGCAGCGCCTCTTCCTCGCGGCTTACCAGTGAGATCGCTTCGCCCGTCGCGCCGGCGCGACCGGTGCGACCGATGCGGTGCACGTAGTCTTCCGGAACGTTCGGCAGGTCGAAATTGACGACATGGGGCAATTGCTCGATGTCGAGTCCGCGCGCCGCGATGTCGGTCGCGACCAGCGCCTGCAGGTCGCCGCGCTTGAAGTCGGCCAGCGCGCGCGTGCGCGCGTTCTGGCTCTTGTTGCCGTGGATGGCGAGCGCCGTGACGCCGTGCTTGCCGAGATATTCGGCCAGGCGGTTCGCACCGTGCTTCGTTCGCGTGAACACCAGCACCTGGAACCACTGGTTGTCCTTGATCAGGTGCGCGAGCAACTCCGATTTGCGGGTGCGCTCGATGCTGATCGCCTTCTGGTCGACGGCCTCGACGGTCGAGTTGCGCGGCGTGGCCTGGACCGACACCGGGTTGCGCATCAGCGTGGCAGCCAGGGTGCGGATCTCGTCCGAGAACGTCGCTGAGAACAGCAGCGTCTGGCGCTGCCTGGGCAACTGCGCGAACACGCGCTTCATGTCGGGCAGGAAGCCCATGTCGAGCATGCGATCGGCTTCGTCGAGGACCAACACTTCGATCTTCGAAAGGTCGATCGTCTTCTGGCCGACGTGATCGAGCAGCCGGCCGGGCGTGGCCACGACGATGTCAACACCGCGCTTGAGCGCGTCGAACTGCGGCCGGATCGAAACGCCACCGAAGATGACGGCGCATCGGGCGTGCACGTGCTTGCCATAGTCGCGCACGCTTTCCTCGACCTGCGCGGCGAGTTCGCGCGTCGGCGCGAGGATCAGCACGCGCGGGGCGCGGTGCTCGCGCGGCGCCGGTGCTGCGGCACTCAGCCGCTGCAGGATCGGCAGTACGAAGGCCGCAGTCTTGCCGGTGCCGGTCTGCGCGCCGGCCATCAGGTCACTGCCGGCAAGAACCGGCGGGATCGCCTGCGACTGGATGGGCGTGGGCTGCGTGTACCCGAGGTCGGTGACCGCGCGTACGAGTGCCTCGGACAAGCCGAGGGCTTCAAACGATGAATTCAAACGGAACTCCTGAGCACGGCCTGCGCGAACTTTGCTCGCCGGACCGGTTCAGGCAGATGCAACTAGGGAAAAAGACTTCGAGGGAGCGTGTTGACAACCACGATGGACGGGTGCGAACCGGAACCGACGCACCGCAATCAGATGCGAATGGTACACGAAGTCAAGGACTTGGGCGGTTTCAGGCGCACTGGCCGCTCACAGGCCGATGTCCGCTCCCCACAGCACCGCGACGCCAATCAGCGCGAACATGGCTGCCGCCAGTCCGTTCATCACGCGCTTGGGCAGCTTCTCCGCGGCGACGTTGCCCAGCAGCACGGCGGGCACGTTGGCAATCATCATGCCGATCGTCGTTCCGGCCACGACGGCGATGAGCGCGTCGTAGCGCGCCGCGAGCGCCACGGTCGCAATCTGCGTCTTGTCGCCCATTTCGACGATGAAGAATGCGATCAGCGTCGTGCCGAACACGCCGAAGCGCGACGTCTTCTCGGACTCGTCATCGAGCTTGTCGGGAATCAGCATCCAGACCGCCATGGCGATGAATGAGAGCCCGAGCGCCCAGCGCATCGCTTCCGGGCCGATCGTGCGTGTGAGCCAGGTACCGACCGCGCCGGCGAGGAAGTGGTTCGCCAGTGTGGCGAAAAGGATGCCGAAAATGATGGGCCACGGCTTGCGGTACTTCGCGGCCAGTGCAAGCGCCAGCAACTGTGTCTTGTCGCCGATCTCGGCGAGGGCGACGACGCCGATGGAAATCAGAAATGCCGTCAATGCGGGTTCCCGAAATGGAGCGCCTGCTCTTGACGTGAGCAGGCCTGCCGAGCGGGCGCAAGCGTACACTTGTGGCGTTCTTCTCCTCGCGAGTGGCCGCGGCCCGCGGTCCCCGGACTCGGGACCCTCGCTCAGCTCGATGCCTCGATTTCCATTGCCGTTGCGGGCAACGTTGACCCGCTCTTTCGAGCGCCTCTTCCCCGGCCGCTTCGCAGTGGCCGGCATCGTCGTCGTCGCCTATCTCGCCGTGAGTCTGCTCACGCGCATCGGCCTTGCGGTCTTCAATGGCGAGGCGGCCGAGTTCGTGCCGGGGCGAGCCGCAGGGTGGCTGCTGATTGGCTTCGTCTACGACCTGGCGGCGGCCGCTTTCTGGCTGCTGCCGATTGCGCTGCTCGCCTGGGCCTGGCCGGCAGGTCGTGCGCGCCGCGCCTTCGGTGCCGCGGCGATCGGGCTGGCCACGGTCGCGTTCGGGATCTTCGTCTTCACGGCTGCATCGGAGTTCGTCTTCTGGAACGAATTCTCATCGCGCTTCAACTTCATCGCGGTCGATTACCTGATCTACACGCGCGAGGTGATCGGCAACATCCGAGAGTCGTATCGCCTGACCCCGATTCTGCTCGGCTTGGCCGCCGCGACGGCCGTCATGGTTGCGCTGACGGTGAGGCCGCTCTGGCGGGCGGCACAGGCGCCGGCGTCCGGCTTCGGCCGGCGCTCCCTGCAGATGGCCGGCTACGTCGCGTTCGCGTTCGCGTCCTACCTGCTGGTCCCGTCAACCTGGAAGGAGTATTCGAGCAGCGTTCAGGCGCAGCAGCTCGCCGGCAACGGGCATTGGGAGTTCTTTCACGCCTTCAATACCAACGAGATCGACTACGACCGTTTCTATGCGACGGTGCCCATCGAACAGGCGTACAAGGAACTACGCGAAGAATTCACCGACGCAGGGCCGGTCGAGTTCACCGGCGACTCAGGCTTGCCGATCGAGCGGGTGATCCACGGGGCGGGGCCGGAGAAACCGCTCAACGTCGTGCTGATCTCCGTGGAGTCGCTCTCGGCCGACTACATGGGCGCATTCGGCAACGCGAAGGGCCTGACGCCGAATCTTGATCGCATCGCGCGTGAAGGGCTGTTCTTCACGCAGCTCTATGCGACCGGCACGCGAACGGTGCGCGGTCTCGAAGCCCTGGCGCTGTCGCTGCCGCCTACGCCGGGGCACTCGGTCGTCAAACGGCCGAACAACGACCACCTGTTCACCGTGGGCGAGGTCTTTGCCGAGAAGGGCTACGAGCCGCTCTATCTGTACGGCGGCTATGGCTACTTCGACAACATGGAGCACTTCTTCGGCGGCAACGGCTACACAGTGATCGACCGCACTGCGCTCGACAGTGCCGAAGTTCACTACGAGAACATCTGGGGCGTGGCCGACGAAGATCTTTTCACGCTGACGCTGCGTGAACTCGACAAGCGCCACGCTGCCGGCACGAAGTTCTTCGCGCACGTGATGACGACGTCGAATCACCGGCCCTACACCTACCCGGCCGGGCGCATCGACATTCCCCCCAAGACGGGCGCCGATGGCGCCGTGAAGTACACCGACTGGGCGATCGGCAATTTCATCGAGCGCGCGCGCCAGCACGCCTGGTTTGACGACACGGTCTTTGTCATCGTTGCAGACCACTGCGCGGCCGCGCGTGGCAAGACCGATCTGCCGCTGGACCGCTTCCACATTCCATTGATGATCTATGCGCCCGGGCACATTGCTCCGGCGCGCATCGAGACGATTGCCTCGCAGATCGACGTCGCTCCCACCGTGCTCGCGCTGCTGAACTTCAACTATGTCTCGCGCTTCTTCGGGCAGGACATCCTGAACGAAGGCCGCACGCACCAGCGCGCGGTGATGGCCAACTACCAGACCGTGGGCTATTACGAGCACGACATGCTGGTCGAACTGCGCCCACAGCGGCGGGTGCGCGTGGTCGATCCTGCGAGCGGCCGTGAGCTGCCGCCCAGCGAAGAAGCGCGTCACTTCACCAACGAAGCGATCGGCTACTACCAGGGCGCGAGCAACGCCTTCCGAACCGGGGCTCTGCGCATGCCCGGCCACCTCCTGCCGCGGCCCGTCAAGTAACGAACGCGGCCGATCCGGTAACCTGCGCGACCTTTCGCGCACTCTTTTGCATTGGCCATGGCTCAATACGTGTACACGATGATCCGCGTGGGCAAGATCGTCCCGCCCAAGCGCGAGATCCTGAAGAACATCTCGCTCAGCTTCTTTCCCGGCGCCAAGATCGGCGTGCTCGGGCTCAATGGCTCCGGCAAGTCGACCCTGCTGAGAATCATGGCCGGGATCGACAAGGACATCGAAGGCGAAGCGGTGCCGATGCCGGGACTCTCGATCGGCTTCCTGCCGCAGGAGCCGCAGCTCGATCCGGCCAAGACCGTGAAGGACGAGGTCGAAGCCGGCCTGGGCGAAGTCATGCAGGCCAAGCAGAAGCTCGAAGAGATCTACGCCGCCTATGCCGAACCCGATGCGGACTTCGACAAGCTCTCAGCGGACCAGGCCAAGTACGAGGCGATCATCGCGACCTCGGGCGCCGACGTCGAGCATCAGATGGAGATCGCGGCCGACGCGCTGCGCCTGCCGCCGTGGGATGCCGTCATCGGCAAGCTTTCGGGCGGCGAGAAGCGCCGCGTGGCGCTGTGCAAGCTGCTGCTGTCGAAGCCCGACATGCTGCTGCTCGATGAGCCGACCAACCACCTCGACGCCGAGAGCGTCGACTGGCTCGAGCAGTTCCTGCAGCGCTTCCCGGGCA
>DAOMFI010000002.1:0-94195 GCA_035429725.1 Burkholderiaceae bacterium | reverse complement strand
CTGCGGCCCGGCGTCTCGACTTGGATTTCAATGGGACAACGTCATTGGTCCGGTCTCAGTGCAGTACGAATCAACTCCGGTCAGGGTGAAAAGGAAGGGTTTGTCGAACTTAGAGTGGAAAGCTTGGCGGCTTCCCCGTCAGCAACCAAGCCAACTGATGTGGAAAGTGGCCCGGCCGGCCCTCGGGCTTTTCACGCTCCGCCTGTGGAATGATGGCTCCCGTAGTTCGCTTTGCTGTTTTCCTAAAGGCTTTCGGGGGGACGGGGGGCGGAGTTCGCCGAAGCACGCAAGGCGCTCGCGTTCGGACGCCAGACGATCAACCTGCACCAGGCGGGCCGCGAGTTCGAGCCGAAAGCGGCGCTACCAACGCCCGGCTCGGCCGACCTGTGTCTGATCGCGGACGTTGCGCTCGACGAGGTGATTGCGCATCTTGCCGCGTGCGACGTCACGATCATCGACGGTCCGGTGATGCGCACCGGCGCGACGGGGCCGATCCGTTCGGTGTACTTCCGCGACCCGGACGGCAATCTGATCGAAGTTTCGAACTACTCGTAGCTCCCGACGGTCAGCCGCGCGGGATCCGCTCGACCTCCGAAAGAATCGCTCTCGCCTGTAGCAGGACGGGGCGATCGACCATCCGACCATCGACGGCGACTGCCGCGCCCTGCGCGGCGGCGTCCGCCGCAACGACGCGCTCGGCCCAGGCCACCTCCGCTTCGGTCGGTCGGAATGCGGCGTTGACGATCGCAACTTGTGCCGGATGGATGCACAGCTTGCCGCCGAATCCCAGCGCGCGGGCGCGCTCGGCATCGCGTCGCACCAGTGCGGCGTCGTCGATCGACGTGGTGACGCCGTCGACCGGCGCGATGCGGCCGGCGACACGCGAAGCGAGCACGATGGCTGCTCGGTACGCGAGCAGATCGTCGTCTGAGATTCCGAGGTCGACCTGGAAGTCGATCGAGCCGAACGCGAGGCGCAGCACTCCAGGCGCTTCGGCGATCGCGCGCGCGTTCCACAGCCCCGCCGCCGATTCGATCAGCGGCAGCACGATCGCGCGGCCGTGCGTGGCGGCATGGACGGCAGCGACCGCGTCCGCGTCCTCGGCTTTCGGCAGCACCACGCCCGCGATTCCCGGATGCGCGCACAGCGCGAGGTCGGCATCGAACCACGGCGTGCCGATGCCGTTGATGCGCACATATAGCGGGTGCGCGGCGTCGAGCGCGCTAGCGACGATCTCCCGTGCGCGCTCCTTGTCCGCCGGCGCGACCGCGTCCTCGAGATCGACGATCACCGCGTGCGCGCCGGACGCGATCGCCTTGGCGAAGCGCTCGGGACGCGTGCCTGGCACGAACAGGTACGAACGTGCGACGCGCTCGTACGGCTGTCCCGTTCCGGTCATGCCTTCACCGCGACCATCAGGAAGACCGGGAACGCGCGCATCCGGCCTCCGGCTTCCTTGCGCATCTCGTAAGCAGTCGTGAAGCGGGCGTCGGCGAAGCCTGCTGCGATGGCCTTGGCGCGCAGCGCGTCACGGTCGAAACCGTTGTGGCCATCGAAGCCGTCGCCATGGAACGAACCGTCCTCGGAATCGAGATCGGCGACGCAGAGCACGCCGCGGTGCGCGAGCACGTCGTGGAAGCGGCGCAGTATGCCGTCGGTGTCCGGGATATGGTGCAGCGTCATCAGCGAGTAGACGATGTCGAACTCGTCCCGAATGGCGTCTCCTGCGGACAGATCGAGCCTGACCGCGTGCATGCGTGGATCGCCCGCGGCGGCGATCTTGCCGCGCGCAACGTCGAGCATTCCATTCGAGACGTCCGCCAGCGTGACTTCGCCCAGTTTGTCACGCAGCAGGAACGAGAGCAGGCCGGTTCCCGCGCCGTACTCGAGCGCACGCATCGACTGTGACAGCGGGACTTCGCGCGCGATCGCCTCGGCCACCGCTTTCGCGCGCTCGACCGCGTCTTCGCCCGCCAGCAGCATCGCAACGCGGGGCGCGGACAGCAGCGCAAAAATCGCGCGGGCGATTGCACGCGTTTCGCCCGCGGTCGCCGCGCCGGTGAACTGTGCGAGCCGCACCGCTTTGTCCTCGATCTCTGCGCGCGAGAGCGTGTTGCCGGGGTCGCCCTTCGGCTCGTCGACGCGGGCTGACAGCTGGCGGCCGTCGACGGTGCGCACCGTGACCTTGCCGATCCAGCGGCGCGGGTACTCGCGGTCGACCTCGGCATCGAGCGCCATCGTCACCTTGGCGCGAAACGCGACGATCGCCGGGTCGGCGAAATGCTGCTGGAACTCGGCGAGCCCCGCCTTGCGGTAGGTCGCGATGAGCCCAAGCACCGTACCCATCGAGAACTTCGCCTGGTGCACGGTCGACGGCGAAACCACCGGCCCCAGCACATCGATCGCCGCCTGATGAACATGCGCGGTAACCGCCGCGATATCGTCCGGCGCCAGCTCGTGCTTTTCGATCAGCGCGAGCAGCGCGTCCGCGGCGGAGTGCGTGTGGCGGCACGACGCGTGATACTTGAACGAGGTCTCGACCAGCGCCCAGCGCTCGCCGAGCCGGTCGGTCAGCTTCGCGGGATCGGCGTCGCTCGACATGCCGGCTGCCATCCCCTGCGCACCTTCCAGAATTTTCGACGCGCCTGTGAAGCCGTCCTGCGCGAGGTACGCGGCGAGCAGGCCGTCGGCCGACGCCTTCGCCGTATGCAGCTGCTTCGAGTCGGCCGCGTCGCGCAGGAACTCCCACAGCCCGGCCGCCTGCGTCCCCGCCGATCCCAACGCATGCTGCATCTGCGAAGGCGAGAGTCGCAGCAATCGGCCAGTGGCCGCCGCGGCGGCCACCGTGCCTGCGGTGCCGGTGGTGTGGAACACCTTGTAGTGTGAGCGACCGAGGAACTCGCCGACGCGGATGCCGACCTCGTAGCCCGCGACCGCGGCCGTCATCAAATCGCGGCCCGCGCAACCGAGCGCCTGCGCGACCGCGAGCGCCGGCGGAAACACCACGGACGCCGGATGGAACACCGACCCGTTGTAGACGTCATCCTGCTCGGCGAAGTGCGACGCCGCCCCGTTGACCATCGCGGCGAAAAGAGGCGACGTGCGACGGCGCGAGATCAGCACTTCGCTGGCGCCCGAGGCCGGCCCCATCGCGATCGCGAAGCGCTCGATCGTCTCTATGGCGCGCGCGCCCTTGCCCGCCAGCGCCGAGCCAACCCAGTCGAGCATCAGGTCGCACGCGCGGTCGACGACTGCGGGCGGAATGTCGTCGAAGCGAATCGCGCTCGCGAATCGGGCAAGCGCAGCGGTGGGAGTCGTTGCATCGGTCGTCATCGATTTCATATCGCCTTGTCGTTGCGCAACCGCGCGATCGACGTGTCGTCGTAGCCCAGCTCGCGCAGGATGGCCTCGGTGTGCTCGCCGAGCGCAGGGACCGGATCCATGCGCGGCGACGGTTCGGGCGGCAAGCCGGGCGGGATCGGAGCGCGGATCGGTCCAGCCGACGTACCCACCTGCGACCAGCGTCGGCGCGCCGCGAGCTGCGGATGGTCCCACACCTCGCTCATGTCGTTCATGCGTGCGTTCGCGATACCCGCGTCATCGAGGCGCGCGATCACCTGCCCCGCGGTATCAGGCGCGATCGCGGCGACGACGATGTCGCGCAGTTCCTGCCGGTGTGCGGTGCGGCGCGAGTTGGACGAGAAGCGCTCGTCCGCAGCGAGTTCGGGGCGCCCGAGCACCCGCTCGCAGAACACCACCCACTCGCGCTCGTTCTGCAGCCCCAGCATCACTGTTTTGCCGTCGCCTGCCGGGAACGGGCCGTAGGGGTAGATCGTCGCGTGCGCCGCACCCGTCCGCCGCGGCGGCGCCTGCCCCTCGTATGCGTAGTAAAGCGGGAACGTCATCCACTCGACCATACTCTCCAACATCGACACGTCGATCGCCTTGCCGCGGCCGGTTGTCGCGCGCTCGATCAGCGCGGCGAGAATGTTCGTGTACGCGTACATGCCCGCGGCGATGTCAGCGATCGAGCATCCGGCCTTGGCCGGCTCGTCGGCCGTTCCCGTCACCGCGAGAAAACCTGACTCGCTCTGGATCAGCAGGTCATAGGCCTTCTTGTCGCGGTACGGTCCGTCGGCGCCATAGCCGGAGATGTCGCAGACGATCAGGCGTGGGTTGCGCGCGGACAGCGCCTCGTGCGACAGGCCGAGCCGCGCGGCCGCGCCGGGCGCGAGGTTCTGCACCAGCACGTCGGCGCGCGACGTGAGCGCAGCAAGGATCGCCGCCGCTTCCGGATGCTTGACGTCGAGCGTCAGGCTTTCCTTGCTGCGATTGGTCCAAACGAAGTGCGACGCCAGACCGTGCACGCGCTCGTCGTAGCCGCGCGCGAAGTCGCCCGTGCCCGGCCGCTCGACCTTGATCACCCGCGCGCCGAGATCGGCAAGCTGGCGTGTGCAAAACGGCGCCGCGATCGCGTGCTCGAGGGTGACGACGAGGGTGCCGGCAAGGGGCAGCATGCGATAAATGGAACGCGGTCAGAAGCTGCGCGGCAGCCCGAGGACGTGCTCCGCGACGAACGACAGGATCAGGTTCGTCGAGATCGGTGCCACCTGGTAGAGCCGCGTTTCGCGGAACTTGCGCTCGACGTCATACTCGGCCGCGAAGCCGAAGCCCCCGTGAAACTGCAGGCACGCGTTGGCGGCCTCCCACGATGCGTCCGCGGCAAGCAGCTTCGCCATGTTCGCCTCCGCGCCGCACGGCTTGTGCGCGTCGAACAGCGCGCATGCCTTGAAACGCATCAGATTGGCCGCCTCGACATTGACAAAGGCGCGCGCGATCGGGAACGCGACTCCCTGGTTTTGGCCGATCGGCCGCCCGAACACGACGCGCTCCTTCGCGTATGCGGCGACCTTGTCGATGAACCAGTAGCCGTCGCCGATGCACTCGGCTGCGATCAGCGTGCGCTCGGCGTTGAGGCCGTCGAGGATGTACCTGAACCCCTGGCCCTCCTGCCCGATCAGGTTGTCGGCGGGGATCTCGAGGTTGTTGAGAAAGAGTTCGTTGGTCTCGTGGTTGACCATGTTGGGGATCGGGCGCACCTCCATGCCGTGCGCCATCGCGTCCTGGATATCGACGATGAAGATCGACATGCCCTCGGACTTCCGCTTCACCTGGTCGAGCGGCGTGGTGCGTGCGAGCAGGATCATCAGGTCCGAGTGCAGCACCCGCGAGATCCAGACCTTCTGGCCGTTGACGACGTAGCGATCGCCCTGCTTCACGGCGGTGGTCCGGATCTTCGTCGTGTCGGTGCCGGTGGTCGGTTCGGTGACTCCCATCGACTGCAGGCGCAGTTCACCGCTCGCGATCTTCGGCAGGTAGCGCTGCTTCTGCTCGGCGGAGCCATGGCGCAACAGCGTGCCCATGTTGTACATCTGGCCGTGACATGCGCCTGAGTTGCCGCCACTGCGGTTGATCTCCTCCATGATGATCGACGCCTCAGTCAGCCCGAGGCCCGACCCGCCGTAATCCTGCGGGATCAGCGCGGCGAGCCAACCGGCCTTGGTCAGCGCGGCGACGAACTCGTCGGGGTAGCCGCGCGCCTCGTCGACCTTGCGGTGGTACTCCGGCGGGAACTGCGCGCAGAGGTCACGCACCGCGTCGCGGATGTCCTGGTGGGCTTCGATCGCGTTCGACATTGCATGGACTCCCGCGTGCCGGATGGGTCGGTCAGCGCAGTATGGCGGTCGCGTCCATCGCGAGGCTGCCGACGGCGTCCTGTGCCCACAGCCGCACTGCGCCGCCGGCAGCCGGCTGCCCGCACACCGCGAACGGCGCAACGTCGAAGATCGGCCGCACCGCACGGAACTCGAACGCGGCGACATCCGTGTCAGGCCGATGTTGGCGCAGCAAATCGATCAGCAGCGTGGCGAGCAGCGGCCCGTGCACGACCAGACCGGGGTAGCCCTCCACATCGGTCACGTAGCGGCGGTCGTAGTGGATGCGGTGGCCGTTGAACGTCAGTGCCGAGTAGCGGAACAGCAACACCTCGTCGGGAACGACGTCGCGTCGCCACGTCGGATCGGACGGCGCGGGCTTCGCAGGCGGGGGCGACTCGCTGGCGCGCGGTGCATCCCGGTAGACGATGTCGTGCCACTCGTGGATCGCGGCAACGCCTGCAGCGGTGATTTCATGGCGCACGACGACGAACACGAGTTCGCCGCTCTTCCCCTGCTTCGAGTCGACGCTCTCGATCGTCGAGAAGCGCTCGATCGCATCGCCGACGCGCAGCGGATGGAGGAAGCGGATGCGGCTTCCCGCCCACATGCGGCGCGGCAGCGGCACCGGCGGCAGGAAGCCGCCACGCAGTGCGTGGCCGTCCGGACCGACCTCCGAGCGGCGGGTCAGCGGCAGGAAGTACAGCCAATGCCACAGCGGCGGCAGCGGATCGCCTTCCCGAGGAGCGGGGTCATCGCGGTCGAGCGTTGCGGCGAGCGCGGCGACCGGGACCGGCGTCACCCGGTCGATGCGGCGCTCGCTGCGCCCGACCCACTGCGAGAGTTGCGCGAGATCGACGGTCACGGTGCGGTCCTGCGGGGGACGGTCCGGCCAAAGCAGCGTGTCGCAGGACTACGGCTTGAAGTCGACCGCCTTGTCGACGGCCTCGATCGTGTCCTTGCCCACGCGCGACTCGTTCTCCTTGTGCACCGGCAGCATCGCCTTCTTCCACGCAGACTTCTGCGCGTCGGTCGGCGTCACGATCTCGCTGCGGCCGGATTTCCGGATGGCTTCCAGCGCGGCCTCGTTCTCCTTGCGCGCGATGTCGTTCGCGTACGCGGCCGCGTCCTTCATCGCCCCCTCGAGTGCGGCGCGGATGTCAGGCGGCAAACCTTCCCAGAACTTCTTGTTGACGATCACCGCGTAGCCGATGTAGCCATGGTTGGTAAGCGCGATGTTCTTCTGCACTTCGTGGTGCTTCTGCGTGTACATGTTCGACGGCGTGTTCTCCGAGCCGTCGACCACGCCGGTCTGCATCGCCTGGTACACCTCGGAAAACGCCATCACCTGCGGCAGCGCGCCGACCGCCTTCATCTGGTCCGAAAGCACCTTCGACGACTGGATACGCATCTTGAGGCCCTTCATGTCCTCGGGTCCGCGCAACGGCTTGCTGGCGCTCATCACCTTGAGTCCGTTGTCCCAGTATGCGAGGCCGATGATGCCCTTCGACTCGAGCCGCTTAAGAAGTCCGGCGCCGACCGGCCCGTCGGTCACCTTGTGCAAGTCGGCGTAGCTGTCGAACATGAAGGGCAGGTCGAACACCTCGAACTCGCGCGCGCCGAGCGGGCCGAACTTCGCCAGCGACCGCGCCAGGGATATGCACCGAACCGAGCTGCAGCGCCTCCATCTCCTCGCCGTCCTTGTAAAGCGTGCTGTTCGGGTAGACCTCGACCTTGACGCGTCCCTTGGTACGCTCCTCGGCGAGCTGTTTGAAGCGCTCGGCGCCCTTGCCCTTCGGTGTATCGACGGCGACGACGTGGCTGAACTTCAGAACGATCGGCTGCTGCGCGATTGCAGCGGTGCTGAACCCGAGCGTGGCCGTGAGCGCAAGGACGGTGGCGTGGCGCAAGAACATTCGGTGGCTCATCTTGTCTTCCTGATTGACGTCTGGCGAGTCCGCGCCCGCCTTCGCGTCATGCAGGGATGGTACAACTGCCCTCCGAAAGCTGCCGGGGAGGCTACTCCCACTCAATCATCAACGAGCCTTCTAAGCTGTTGATTTGCAAGGCGCCTGCCGCTGCCTCGCAGACTTTTAGCGTCACTTTTTCCGTCAAAGTGCTGAGCACCAGCATTGGCGCGGGTTTCCGGGCGGTTCTGCGAAGACTCACCTTTCGAGATCTATCGAGGACTGTCGGCTCCTCGGGCATCCGCGCCCTGTCCGCGGCCGCCTGTCTCAGAGCCTCGGACGAGCGCCGAGAAGCCGTGGCACCATATGAGCTAAGTGCTTATCGCGCATAGTCTTTTCGTCAGGTTTTTTACCTTCAAGGCGGTCGGGGCCCCGAACCAGCACCAATCCAGTTGAAAGCGCAGGACGACTCGCACCGTGCGATCGCGGGCATCGTCGAGAGCAGGCGTTCACGCCGCAATCGGCTGATAGACACGGATCCTCGGCGCGAGCTTGGCGCGCAACTCCCGATCTGCAACCCGAATGTCGTATTCGGATTGCAGGTTCAGCCAGAACCGGGGCTCCATGCCGAAGAACATCCCGAGCCGAAGCGCGGTATCTGCCGTGATGGGGCGCTGGCCGTTCACCAGCTCGCTAATCCGGCTAGGAGATACGTCGATGTCCGCAGCGAGCTGGCGGGCGCTGATGCCCATGGGCTTCATGAAATCCTCCAGCAGGATCTCGCCGGGATGAATCTCTTCGAGCAACTTGGGCATGTTTCGAACTCCTAGTGGTAGTCCACGATCTCGACGTTGTGCGCTCCGTCCGACTTCCAGACGAAGCAGATCCGCCACTGATCGTTGACACGAATGCTGTGCTGGCCCTTGCGGTCGGCCTTCAGCGCCTCCAGCTGGTTGCCCGGCGGGATGCGCAAGCTGGCCAACTCGGTAGCGGCGTGGATCTGAAGCAGTTTGCGCCTGGCGACGCGCTCGATGTTGCGGAAACGGGATACCGCGCGGCTGTGAAACAAGCCCTCCGTATCGGCGCATGCGAACGAGCGGATCATGGGAAATTCTGATCCGTATGAGAGGTTCCGTCAAGCGGAATGGTCTATCCAGACCATGGCTACGGTCCGGCGGCTGCGGTTGCCAAGCCAGTCCGGGCGCACCAAGCGCCCGGGCCGCCGAACTAAAGCCGCCCCGCGCCGCTCGCACGAAACGCCGATCTCCGAGCCTGGCGGCACTGTCGCGCCGGTCCTATCACCACTTCGGTGCTCGACCGCTGCAGAACATCTCCTTCCCGAACGCCGGTTCGATCAGACAACCCTGGCGTAGATGGAACCACTGCTCGGCGCCATTTCCGTGCCACGACGTCAGAAAGACCCGGGGCGATCAACTTCATGCGACAACTCGGCGGCGCGTTCGGCGTCAACCTGCTGTCGATCGCCCTGGAACGGCGCACGCACTTCTACGTGGACCGATTCACGGCGGCGCAGGACGCCGCCAACTCCACGACGACCGAATTGATGCGCGGCGTGGCTGGTCTGCTGGCGCAGTCCGACACACCTTCGTCACTGTGGCAGGCCGGGTCGATGAACTACCTCGGGCGCGTCATCTACGCGCAGGGCAACATACTTGGCTACCGTGACAGCTTTTTCATCGTCGGCGTCATTTTCCTCGCGGCGTTGATCCCGGCGCTTTTGATGCGTCGAAACTCGACGACACACGGACTTACTGCTATCGACGCTTGACGCTCGCCGCCGTCGGCGGCACAAGATCTATCGCGTCTGCCGGTGGGTCCAGGACCGGTCGTTCGCCCGCCCTCGTTGGACGCAGCGAGCCGGCGAGTGTTGACGATCATCGGGAACTGGAGTGAACCCCTCAGGCTCGAACTCAAGGTGGGCTGCCCCCGCTTTCCCGGACACATTGGATGGCAACATCGGCCCAGGAGAGAGCGATGGGGACGAGAAGGAAGTTCACGGACGAGTTCAAGCGTGAGGCGGTGAGGCTGGCGATGCGAGTTCGAGCAATCCGTGGCTACCGCGTAGCTACGTAAACCGTCCGGGAAAGCGGGGGCAGCCCAGATCTCCTTTGCCAGACGGTAGTTGCTCATGCCCAGCGGCTTCAAGAACTCCTAGGCGAGCATCTCACCGGGCGATACGGGCTTCGGTTTCCCGGCTCATGTCGCTCGGCCTCTCAGGGAAGATCGGGCCCGCCGAAAACGCGCGACGCATCTTCAGCCGGCAGCCCGAACCTAGCGGTATCCAGCGTGATGAACAGCGCCTCGCCTTCGGCGAACAGAGTTTGCTGACCATCCGTCAGGGACCCCTTCACGTAGACCTTGCGCCCGTCCACATTCATCACGCGGGCCCGAACCAAGGCCCGCGAGCCAAGCGGAAGCATGGTTCGAAACCTCACCGTGAGTTCGGCGGCCACCGCCCGATGCCCCTCCATCCACGCCGCGGCGCCCATCGACTCGTCGAGCAGCGCAGCCATGCTTCCGCCGTGCGCGTGTCCCGGCGGCCCTTGGGTTCCCGGGCCGAAGACGGCCTTCGCGATCAGACTCGACGCGCCCGTATCGCGAAAGTACCGAACACTCAGGCGGTAGCCGGAGGGATCGCCCGAGACGTAGGATTCGTGCCCGACGGCCGACGGAAGCCCGATCGGTTCGCAGCCACTCTCGGCAGCCTCCAGCCAGTCAAGATCGTCTTCTTCAATCATGTCGAGAAAGACCTCGGTTCAAGTTGGTGCTTGCACTGCGTTCTGACGCCGCATCGGATTCTCAAGCCATCGAAGCCAGCGTCCTGCGAAACCGCGCCAGCGAGAACACGAACAGGACCGACCCGATCACCGCCAGGCTGATCAGCTGCGGCCAGACCACCTGCAAATCGGCCCCGCGGTAGAGGATGCCCTGGGACAGCATCACGAAGTGGGTGTTCGGAGCGGCCAGCATCACGAACTGGACGATCTCGGGCATGCCTTCCCGCGGCGTGCTGCCGCCGGAGAGCATCTGCAGCGGCAGCAGCACCATCAGCAGCAACATGCCGAACTGCGGCATCGAGCGCGCCAGCGTGGCCAGGAAGATTCCCAGCGACGTGGTGGCGAACAGATGCAGGGCCGCGCCGGTGAAAAACAGCGGCAACGAACCTTCGATGGGTACGCCCATCAGCCCGCGCACGATGACATTGAGCGAGAAGGCCGAGGCAAGCAGAACCACCGCAGCCATGGCCAGCACCTTGCTGGCCATGATCTCGAACGGAGTGACCGGCATCACCAGAAGGTGCTCAAGGGTGCCATGCTCGCGCTCGCGGATGAGCGCCGCGCCAGTGAGCACGATGGACAGCATGGTGATGTTGTTGATGATCTGCATCACCCCTCCGAACCAGGCCTTGTTTAGTTCCGGGTTGAAGCGGGCGCGTAGGGCCAGCTCCACCGGCGGGCTGGCGACGGCGCGGTAGCGGCGCACGAACTCGTTGACCTGATCCTGCACGATGGCCTGGACATAACCGCTGCCAGTGAAGGCCTGGCTCATGCGCGTGGCGTCCACGCTCAGCAGGATCGTGGGGGCGCGCCCGGCGAGCACGTCGCGCTGGAAGCCGATCGGAATGTGCAGCGCGAAGGTATAGAGGCCCGCGTCCATGCGCGCGTCCATCTCGCCCGGGGTGATCAGCGCCGGCGGCAGGAAGTACGGCGGATACAGCGCATCGATGATGTGCTGCGAGAGCGCGGAGCGGTCCTCGTCGATGACGGCGATCGGCGCCTTGTTGAGCGTCTGCGGCATCGCGGTGGCAGCCGTGTAGATCGAGGCGCTGAACGCGTAGACGATCAGCGCCAGCATGATGGGATCGCGAAGCAGGCTGCGCAGCTCCTTCATGCCGAGCTGACCGATGTTGCGCAGGCGTTGCCGCCTCATTTGGCCTGCTTCCTGAGCAACGCGGCGCTCAGGCCGATCAGCACCGGGGCGCTGATCAGGAGCGGAGCAAACGAGGCCCAGAGATCGCCGAATTCGAGCGCCTTGGAGAAGGTGCCGCGCGAGATGACGATAAAGTGGGTGGTCGGAAAGACCTCGCCGATCAGGCGTCCCGCGCCTTCCAGCGAGCTGACCGGATCGATGAGGCCGGAGAACTGCACCGCCGGCAGGATGGTCAGCAAGGCGGTGCCAAACAGGGCGGCCACCTGGCTGCGCACGAAGGACGAAATCAGCAGGCCGAAGGCAGTGGCGTTGACGACGTACAGCAGCGCGCCCAGCGTCAGCGCCGTGAAACTGCCGGTGACCGGTACGCGGAACAGCAACACGGCCATCAGCACCAGCAGCACGAAGCTCGCCATTGCCAGCACGACGTAGGGAATCTGCTTGCCCAGCAAGAACTCGAGCCGGGTGGCCGGCGTGACGTAGAAGTTGATGATCGAGCCCAGTTCCTTCTCGCGCACCACCGACAGGGCGGCGAGGATGGCCGGGATCAGCATCAGCAGCAGCGGGATCACCGCCGGCACCATGGCGGGCAGGCTGCGCACGTCGGGGTTGTAGCGAAAGCGCGTCTCCACCGTGACTAGCGGCGCCGTGGCCGCCGCGCCGAGGGCCTCGCGCTGGCGTTCGCCCAACCAGTGCTGGTGGATGCCCTGCACATAGCTGCGCACGGTTTCCGCACGGGTGGGCATGGCACCGTCGATCCAGGCGCCGACCTGCACCGGCCGGCCGCGCAGCAGATCGCGCCCGAAGCCCGGCGGGATCTCGATAGCCAAGCTGATCTCGCCGGCACGCATGCGGCGGTCCAGATCGGCGTAGTCGGTGAGTGGCGCGCGTTCCTTGAAGTAGCGCGACCCCGACAAGCTCAGGGTGTAGTCGCGGCTGATGCTGGTCTGGTCGTGGTCGAGCACCGCGAAAGTCAGGTCTTCCACGTCCAGCGTGATGCCGTAGCCGAGCACCAGCATCAGCACGATGCTCCCCAGCGCGGCCAGGCTCAGGCGGATCGGGTCGCGGCGCAGTTCGAGCGCCTCACGGTGCGCGAAGCTGAAGAGCCGCCGCAGGCTGACGGCATACCGGTCGGCCGGGAGGCTGGGAGTCCGAGTGGCGCGGGGCAAGGCGGCCGGCGCGGATGACTGGCGCCGCTCGTCCGGCGGATCACCCACGGCCTCCTGCAGGTGCGCGATGAAGGCCTCTTCCAGCGTCGACGCGCCGCGCGCCGCCACGATGGCCTGTGGCGTGTCGCTCACCAGTACCTGCCCGGCGTGCATCAGCGAAATGCGGTCGCAGCGCTCGGCTTCGTTCATGAAGTGGGTGGAGATGAAGATGGTCACGCCGTCGCGGCGCGACAGCTCGATCAGGGCACGCCAGAAGGCGTCGCGCGCCAGTGGATCCACCCCCGACGTGGGCTCGTCGAGGATGAGCATCTCGGGACCGTGGATCATCGCCACCGCCAGCGAAAGGCGCTGGCGGTCGCCCAGCGGCAGGGCGTCCGGCAGCGCATCGAGGTTGTCGGCCAGGTCGAAGCGCTCGGCCATGGCCTGCGCGCGCGGCTGCACATGCGTCTCCGGCAGGCCGAAGAGTCGCGCGTGCAGTACCAGGTTCTGGTGCACCGTGAGCTCGCCATAGAGCGAGAAGCTCTGGGTCATGAAGCCGACGCGGCGGCGGGTGGCGAGGTCGTGGGGGTCGAGCGGCTTGCCGAACAGCAGCACCCCGCCCTCGCTCGCCGGCAGCAGTCCGGTGAGCATCTTCATCGTGGTGGTCTTGCCGCAGCCGTTGGAGCCGACGAAGCCGAAGATTTCGCCGCGCTGGATGCGGAAACTCACCCGGTCCACCGCGGTGAAGTCGCCGAAGCGCTTGGTGAGATCGCGCGCCTCGATCGCCACTTCCGCATCGGCGCCCGCCGCGTGCGGCACGATCTCGACCGGCCGGTAGCCGGATCGCTGCACGTCGGGCAGCAGCGCGATGAATGCCTGCTCCAGCGAGTCGCAGCCGGTGCGCGCCAGCAGTTCGGCCGGCGTGCCGGTGGCGAGCACGCGGCCCGCGTCGATCGCGGCCAGCCAGGCGAAGCGCGCCGCCTCCTCCATGTAGGCGGTGGCCACCAGTACGCTCACACCCGGCCGCTCGGCGCGAATGTCTTCGATCAGTGCCCAGAACTGGCGGCGCGACAGCGGGTCGACGCCGGTCGTGGGCTCGTCCAGGATCAGCAGGTCGGGGTCGTGGATCAGCGCGCAGCACAGCCCGAGCTTCTGCTTCATGCCGCCCGAGAGCTTGCCGGCCGGCCGCTCTGCAAACGGCGCAAGACCGGTGGCCGCGAGTAGCGCAGCGATGCGGCGCTCGCGCGCCGCACGGTCGTGGCCGAACAGCCGGCCGAAGAAATCGACGTTCTCGAACACCGACAGCGTCGGGTAGAGGTTCTTGCCCAGCCCCTGCGGCATGTAGGCGATGCGCGGGCAGACCTCGGCGCGAAAACGCGCTGTGGCCATGTCGCCGCCCAACACCTCGATGCGCCCGGCTTGCATGGCACGCGCGCCCGCTGCCAGGGCGAGCAGGCTGGACTTGCCCACCCCGTCCGGGCCGATGAGGCCGGCCATCACACCGGCGGGGATGTCGAGGTCGATCTCCTGCAATGCCTGCGTATTGCCGTAGTTCAGGCCGACTCCGCGCAGGCGGACCACGGGCGCCAGGACGGCGACGCCATTCATTCCGGCAGCCTCACCTGCAGTCGCTGCGGCCAGGGCGTATCGCGATCGAGCTTGACGTGGGCGACCCCGGGCAGGCCCGTCTTGACCTGGGCGAGGTGCTTCGCCAGCAGTTCCGGTGGAATCTGCGCGCGCACCCGGAACATCAGCTTCTCGCGCTCGACCTGGGTTTCCACCGTCTTGGGCGTGAACTGCGCCACGTCAGCGACGAAGGAGATGCTCGCCGGGATCACGTACTGCGGCACCGCGTCGAGCACGAGTCGCGCCTCGCTGCCCAGGGCGATGCGTCCGACGGCACGGGTGGGCAGGAAGAAGGTCATGTAGACGTCCTTCAGGTCCACCAGGTTGAGCACGCGCCCTCCGGCACCCACCACCTCGCCGGGACGCGCCACGATGAACTGCACGCGTCCGTCGCGCGGCGCCTTCAGCTCACTGTCGTCGATGTCGGTGCGGATGCGGGCCGCTTCCGCGCGCGCCGCCTCCACCGCCGACTCGCTGCCTCGAATCTGGCTGCGCGCGGCGGCGATCGCCGCGTCGCTCGCCGCGACCTGCGCCCGGGCAGCGGCCAGCGCGGCCGCGGCGCGATCGACCGCTTCGGTCTGATCGTCGAGCTGCTGCTGCGAGATGAACGACTGCCGGCGCAGGTCGGCGTAACGCTCGGCCCGCCGCTGCACGGCCGCCAGCTCGGTCTGGCGCTGCACCACCAAGGCCTGAATCGCGGCCTTCTCGCTCTCGCGCTGGGCCAGCTGGCTGCGTGCGGTGCTGACCGCATCTTCCGCCTGCCGCAGGCGGGCCTCGGCCTGCCGCAGCTGCGCCTGAAGCGATGCGGTGTCCATGTGTGCCAGTACCTGGCCGGCAGTGACCAGAGCACCCTCGCTCACGACGATCGCCTCGACGCGGCCTGCCTGCCGGGCAGCGACGTCGATTTCCACCGCCTCGATGCGCCCGTTGCCGCTGGCGAAGTGGTTCAGCGCCTCATCGCCGTTACGGTGCCACCAGAAGTACAGCGCGGCAGCCGCCACCCCGGCGAGAACGATCAGACGCAGGGTCCAATTCTTGATGTTCGGATTCATGTCGGCATCGTATCGGTAGCCGGCGCACGCGCCGCTGTCGACGTCCGGAGTTCGACAGGCCGGGGCCGAGGCCGCCACGCCCGGGCGGTCGCCATCACCCCTCCTCCGCGGAGCAACGCGGCGCGTCGCCCCTGGGCGCATACAGGCGCATGAACAGGTCCACGACCCGCGAAGCGTGCGCCTGGCGCGCCTGCACGCGCAGCCGCCCGAGCGGCACCCGGTACATGGAACGCACGAGGTCCAGGCCAAGCGCCATGCCGAGCAGGAGCTCGGCGCTTTCGAGAGGCGCAAAACAGCGCAGATGGCCGGCCGCGTGGGCCGCACGCAGAAACGAGGCCAGTGCCGCAAGTCCCCGCGCCGGCCCGCGCTGCCAGATGATCCGCGCGTCCCGACCCGTGGGCGGCAACGCGGCGAGCACCTGTACGTAGCGCCGGTGCCCCGGCCCGGATAGAAAGGCCGCCAAGTCGACGACGTAGGCCTCGAGCCGCCGAGGCACGTCCGCCGCGCTGCGCGGCGGCGCCAGCAGCGCACGGTTGACGTGCTCGGCGTCGTGCGCGACCACCGCTTCGAGCAGGGCCTGCCGGTCGGCGAAGCGCCGGTACACCGTCACCTTGGACACGCCGGCCTCCAGCGCCACGCGCTGCATCGTCACCGCCGCCAGCCCTTCGTGCTCGAGCAGCCGGCGGACCGCGCGCACCAACGCGCGGTCGATCGCCGGGTCGGGCGGTCGGCCGGGGGCATTCGGGCGCTGCTCCTTCGGCGTCATTGCAGACAGTGTACGCTCGCGTTCAATAATTCATCACTCTTCGATCAGCGGGCTTCTTCTCATGCGGATTGTTCGAACAGGCCCGCGATCGGCGGGCGCCGTGTTGCTGTTGTCGGTCGCGCTCGCGGCCTGTCAGCGATCGCCCGAGCCGACCGCTGCCGACACCCTCCCGTTCGTGCAGACCGCACCCGTCACCGCGGCCGGTGGTGCCGCTTTGGGCTTGTCGGCACGGTGCGGGCGCGCGTCGAGGCGCCGCTCGCGTTCCAGGTCGGCGGGCGCATCGTCGCGCGTCGCGCCGACGCCGGTCAGGCCGTCGGTGCCGGCCAGGTGCTGTTCGAGCTCGACCCGAGCGACCTCGATCAGGCGGTGCGAGCCGCGGAGGCCGATGTGGCGGCCGCCGACACCGCGTGGCGCACCGCCCAGGCCGACGCGCCGTCGGCGGGACTCTTCAACTGCGCGTGACCGCGCGCGATGCGGGCCTGCGCCGCACGCGCCGAGGCAGCGTCGAGGCGGCTGCGCGGCCGGCGGCGACAATGAGGAGGCCCGGCCCGTTCAGAGCGCGATGGCAAGACTGAGCCCGCCGAACCCGGAAGTGGACCCCTGCGTGCTGAATTCCCGCGTGCGAATCACGTGGAAGTACGTCAACTGCATCGAGCGCCACGTGAAGACGGCCCCGGCCTGTACATCCGCGACGAAGGGCACCCGGTCGACGCCCGGGCTGTCCTTGAAAGTGTTCCCGTCCAGGAAGATGTTGCGCGCCACCGCGCGGCCATCGACCGTGGCGAAGACGTACCAGCTGAAGTGCGGCGTCGGCACGAAGGCGCGCGAAGCCGGGAAAGCCGGCTGGCTGCGTGGCGACCCGGTGTACGCGGGAAGCCCATGCCCGTAGCGAGCCGTCAGGCCGGCGCCCCCATAGGTGTAAACGTTTCCCAGTGCACCGCCGAAGTATGGCGTGACATCGAACCCTAGTTCTGCGTGTGACGCAGTTATCCAGTTCCTGCGGGCTTGCTGGTATGCGAGGACGATCCCGGGTTCGTTGCTCAACTGCGTGTCCCAGCCCTGTGGCCTATCCGAACCAGTGATCTTGTGCACCGCTGCCTGAACTTGCCCTGCGCGAGTTGCAGGCCCGACGACCCCGAGCGTCACTGCCGCCTGCACGAACTGATCGCCGGCCTCGGTGGCCAAGCCTACCGTTCCGTAAAGCCAGCCGGCATATGGGCGGTCGTCGGCGGGAGGAACCGCGAGCGAGATGTCACGCGGCGTGTACATGTTCTGTCCGATCGCGTATCCGTGGCGCACGGAAGCTTTCCGCGAGGCCCAAGGAAGCGACCGGACCAGACGCCCCGCCCACTCCGGAGCGGATCCGGCGGGCGGAACCCATGTAAACACAATTCCATTCGTGTACCCGCGATCAGTGCCCGAGAGGACGTCGTTCTCGACCGCGACGCTGAACGCGCCCGCGCCTTGCGTCTGTTCTGCCCGCGCCATCGGCGGAAGTGCTGCCAGCGACGCGAGAAGAGCGAACGCGGACCGGCATCGCCACATGGCCGGTCGGTTGCCCGTCGCACATGCGCCCGGAGGCTGTCCTTGTATGCTCCGACACGTCGCTCGGCGCGAACGGCCAAAGCCAGGTGCGAGTCGCGTCGATGACGCGGGGATCGTCCAAGACGGCATGACGCCGGGGCGATTCTCTCAGGCCCTCGCGAAGGCTGCGGCATGGTCGTTTGCAAAGTGTCTGAAACTGCGCGCCGGGCGGCCGGTGACGCTCTCGACCGTGTCGAGCACCCCGGCAGCGTGGCCGGCCTGTGCAAGTGCATTCAGCTCGTTCATTGCGTCCGCCAGCGCTTCCGGCATTCCGGCGAGCGTCATCGCCTGCTTCGCCTGGTCGGGCGTGATCGGGACATAGCGAACCGGGCGGCGCAGCACCTCGCTCAGAGTGGTGGCCACCTCGCCGCCGGTCAGCGCTTCTGGCCCCGTAAGTGGATAGGCCCGGTTCTCGTGCCCCGGCTCGATGAGGGCCGTGACGGCCACCGCGGCAATGTCGCGTGCGTCGATCCAGCTTACCTTGCCGTCGCCGAGCGGCAGGTAGAACTCGCCCTTGTCGCGAATGGGTTCGGCATGCATCAGCAGGTTCTGCATGAAGAAGCCGGGCTGGACGAAGGTCCACGCCATGCCGGATGCTTGCAGCTGCTTCTCGTTTTCTCCGTGCCAGCGCCCGATCTGCACCGGCGAGTCCGGGGAAGCGCCGATCCCTGTGGACATGACGACATGCCTGACTCGCGCCGACTTCGCTGCAGCGATGAGCGCGGCGCGCATCTGAACCTGGTCCGGCACGAGGGGAGTGACGACGAAGACCTTCTCCACCCCTTGCAGCACGCGCGGCAAGGTCTGCGGCTGACGAAGATCCCCGGCAACCGTTTCGATGCCCTGCGCCCTCAGAGCGTCGGCCTTGACCGGATCACGCACCAGTACGTGGAACGGAACGTCCTGCGCCTTCAGCAGGCGGACGACCTCGCTGCCGATTGTTCCGGTACCCCCGCAAACAAGAATCATGGCAACTCTCCACTCTGACGATGGAAACGCGGCAAACTGCGCGTTCCGCGGTTCAACAGGTGCGATCCATGACCGCGCTACGCCTCGGCGCCGTCCTGACGAGAATTCAAAGCTGGCGAGCCAGGGGCGGGCATCCTGTGGAAGAATCCTCTCGCAATCGAAGAACTCCAAATGAACCTTCTGCCTCCCTGGTTCTCGACGACCCTCCTCTTCCTCGGCATCCTGCTCTTCGCCGTCGGTTTCTCTCTCCGGCGAAAGGGCTTCGGCATCTTTCTGCTGGGACTCGGCGTGCTCTGCATGCTGTCGCTGATCACCTATCGGATCTTCCTCGCGCTGCAGGCATGACGCCTACGCGATCAGCTGCGCAACCAGAGAGCGCAGCACCCGCGTGACCTGCTGGCGGTTGACCTCGTCCTGCCTAAGCCCTCGCACCATCAGCCCGTCGAACAGTGCCATCAGGACCGCGACCTTCCCGTCGAGGTCGCGGCCGGAATGCCCGTCGGCGCGCGTGCGGCGAACGAGGTCACGCAGCACCGCGCGGATCCTCGCATCGGCCGCCTGCACCATCGCCAGGACCTTCGGATTGCGCCCGGCCTCGGCGAGGACTTCGAACTGCCGCTGCGCAGTCGATGCATCGAGCTTCTCCGCCACACCCTCGTCGACGCGTTCGAGCAGCGCCGCGGTCATGTCAGAGGCGCCCTGCAGCTCGGCGGCGAGGCGCAGAGTCTCCTCGAGGTCGCGCTCGACGATGCCGGCGATGATCGCTTCCTTGCTGTCGAAGTAGTTGTAGATATGGCCGGCGCTCATTCCGAAGCTCTTCGCGATCTCCGCCATGCTCGCGCTGTGGAATCCGTGCTTGCGGAAACATGCCTCGGCGGCATCGAGGATCTGCCGCCGTCGCAGGTCCGCGAGTTCGACGGGGGCCGCCGCGGCCGGACCGGTTGTAACCCGACGGGCGCGTTCGAGCCGGCGCACGGGCACGGCTGCTGTCTCCGCTGTCCCGCTGCCGTTCGCCCGCGTGCCCTGGCGTCCCCTGATCTTGGTCGCCATGGTCAAGCCCCCCCTCCGAGCACCTTGTAGAGCGTCACGAGATTGGCATCGCGCGCCAGCCGGAGTCCGGCAAGCACCTGCTGCGCGGCGAAGAGCTGCCGCTGCGCGTCGAGGACAGCAAAGTAGCTGTCGACGCCGTTCCGGAAGCGCGCGAGCGACAGTTGCGTGGTGTCCTCGAGCGCCTCGACCAGCGCCTTCTGCGCCTGGTACTGCTCGTCGACCGTCGAGCGCTGCGCCAGCGCGTCCGCGACCTCGCGGAACGCGGACTGGATCGCCCGCTCGTAAGCGGCGACCGCGATAGCGCGGTCCGTCTCGCTCGCCTGTAGTGTCGCGATGTTCGCCCCGCCAGTGAAGATCGGCAGCGTGACAGCCGGCGTGAAGCCCCACGTGCGCGAACCGGCGGCGAACAGCCCATCCAGCTCGCGGCTCGCGCTGCCGGCGCTTCCCGTCAGTGTGATGCGGGGGAAGAAATTCGCGCGGGCCGCACCGATGTTTGCGTTCGCGGCCTGCAGCCGCCGCTCGGACGCCATGACGTCCGGACGTCGTGTCAGCACTTCCGAGGGAACACCGGACGGCAGTTCGGCCACGCTTGTGACCCCGGGCGGCAACGGCGCAGCCGGCTCCATCGTCGGAGGAACGGCCGCGCCCGCAAGAAGCGCGAGGGCGTTGCGATCCTGGGCGACCAGGCTCGTATAGATGGCCCGGTCGCGGCGCGCGACCTCGAGCAGCACCTGGGCCTGGCGCACATCGAGCCCGGACTGCACGCCCAGTTCGTTGCTCCTCTTCACGAGCTCGAACGTCTCTCGCTGCGACTTGTACGTTGCCTCGGCGATCTGCAGCCGCTCCAGGTCGGCCGCCAGCGTCAGCCACGTGCTCGCCACCTCCGCGACCAGCGCGATCTGCACGGCCCGCCGGCTTTCTTCCGTCGCGAGGTACTGGTAGGCCGCCTGGTCGTTCAGGCTGCGGATGCGGCCGAAGAGGTCGAGTTCGTAGCTGACGATGCCCACGGCAGCGCCAACGCTGCGGTTGATCACGGGCTCGCCAGTCGCCGACAACTCGCCGGGCACACGCTGGTTGGTGCCTACGATCGACGCGTCGACCGACGGAAACAGCTCCGAACGCTGGATCTGGTACTGCGCGCGGGCGCGCTCGATGTTCAGCGCGGCGATACGCAGGTCGCGGTTGTTGGCGAGGGTCAACTCGATCAGGGAGCGCAGACGGTCGTCGGCAAAGAACTGCTCCCACGGGATGTCCCGCGCGGATCTGCCCGCCGTCGCGACGTTCGCCGCGCTCCAGTTCGAGGGGACCGGCGCGGCCGGGCGCTCGTAGGTCGGCGCGAGTGTCATACAGCCGGCGAGCGCGGAGGCAGCCGCGAGCGCGGCGGCGGACGGTCGAAGCGACGTCGTCATCCCCGCCCTCCCACGCCGGCCGCGACCGCGTTCCCTGCCGCCGCGCCCTGCTTATCCACCTGCTTGTCGGGAAACCAGCGTCGCACCAGAACGAAGAAGAGCGGCACGAAGAACACCCCGATGAGCGTGGCGGCCAGCATGCCGCCGATCACCCCCGTTCCGACCGCATGACGCCCGCCGGCACCCGCGCCGCTGCTGATCGCGAGCGGCAGCACGCCGAAGCCGAACGCGAGCGACGTCATGATGATCGGTCGCAGCCGGATGCGGGCGGCGTGGAGAGTCGCCTTTACCAGTTCCTCGCCCTGCTCGACCATAGCCTTCGCGAACTCGACGATGAGGATCGAGTTCTTCGCCGACAGGCCGACGATCGTCAGCAGGCCGACCTGGAAGTAAACGTCGTTCTCGAGTCCCCGCAGCCAGGTGGCGAGCGCCACGCCGAAGATGCCGAACGGGACGGCCAGCATTACGGAAAAGGGCAGCGACCAGCTCTCATACAGTGCAGCGAGGCAAAGGAACACTACGAGCAGCGACAGTGCATACAGCAGCGGCGCCTGCGCGCCCGACTGGCGCTCCTCGAATGAAAGCGCAGTCCACTCGAGGGCAACACCCGGGAAGGTCTGCTGCACCTGGGCCACCAGCCGCTCCATCGCGGCCATTGCCTGGCCGGAGCTACTGCCCGGGGCGGCCGAACCCTGGATCTGCCGGGTCGGGATGCCGTTGTAGCGTTCGAGGCGCGGCGATCCGTAGGTCCAGCTCGCGGTCGAGAAAGCGGACAGCGGCACCATGTCGCCGGTGGCGTTGCGCACGTGCCACTTGCGCAGGTCCTCGGGCACCATGCGCGACGGCGCCGCGCCCTGCAGGTACACGCGCTTCAGCCGCCCGCGGTCGACGAAGTCGTCGATGTAGGTGCCGCCCCAGGCGGTGGCGAGCATGTCGTTGACGGCGGCCATCGTGACGCCCATCGACCCGGCCTTTGCGGAATCGATCGTCAGCTGAAGCTGCGGGGTGTCCTCCTGGCCGTTCGGCCGCACGCTCATGAGTCCCGGCTCCTTGGCCGCGAGGCCCAGCAACATGTTGCGCGCCGCCATCAGCCGCTCGTGCCCGAGGTTGCCGCGGTCCTGCAACTGCAACGTGAAGCCGTTCGCCTGGCCGAGGCCCGGCACCGCCGGCGGAGCGAACGCGAACACCAGCGCATCCTTGATCTGCGAAAACGCCCCCATGGCGCGGCTGGCGATTGCCTGCGCGCTACGCGCCGCGCCCGGCCGTTCGTCCCAGTTCTTCAGCTTCACGAACGCCATGCCGGTGTTCTGGCCGCTGCCGCCGAAACTGAAACCGGCGACGGAGAACATCGACTCGACGTTGTCCTTCTCCTGTGTCAGGTAGAAGTCCTCGACACTCTTGACGACGTCCAGCGTGCGTTCCTGCGTGGCGCCGGCCGGCAACACGAACATCGTGAAGAGGATGCCCTGGTCCTCCTCCGGGAGGAACGCGGTCGGCAGCCGCAGCAGGATCACCGCGGCGGCGCCGATCACCGAGAGGTAGATCGCAACGTAGCGAAGCGGCTTGCGGAACGAGTGGGCGACGCTGCGCTCGAACGTCCGGGCGGCGGCATCGAACCCGCGGTTGAAGCGGCCGAAGAAGCCGCCCTTGCCGATGTGGTGGCCCTTCTCGGGCGCGGGCTTCAGCAGCGAGGCCGTCAACGCCGGCGTCAGAATCAGCGCCACCAGCACCGAAAGCGCCATCGCCGAGACGATCGTGATCGAGAACTGACGGTAGATCACGCCGGTGGACCCGCCGAAGAAGGCCATCGGCACGAACACGGCCGACAGCACCATGGCGATGCCGACTAGCGCGCCGGTGATCTGATCCATCGACTTGCGCGTGGCCTCGAGCGGACTCAGATGCTCGTCGTGGATCAGTCGCTCGACGTTCTCCACCACGACGATGGCGTCGTCGACCAGCAGGCCGATCGCCAGCACCAGAGCGAACATCGTCAGTGTGTTGATCGAAAAGCCGGCCACCGCCAGAATGCCCATCGTGCCAAGCAGGACGACCGGGACCGCGATCGTGGGAATCAGCGTCGCCCGCCAGTTCTGCAGGAACAGATACATCACGAGGAAGACGAGCACGACGGCCTCGATCAGTGTCTTCACCACCTCCTCGATCGACGCACCCACAAACAGGGTCGTGTCGAAGGCGTCGACCGCCTTCATGCCCGGCGGGAAGTTCTTCGACAACTCGGCCACACGGGCGCGCACGGCGTCGGCCGTGGACAGGGCGTTGGCGCCCGGCGCGAGGCGCACCGCCACGCCTGTCGCCGGTAAGCCGTTGTAGCGCGAGATATTCTGGTAGTTCTCCGCGCCGATCTCGATGCGGGCGACGTCACGCAGCCGGACGACCGCGCCATCCGGGCGCGTGATGAGCAGAATGTCGCCGAACTGCTCCGGCGTCTGCAGGCGGCTCTGCGCGGTGATCGTCGCGTTCAGCCGTTGGCCCGGAATCGCGGGCAGCCCACCGAGCTGGCCGGCCGACACCTGTGCGTTCTGCGCACGGACCGCCGCGGTGACATCGGCCGGCACGAGCCGGTACTGCTGCAGCTTTGCCGGATCGAGCCAGATGCGCATCGAGTACTGGGTGCCGAACGAAGTGATGTCGCCGACGCCGGGCACCCGCGACAGCGGCTCCTGCAGGTTGGTGACGACGTAGTCGGCAAGATCGATGTTGCTCATCCGGCCGTCTTCGGAGATGAAGCCGACCAGCATCAGGAAGTCCGCCGTCGACTTGTTGACGCGCACGCCCTGCTCCTGCACGGCCTGCGGCAGCAGCGGCAGCGCGAGCTGCAGCTTGTTCTGCGTCTGTACCTGCGCGATGTCCGGGTTCGTGCCGGCGCGGAAGGTCAGCGTGACAGTGGCGGCGCCGTTCGAATCCGAGCTCGACGACATGTACAGCAGGTTGTCCAGTCCGGTCATCTTCTGCTCGATGACCTGCGTGACCGAGTCCTCCACGGTCTTCGCCGATGCGCCTGGGTAGCTGGCGTTGATGACGACCGCCGGCGGCGCAATCTGCGGGTACATGGATACCGGCAGGCCGGTGAGCGCCAGGCCGCCCGACAGCATGATCACGATCGCGATCACCCAGGCGAAAATCGGTCGGTCGATGAAGAAACGAGCCATGAGTGCTCCCGCGCAATGGGCGTTCAGCGGCCGGCCGCCGACGCTCCGGCCTTGGTTTCGCCCTTGCCCGCTGAGTCGGCTGCGGTCTGGGATGGAGCGCCGGGAGAATTCCTGCCGCCGCCCGGCAACGTCGCATTGGCTGAAGCGGCGGGGCTTCCAGCCGTACCGCCCGCGGTCGGGGAGGGCCGCTCCACCGGCCGGACCGCCGCGCCCGGCCGGACCTTCTGCAGGCCTTCCACGATGACCCGATCGCCGGCGGCGAGACCTTCGCTGACGAGCCAGTATCTGCCGACGGTGCGCTCGGTCTTCAGCATGCGCGGCTGGACCGTCCCGTCCGCCGCGACGATCATCGCGCTCGCACTGCCTTTCGGGTCACGCGTTACGGCCTCCTGCGGCACCAGCAACGCGCTGTCGCGCACGCCCGCGTCCAGCACCGCCCGGACGTACATGCCGGGCAGCAGCTGCTGGCGCGGGTTGGGGAAGATCGCCCGCAAAGTCACGCTGCCGCTGGCCGGATCCACGCTGACTTCGGAGAACTGCAGCTTGCCTTGCCGCGCATAGGGTGTGCCATCTTCGAGCAGCAGCTTCACGCCGGCCTGGTCAGGCCCGGCGCTTTTCAGCGCGCCGGACTCGAGGTCGCGCCGCAACTGCAGAAGCTCAGCGCTCGACTGCGTGACGTCGACGTAGATCGGATCGAGTCGCTGAATGGTCGCCAGGGCGCTTGCCTGGTTGGCCGTCACCAGCGCGCCCTGCGTCACGGACGAGCGGCCGATCCGCCCGCTGATCGGCGCCGTCACCGTAGTGAAGCCGAGCGCGATCTTGGCCGACTGCAGCGCCGCCTTTGCGGCGGCAACATCCGCGACGGCCTGCTTGTGCGCGACCTCGGCATCATCGTAGGCCTGCTGGCTGACGGCGTTGATCTTCACCAGTTCGGCGTACCGTTCGGCGCGCAGCTTCGTGGTGGCGATGTTCGCCTCGGCCTTGACAAGAGCAGCCTGCACGCGCTCGACCTCGGCCTCGAACGTGGAAGGTTCGATCCGGTACAGCGGCTGCCCCGCCTTCACCTCGCTGCCCTCGCGAAAAAGCCGCTCCTTCAGGATGCCGCCCACCTGCGGCCGCACCTCCGCGACCTGGTAGGCGCTGGTGCGACCCGCGAGTTCAGTGGTGAGTACCACCTGCTGCGGCTGCACCGTGACGACGTTCACCTCGGGCGCCGGCGCTGCGCCACCGCCCTTCTTGCCCGGTTCCGTCGGCCCTGCCTGACCGCACGCAGCCAGTAGCAATGTCGCCAGACCCGCGACCACGCGACCGGCCCTTCCGAAAAACGTGCGTCTTCGCATGACCCGTGGTCCTCTTTTCGCTTCCCGCGCCGATGTCCGGCAGCTTGGTGGATATTGAATGATCGTTCATTCTATACTGCCCGCATTCGCAAGAGGTAAGTTTCCCCGATGGCCCGCAGATGCAAGGAAGACGCGCTCGCCACCCGGCAGCGCGTGCTCGATGCCGCTGCGGTGGTGTTCTGGAAGCGCGGGGTGGCCCAAGCCTCGCTGAGCGAAGTGGCGCAAGCGGCCGGCGTGACACGAGGCGCGGTCTATTGGCACTTCGCGAACAAGGCCGCGTTGTTCACGGCCCTCACAGAGTGCGCCGAATCAATTCGGCGCGACCGCCAAGAACGCCTCTCGAATCGGGCTCGGCGCGATCCGCTCGGTGCCCTGCGCGACGGAGTGATCGAGGCGCTGCGAGCTGCCGCCTCGCACGAAGCGGAGGCGCGTCTGTACGAGCTGGCATTCTTGCGCACCGAGTTCAACGATGAACTCGAGTGCGCTCATCGCCTGCAAGCAGAGTCCGAGTCAGAGTGCTACCGGAGCCTCGAGCAAACTCTGCGAGCGGCCGTCGCGACGGGACAACTACCCGGCAGTCTCGACGTCGAGCTCACGGCCCGAGCCATGTACTCATACGTCACCGGACTGATGCGGACAGCGATGCACCCGGCATCGAAGCTCGACCTGGCGAATCGTGCCGAGACGCTGGTTGATTTGCTGTTGTCTGGAATGAGACAGCTGCAGCCAACTGTGCGGGAAACCAGTTCCCGGTGAAGACTTGGCTGGACCCGTCTGAAATACCGTCCTCTGGCGTGAGACGACTCCTCGTTCGGCGCGAAGTGATCGAGGGGACGCCGGCATCAAAGGCCTCAAGTTGTTGTCGCATCGAGTCTTTAGGACGATTTTTTACCGTCACGGCGCTCCCGCTCGAGAGCAGAAGGTCAGTGCGCATCATCCGCCGTCTGCTCCGCGGCTTCCTTCCACGGCCTGATCTTCGCAAGCGCCTTCGCGAGGCTCGCCTTGGCGACCTCGGTATCGAAGTCCGCCTGCAAGCGCAGCCACCAGCCATCGGAAAGCCCGAAGAATCGGCACAGCCGCAGATCGGTGTCGGCGGTGATGGCGCGCTTGCCTGCGACGATCTCGCCGATGCGCTGCGCGGGCACGCCGATCTCCTTTGCCAGACGGTAGTTGCTCATGCCCAGCGGCTTCAAGAACTCCTCGGCGAGCATCTCGCCCGGCGATACAGGTTTGAGTTTCCTGCCCATGTCGTCCTACCTCAGTGATAGTCCACGATCTCGACCTCTTCGGCGTCGCTTCCCGTGCAGCGAAAGCAGATGCGGAACTGATCGTTCACCCGCAGGCTCCACTGGCCGCCTTTCTGGCTCAGCTTCTTCGCTTAAGAGCTCCAGGGTTCCACCCTCGGACAACGCGCAACAAATTGAACCGCTCTATTTCGCTAACTGCCTTTGGCGCATCGGGCAGTCAGAAGCAATGACCGAGCTAAATGAGCTCTTGGAGGCGGCCGCTTCAGAAGGAATGCGACGAAAATCGACGAGGACGTCGACCAGAGCCGACTCGCCGTTCGCCTGTTGCCGCGGGCCGGTTGAAGAATTGAGGCGTTCACGAGAGGCGCGTCACGGGTAGATCGGCGTCCGGGAAGGACCGAAACGCGGTTGCGGCAGAGGCGGGTTGAAACTATATTGCATCCAATCCAGCATCCAATCATCGGTTCCCACCCGCCGGCCGCGGTGGGTGTCCGGCGCTCCCGCCGCTTCTCCCTCCGAATCGCCACCGACGAGCGCACCATGCCCCTGTCGCCACCCGCAGATCGCGAAGAGCTCCACCACCGCCGGATGAGCTTCCGCGGCTATCGCCGCCAAGACGGCCGCTTCGACATCGAGTGCACCCTGCTCGATACCAAGGGCTACGACATGACACCCCCGGGGGGGACGCGGACAGTGGCGTCCGGCGAGCCGGTGCACCAAATGGCGATTCGCCTCGTCGTCTCGGACCAACTCGTCGTCGAGGACGCGGAGGCGAGCAGCGATGCCACGCCGTTCGACATCTGTCCGGAGGCCGTCGGCTCGCTCGCCATGGTCAAGGGTCTGAGGATCGGTCCGGGGTGGACGATGACGATCAAGCTCCGGCTGGGCGGCGCCGCGAGCTGCACGCACCTTGTCGAAATGCTGCTCGCCATGGGCACCGCCGCCTACCAGACGATCGTCCCGCACAACCGGATGAAAGGCGTGGAGACGGACGGGTTCCCGCTCGAGAAGAAGGTCGACTCCTGCTATGCGTATGCCGCGCACCGTCCGCTGGTGCATTTCCTGCGGATGCAGCACTGGAAGCGGCGATGAGGCGAGCGCCCGTTCCGTCTGGCGGTGGTCGGCGCCAGGAAAGACACCTTGGAGAGTGACAGATGCCCTCGGAGTCCAGCACCGGAACCTTCGACGCGCTGCCCATCGGTGCATTCGAGGCGTGCGTACGGCGCATCGACGGCGACGCCATCGATGCCTTCGCTCACGCGATACAGAGCTTCAACCCGATCCACGTGGATGGCGACTGGGCGCGACGCAACACTCCGTACCCGGATCGGGTGGCGCACGGCGTGATGACCGCGGCGCTGATGTCGAGGCCGATGGTCCAATTCTGCGAGCGCTTCGGCGTCCACACGGCCCTGCTGTCGTCGACGTCGAAGTACCTGAAGCCCGTCGTCGCCGGCGACACGGTCACGACCACCGTGCGCCTTGTCGAGAAGATCGACGCCAAGCGCCGCATCCGCTTCGAGGTCGAGTCGAAGAACCAGCACGGCGAACTGGTGATGGTGGGCGAGGCGATCGAGAAGGTGCTCTGAGCCCGCAGGGACCGAGCACGTCACCGTCGCGGCGGTCGTGCCATGCCGATCAGGCTGGCCTTCGCGAGTGTCTTGAAGTGCATATTGAAGCCCACCACCGCGGCCGACGTGTCGGCCGCGACCGGCAGCCGCTCGCCTGAGAGCGCGTGCACGGTGAAGACGTAGCGGTGCGGACCGTCCGGCGGGCACGGTCCGCCATAGCCGGGCTTGCCGAAATCGGTGCGGGTCTGGAGGGCGCCGTCGGGCAGCAGGCCCGACCCCGGATCACCCGCGTTCTCCGCCACTTCGGTGACTCCGGCCGGAATGTTGACTACCACCCAGTGCCAGAAGCCGCTGCCCGTCGGCGCATCGGGATCGAAGCAGGTGATCGCAAAACTCTTTGTTCCCGGCGGCACATCGGACCACTGCAGGTGCGGCGAGCGGTTCCCTCCGCTGCAGCCGAACCCGTAGTCCGCCGACAGGATGTGGGGCATCGCCAGGTAGTCGCCGTCTTCGAAGTTGTTGCTTCGCAGTTTCATGCGCTTCTCCTTCTTCAGATTGCTTCGTCGATTCGAATGGGGAGGACGCGCCGCCCGCTATTGCGGCGCCGGAATGCGGCCGACCGGAACCGTCGACAGGCCGAGTCCTTCTGCCGCGCCGCGCTCGACATCCTGGGCGCGCACGAAGGCGGGACGCGACCGCAGCCGTTCGAAGTACGACTTCACCGACGGCGAGAAGCGTGCCGACAGCCCGATGTGATCCGCCAGCAGCAAGGCATAGCCCACCGAAACGTCGGCCGCGGTGAAGCGACCGGCGCAGATCGTGTCGTGCTGTTCCAGGTAGGCGTCCAGGGTACGTAGCCGAGCGTGGAACCATTTGCCGTAGTCGTCCGCCACCTGCGGCTGGCGCCGCTCCGGCGGTTCGAAGCGCTGGTACCGAAGCACCAGCGTCTGCGGGAACGTCAGGGTCGCCTCGCCGAAGAACAGGAAGTTCAGGTACCGCCCGTAGTCCGGCTCGTCCGGCGCCACGTTGACGCGCAGCGATCCGCCATGGCGCTCGGCCAGGTAGTGACAGATCGCCACCGACTCGGTCATTCGGGTGTCGCCGTCGGCAAAGGCGGGGACGGTGCCGAGCGGGTTCACCGCAAGGTACTCCTTCGCGAGGACGCGCGGCGGGAACGGCAGCGGCTTCAGTTCGTATTTCACGCCGAGTTCCTCGAGCAGCCAGAGCGGCCGGAACGAGCGTGCACCGACGCAGTGGTGGAGAGTGATCATGGAAGGTTTCCGAAGGAAAGTTGGTCCTGAAGTGAGTGCCTTACTCCGCCGGGCTTGGCCGCGTGCGAGCGGTCCGGCGTACGAGCGCCAGCGCCTTCAGGATGAAGGACAGGCCGATCAGCGCGACGACGATCATCGTCCACGCCGTAAGGTTGTAGCTGCCGACCCAGCGGTAGACGAGCAGGAAGGTGCCGATGCTGATGAGGGCGCCGGCAAAGCCGAACACGAGTCCTCCGCCGAGCACGCGCGCTGACTCCCCCGGCGGCGCGAGCCGCAGCAGTTCGCCGAGGAACACGCCGTTCCACCCGGCCACCACCACACCCAGCACGCCGAGAAAGCCGTAGACCAGTGCGGTCGGCCAGTCAGCTGCGATCCACGGGAAGGCAAGCAGCAGTCCGACCGCGGTCGCGAACAGCGCCGACAGCACCGGCAGGCCTGCGCCGACGCGGTCGGCGACGAGACCCCACCCGAACCGCCCGGCGATGCCGCCGAAGTTGAAGAACGACAGCCCGACACCGGCCGCGATGAGGCCGATGCCCGAACCCTGCACCAGCAGCGTGACGAGGTAGGTGGTCAACGTAAACTGCACGCCGGCGAAGCAGCCGACGCCGAGGCAGGTGTAGCGAAGTGCGGGCACCCGCCAGATCACCGAGAGGTCACCGAACATTGAGGGCCGCGTTTCAGAATTCCGGGCGCGCGTGAACGGAAACCAGTGCGCCTTCATCTGCACGGCCGCGGCGCCGCCGAGCGTCGCCGCCCCGATGGCGAGCAGGGCCCCCTGCCAGCCGAGGAGCACCGCGAACGGCGGTGCGAGCATGCCGGCGAGGATGCCGCCCAGCGGCACCGCCGTCTGCTTCACCGAGAACAAGAAACCGCGGCGATCGGGGCTGGCGGCGCTGTCGAGCATCTGACCCGTCGACGGGTTCACCAGACCGTAGGACATGCCGAGAACGAGGGACGCCAGCGCCACCACGGACGGAAAGGGCAGCGCCGCGCAACCCAGCCCGGCCGCGCCGAGCGCCATGCTCAACTGCGCGGTACGCACGGCGCCGATCCGGACCACCAGCGAACCGGCGTACATGGAGGTGAACATCGACGCGAGGTAGACGAGGATCACCTGCACGCCGACCAGCGACTCGCCCACACCGATGCCGGCCGCCATGGCGGGGGCGATCGCGGGGATCGTGAACACCTGCAGGGCCGACAACGTATGCACGCCGGTCGTCAGGCCGAGCACCGCGAGGGTGCGGTGCCGCGTGGGCTCGGCGGTCGCCATCGTCGGTCAGGCCGGCGATCGTGCTCGATGAAGCGGCGCGGTCGGGTCGCAGGGCATGGACCACGGGCCTAGGGCATCACGAACCCGCCGTTCACACTGACGACCTGACCCGTGATCCACGACGCGCGGTCGCTGACGAGGAAGGCGATGGCCGAGGCGATGTCGTCGGGCTCGCCGAGGCGGCCTGTCGGGTACATGTGGAGGACCGTCTTGACCCGCCGCGCGTATTTCTCCTCGCCCATCTGCTGCTTGAGGCTTTCCTCGCGCTCCATGCGCAGCGGCGTATTGGTCGCACCCGGCGAGACGACGTTCAGCGTCACCCCGCGGTCGCCGACCTCCTGCGCGACCGACTTCACGAGCGCGATCACGGCCGCCTTGGCCGCCGCGTAATACGACAGGCGCGCCTGGCCGACGCGAGCCGAGTCGGAGGCGAGACACACCACCCGTCCGTAGCCGCGCTCCACCATGCCGGGCAGCACGGCATGCAGGGTCAGCATGGCGCCGTTCAGGCACACCCCCATCACCCGGTTCCAGTCCTGCGGCGTCGAGTCGAGGAAGAGCTTGTCGTCGAGCACCGCGGCACTGTTGACCAGGATGTCGATCCGTCCGAACGCCTGGACCACGGTCTGCGTCATCCGCTTCACTTCGTCTTCGCGCGAGATGTCGGCCGCCACGCCAATCGCCTCGATGCCGGCGCGCAGTTGCTTCGCCGCCTCTTCCGCCGCCGCGCCGTTCACGTCGACGATCGCCAGTTTGGCGCCCTCCGACGCCAGCCGCTGCGCCGTGGCGAAGCCGATCCCGCGCGCGCCGCCGGTGACCAGCGCGACCTTGCCCTGAAGCTGCAGTTCCATGTTCAACCTTCCGTTCCGTGTGTGAGGTTCTCGGCGACGCCGAGCCATTGGCCGATGATGGTTTCACGATCCCGGTCCAGCGGTCCCATCGGTCGGCCCACGCGGGGTGGCGTGACCGTCAGCCGCAGGGGGCTACCGAGCAACGGCCATGTCTCGCCGTCCGGTTCGCGGAACTCGAACCAGAGCCGGCGGCTCGCCGTCTGTGGATGCGCTACGAGTTCCGGCACGGTGTTCACCGGCGCGGATCGCACGCCGGCGGCCGCCAGCGCCGCCTGCCCCTCGGCGCGGGTCGCACTGGCCGGCAAGCCCGCCCTGCACGAGTCCGCGTCCGCGACAGCTTCGGCGTACAGGAACCCGTCCGCGCACTCGATCAGCGAGCCCGGCGCGGCGGGCCCGGCGGAATTCCATCGTGTCTGCGTCAGCCAGGCCGCGATGTCCTGCATGGACAGGTCGATCGACTGTCCTTCGCCGGTCCGGTCACGGTGCTCCAGCGCGGCCAGGATGGCGACCACCGCGAGCTCGCCGCCCATGATGTCCGCGCTGGACGGGCCAGACTTCAACGGCATCCCGTCCGAGCGGATCAGGTCCATGACACCCGACATCGCCTGGATGACCGTGTCGAACGCCGGCCGGCCCGCGTAGAGCGAGTGCGAGCCGAAGCCGGACACCGCGCAGTAGACAAGTTTCGGGTTGAGGGCCAGCAGCGCTTCGCTGGTGAAACCGCGCTTGGCCAGGGTTCCCGGCTTGAGGTTCTCGATCAGCACGTCGGCCGCCGCCACCAGCCGGCGCAGGAGCGCAGCGTCGTCGTCGTTGGTCAGGTCGAGTACCAGGCTCTTCTTGTCGGCGTTCGTGTAGGTGAAGAAGACCCCCTGCCCGCGCTTGGCCGGTGGCCACACGCGCACCGCCTCGCCACCGGGTGGCTCGATCTTGACGACTTCGGCGCCGAGGTTCGCGAGGTGCCGGGCCGCGAGCGGAGCAGTCGTGTAGTGACCGATCTCGATCACGCGGACACCGGTGAGCGGCATGGCGTCGCTCCCACCCGCGCTGGCGCCGGCGCCCGACCGCGGTCGCTGCAGTTCCGCCTCGATCCAAGCGCGTCCGGAATCGGCGGCCGGGATGGCATGCGGGGCCACGCCCGGCGTCCGGCTCATGCGCAAGGGGGAGGCAGGAATGTGGACATCGGCGCCGGTATCCGGATCGCGCAGTTGGAGCGCCATCCCCCGATGGTCGATGTTGCGTTCGCGCGGGTAGCCGTCGATTTCTGCGATCGGGCCGCAGGCGATGCTGGCGGCGCCGAGGCGCGCAATGCACGCGTCGGTCGTGTTATCGCCAACCCAGGCCTGCACGGCGGCATCGACATCTTCGTTGTTGACGACCCGGTCCGGCAGCGCCGCGAAGCGGGGGTCGGTGACCAGTTCGTGTCGGCCCATCACCTCACACATGCGTTGCCATTGCACGTCGCTCGCCGCGCAGATCAGCACCCAGCCATCGCGCGCCTGATAGACGTTCCACGGCGACGCCATCGAGTGGCGATTGCCGACGCGCCTGGCGGCGGTGCCGATCCCCGTCAGCACCTGCGGCAGGAACGTCGACATCGCGTAGAAAGCGCAGTCGTACATCGCCATGTCGATGGCCTGCCCCTGCCCGCTGCGCCGCCGCCAACGCAGCGCGGCCAGCACGGCGGCGGCCGCGTAGGAGCCGGTCATGAACTCCACCAGCGGAAAGTCGATGCGAACCGGAGGGCCGTCAGGCAGCCCTGTCGTGTGCATCACGCCGGACACCGCCTGGACGAGCTGTTCGCTCCATCCGTCCCCCGCCTCGGCGGCGCCGCGTCCGAACGCCGTCACATCGCATTCGATCCGATCGTCCGGAAGGTCCGGAAGGCGCAACGTACCGTCCGCATCGCTGGAGCGCAGCACCACATCGGCACGCTGCACCAGGCGCTCGAGGAGAACGCGGTCCCCGGGATCGTCATCGCGGAGCGCCAGGCTGCGTTTGCCGGCCGCCATGCAACGCCGCCAGGCAAGCTTGCCGTGCCCGTACGCCGCCGGCGGATTGCGCTCGACGAAAACGACCTCGGCGCCCAGCTGGGCGAGCAACGATCCGCACACGGAGGCGCCGACCCGCTGGCCCCACTCGAGGACGAGGACGCCGGACAGCGGCAGCGCGTCCGCCATGTCAGGCGGCCCTCGAAGACCGCACGAGCCGATACACACAGGCACCCACGGCCAGGGCTTCCCCCGAGGCCTGCGCCACGAGGCGCGTCGACACGTGCGCGAGCGTGCCTCCGAGCCGCTCGACGACGCCGATGGCGACCACGTGTCCTTCGTTCACTGCGGTCAAGTACGAAAGCGACAACGCGGTATTTGCAGCGAAGTCGACGGTGTCGTCTGCTGCGTATACGGCCAGTGCGCCGGCGACCGTCATCAACAGAGGGGCGATACCGCCATGCATGGTTCCCGCACGATTGCGGTGGCGGGCGTCGATGTCGAGGACGACTTGCAGCACGTTGTCGGTACAGCGGAACCGGTACCCGATCAGGTCGCGCACGCCGTCCGGTGCGGTCTCGGCGCGCTGCAATGCAGCAAGCGTTGCGGGCGTTGGCATCGCGTGTTTCACTCCGGAATCAAAAAGGGGAAGCGCATGTTGACGGTGAAAAGTGCATGTAATACTGTATGCAAAATGGATGTCGAAAACAAGCGCACGCGTCGAATGCGCGAAGTAGCGAGGCCCGGTGTGCAGACTGCCGTCCGCACCGCAAATCGAATCAACAGGAGACAGATCGATGAGAGTCGTGCCACTGCTTTCGCGCTGCCTGGCTGCGGCGCTGTTCGCCGGCCTGGCTTGGTCGCCGGCAATTGCCCAGAACACCCTGAAGATCGGCGCGCCGACGTCGCAGTCCGGACGCTACGTCGCGTTCGGTGCGCAGGCCAAGCGCGGTATCGAGCATGCGGTCGACGTGTGGAAGGCCACGCGCGGCGACACGGTGGCGGGTCGCTCCATCGAGCTGGTGATGGTGGACATCCAGTCGGACAACGCGATCACCGTGTCCGTGATGAACGACATGATCAAGTCGAAGAACGTGCACGTGATCATCGGCCCGGACGGCTCCAACGCGGCGGCCGCGGCGGTGCCGCCCTGGAAGAAGGCGCCCGAGCGCCCGGTGTGGATTCTTCCGGGAGGGTCGACGACCAGGATCGAGCAGGAAGTCGGCGACGATAAGTATTTCTTTCACACGTACGCTTGGGCCTATCACTACCACAGCAACAACGCGGAGGCGCTCAAGCGCGCGCTGGGCGCCGGCAAGCGGGTGGCGATCATCTACACGGACGGCGCGTACGGCCGCGCGCACATCGACTCTACACGCAAGTACTTGAAAGAGGCCGGCTTCGACATCGTGTCGAGCGAACTCGTCCGCGAGGGATCCAGCGACTTCAACTCTGCCATCGTCAAAGTGCGTGCATTGCGACCGGACGTCCTGTACGCAGTGATGCAGACCAACGATGCTATCCAGTTCACGAAGCAGGTTCACACCGCCAAGACGGGAATCAAGTACCTTGTCGGCACTGCCCAGGCTCAACTGCCCGAATGGCAGGAAGGAGTCGGGGACGCTCAGGAATGCTGGACCGGGGTCACGACATGGATTCCGGGACTGGGCTTCCCGGCCGACAAGCGGGAACCGAAGCTGTTCCCGGACTCGAACTCGTGGGAAGCTGCTTGGCGCGCGAAGTTCAAGCGGGAACCGGAGTTCCTCGAGCCCGGCTACTACGCCTCGACGATCCTCGCGCTGCTCGCGGTGGAAGCCACCAAGTCCACCGACCGCGACAAGCTAGTCACCTGGCTCGAACAGCAGGAGTACATGACGCCGCTCGGCAACAGCAAGTTTACGAAGAGCGAGGTCACGCCGCACCAGGCGTTCTCGAACATGGTCGTGTTCCAGCGCGTCAAGGGCAAGGACGGCTTCAGCACCGCCGTCATCTATCCGCCCGAGATCGCCAAGGCCAAGCTGCAGCCCTGCAGCTGAGCCGCACCTCCAACCTGAGCCAGCGAGGCAGGGGAAGCGCACGGGCGCCTCCCCTGCCGTAACGGTCGCCACCCTCGAAAAGTCTCCGACGCGATGCTGCTGCTCCCGCAGTTCCTGGTCGACTCGGTCCTCCTCGGCGGGTTGTACACGCTGATGGCGATCGGATTCTCGCTGTCCTACGGCGTCACTCGAATCATCAACTTCGCGCACGGCGAATTCATCATGCTCGGCGCCTACGGCGCGTTCTGGATGTTCGCGCTGTGGGGCCTCGACCCCCTGATCGTGATGCCGCTCGTGATCGTGCTGGGACTGATCCTCGGCTGGCTGACGTTCGAGGTCGCACTCGCGCGGGTGCTCAATGCGCCGCAGATCAACCAGATCCTGCTGACCTTCGGCATCGGGCTGGTGGTGCAGCACCTTGCGGTCATCCTGTGGACCGGCAACTCGCGGTCAACTACGCCGGAGTACGCCACCGCGGCGCTCGCGCTCGGGCCTGTGTTCGTCCCATACGGCCGGCTGATCGGCTTCGGCGTAGCGGTGCTGCTCGTCGCGATCCTGATCGGCTGGCTGAAGTGGAGCGAGGACGGACGCGCGGTTCGGGCCGTGGCCCAGAACAGCGATGCCGCGGCGCTGATGGGCATTGACGTCAAGGCGAGCTACGCGCAGTCGTTCGCGATCAGTTCGGCGCTCGGCGCGGCCACCGGGGTCGTGATGAGCTTCATCGTCACCGTGACCCCCTTCATGGGGTTCCCGATGCTGATCAAAGCGGTCGCCATCGTGATTCTCGGCGGTCTCGGCAGCATCCCCGGAATGACGATCGGCGCCTTCGTACTCGCGATCACGGAAACCGGCTTTTCATACTACGTGCCGGAGGGGTCCGGCTGGTCCGAAGGCGTCGCGTTCATCCTGATCATCCTGATCATGCTGGTCCGACCGAGCGGCATCCTCGGTCAGACGTCGCACTGAGGCGGGCATGCACAAGGCCACGCGCATCGTCGCCATCGTCCTCGCGGTCGTCGTCCTGGCGATTCCGTTCTCGGCTTCGCCCTTCCTCACCGATCTGCTGTTCCGCACCGCTCTGCTCGGCATCATCGCGGTGAGCTGGAACATGATGGCGAGCGCCGGACTGATCTCGCTCGGTCACTCCGCGTTCTGGGGCATGGGCGCCTACACGGCGATCCTCGTCGCCAACAAGCTGGGGCTGGGATTCCTGCCGTCGCTCGTGTGTGCGACGCTGGCGGGCGCCCTGCTCGGCGCCGGGCTCGCCCTTATCACCGGCCGCCTGCAGGGCATCTATTTCGCGATCTGCACACTCGCCGTGTCGGAGGGCTTGCGCGTGATCGCGGTGATGCTCCCGGACCTGACCGGCGGCGCGCAGGGCCAGTACCTGAACGCGAAGCTGGTGCCGGCAACGCTGTACATCGACCTGGCGGGCTCGATCGGCCTCGTCTTCGTCGGCTGGCTCGCCTGGTACATCAGCACCACCCGCTACCAGTACGCGTTCCGTGCCATGCGCGCGAACGAGCATGCGGCGCAGATGCTCGGCATCCGGCCGCTCGTGTACCGCATCTTCATCGTCACACTGTCCGGGGGCATGGCCTCGTTCGCGGGCGGCGCGAGCGCTTGGTACGGCGGCTACCTCGATCCGTCGATCGCCTTCTCGCTTCATACGACGATCATGGCGCAGATCGCGCCGATTCTCGGTGGCATCTACACGCTGTCCGGGCCGCTGCTCGGCACGCTCCTGGCCACGTTGCTGGGCGAAGTCACTCGAACCGCGCTGGGAAGCATCGAGGGCGCTGCCCTGCTCGTGTACGGGATCGCGCTGGTGCTGTGCGTGATCTTCCTGCCGCAGGGTTTCAAGGGGGCCGTCGACGACTGGATGCGCCGGCGCCGCAAGGCCACGGCGGCGCGCGCGGCGCCCGCGGCCACCAAGGAGGAGGCATCATGACCGCCCTGCTTCGCATGTCGAACGTGCGGGCCGGGTACGGCGAGTCGATCGTGTTGCACGACCTGTCCCTGCAGGTCGACGAGGGCGAAGTGGTGTGCCTGATCGGCGCCAACGGCGCCGGCAAGACGACCACCACGCGCGTACTGACGGGGCTGCTGCGCGCCTGGAGCGGCGAGGTGCATTTCGCGGGCGAACGCATCGACGACAAGCCGAGCTACTACCGGGTGGAAAAGGGCATCTGCCTGTCGCCCGAAGGCCGCCAGGTCTTCCCCTACCTGAGCGTGATGGAGAACCTCGTGCTCGGCGCCTACTGTCGGCGCGCGCGCTGGACGCGCAAGCAGATGCTGGCCCAGGTGTTCGAGCTGTTTCCGATCCTCGCCGAGCGCCGCGACCAGACGGCCGGGCTGCTGTCCGGCGGGCAGCAGCAGATGCTCGCGATCGGCCGCGCCCTGATGGGCAAGCCGCGCCTGCTCGTACTGGACGAGCCGTCGCTCGGCCTGGCGCCGAAGGTGATCCTCGATGTCTACCAGGCGATTCTTCAGACCGCGAAGCAGGGCATCAGCATCCTGTTCGTCGAGCAGAACGTGCAGGCGGCGCTGTCGGTCGCCCACCGCGGCTACGTGCTGAACAACGGACGCATCGCGCTGGCGGGCAGCGCCGATGAGTTGCGCGGTTCACAACTCGTCCAGGAGGCGTTCCTAGCACGCGCGCGCCGGCCTTCGACCCCGGCGCCTTCCCTCCAGTCGGATCCGCACCATGCTGCGCGTTGAAGGGCTCACCAAGCATTTCGGCGGCCTGAAGGCCGTCGACAAGCTGACGATGACGGTCGATGAGGGCCAGTTCGTCGGCATCCTCGGCGCCAACGGTGCCGGCAAGACCACCTTGCTGAACCTGATCACGGGCTACTTCCCGCCGACGTCGGGAACGATCACGTTCGAGGGCCGGCCGATCCACGGACTGCCGCCCTATAACGTCGCCCGCCTCGGCATTGGCCGCACCTTCCAGGTGGTCCAGCCGTTCAACGAGATGTCGGTGCTCGACAACGTCATCGCCGGCGCCCTGTTCTCGCGGCCGCGCCAGCGCACACCGCTCGAGCAGGTCCGCGCGGAATGCATGGAGCCACTGCGCCTTGTAGGGCTCGGCCGCCAGGCCGCCAAGGAAGCGCGCGAACTGACACTGGGCGCGAAGAAGAAGCTTGAACTCGCGCGCGCCCTCGCCACCAAGCCGCGCCTGCTGCTGCTGGACGAGGTGATGGGCGGCCTGACGCACGAGGAAATCGAGGACATCAAGGACGTCCTGCGCCGGATCCGCGAAGCGGGGACGACCGTGCTGATGATCGAGCACGTGGTGCAGGCGCTGGTGGAACTGTCCGACTACGTCTACGTGATGGACTTCGGCCGGGAACTCGCGCAAGGCCTACCGGACGACGTGATCCAGAAGCGCGAGGTCGTCGAGGCCTATCTCGGCAAGCCGCTGGAACGGAGCAACGGTTGAAGGGACCGACCAGCAATCCGCGGCTGGCGTCGCTGCCGGCCCGGCGCTCATCGAGCGGCGTGGTCTACCGGACGGTGGGCGACGGCCGTCCGCTCGTGCTCGTGCACGGCGGTTCCGGTTCGTGGCTGCATTGGTGGCGCAACATCGAGCCCCTCGCCCGTGGTCACCGCGTGATCGCGGTCGACCTGCCGGGCTACGGTGAATCGGACGACGTGCCGGAGAACATCTCGCTGGACGATTACGTGCAGCGGGTCGTGCGTGCCGTCGGCGAGGCGGCCCCCGCGGCGGATTCGTTCGATGTCGTGGCGTTCTCGTTCGGCGGCCTGATCGGCGCCGGCGTCGCAACGCAGCTGGGCCGCGGCGTCCATCGAACGATTCTCTTCGCGCCCAGCGGATTCCAGCGCCCGGTGGGCCGCGAGCTCGGCCGGCGCCCCCGTTCGACGTTTCCCGAGGGCGCCGAAGGCGACCGCGCCTTCATCCGCCACAACCTGCTGGCGATGATGCTGGCGCACCCGGCGAGCGTCGACGAGGACGCCATCGCGATCCAGTCCTGGAACCTGGCGCATGCGCGTTTCCAGAATCTCAACGACCGCTTCAGTTTCTCCAACCGCCTGCCCGCGTTTCTCGCGCAGCTGCGGTGCCCGCTGCTGCTGGCGTACGGCGAGAAGGATCGGACGCCCTACCCCTCGCGCGATGCGCGAGCGGCGGTCTGCCGCGCGGCGGCACCCGACCTCGCGTTCGAAGTCGTTCCGGACGCCGGCCACTGGCTGCAGTTCGAACGGCCCGACCGGACCAACGACCTGATCGAGCGCTTCCTCGCGGGCGAGTACCGCGAATCCACCGGCCCATCAACCTCAATGGCTGCGAACCATGACATTTGAAACCCTGCAGACCGCCGTCGACGGTTCGGCGTTCGTCGTCACGCTGAACCGTCCCGACAAGCGAAACGCCTTCAGCAAGCAGATGATGCGCGAGATCGCCGAAGCATGCCGCGAGGCGGAAGCGGACGACCGCGTGCGCGGCGTCATCGTCACCGGCGGCACGAAGTTCTTCTCCGCCGGAGCCGACCTGAACGAGGCAATGGCGATCAAGTCGACCCGCGACGGCGTCGAGTACATGAAGCACTGGGAACGGCTCAATGACACGGTCGAGCGGCTCGACAAGCCGGTCATTGCCGCCATTGAGGGTTTTTGCGTGACCGGCGGCTTCGAGTTCGTGCTGGCTTGCGACATCCGGGTCGCCGCGCAGGGCTCGAGTTTCGCTCTGACATCGTCGAAGATCGGCACGGTGCCGGGCGCCGGCGGAACGCAGCGGCTGCCGCGCCTCGTCGGCATGGGCAAGGCGCTCGACATCATGTTCTCCGCGGAGTCGATCGACGCCAATGAGGCCTACCGCTGCGGGATCGTCGAGCGGCTGGTTCCCGCCGGCCAGGCCCTCGCGGAAGCGAAGGCGATGGTCAAGGTCTACGAGAAGCGCGCGCCGCTGTCGCTCGCGTACGTGAAGCGGGCGATCCGCGCGGGCGTGCAGATGGACCTCACTTCCGGGATCGAGTTCGAGCGCTTCCTGGTAACCGCGATCTACGGCACCGAAGACAAGAACGAAGGGATCGGCGCGTTTCTCGAGAAGCGCGAAGCCTCCTTCAAGGGCCGCTGAGGAGACAAACGAGTGACCGAACCCAGGGCCGCGAACCGCCTGCCGCTCGACGGCGTGCGCGTCGTCGATTTCAGCCGTCTTCTCCCTGGCCCGTGGTCGACCCAGGTGCTGGGCGACCTCGGCGCCGACGTCGTCAAGATCGAGCAGCCGGGCGTCGGCGACTACAGCCGGCACAACCCGCCCAACTACGCCGAGAACGGCGTCTACTTCTCGAACGTCAACCGGAACAAGCGCAGCGTCGTCCTCGACATGACCAGTGCCGACGACCGCGGGCTCGCGCATCGCCTGATCGATTCCGCAGACATAATGGTGGAGTCGTTCCGGCCGGGCGTCGCGAAGAATCTGGGCGTGGATTTCGAAACGGTCGCAAAGAGCAACCCGCGCCTGATCTACTGCTCGCTGAACGGCTTCGGCAGCGACGGCCCGCTGGCCGGCATGGCGGCGCACGACCTGTCGATCCAGGGTCTCACCGGCCTGCTTGGCAAGGCCGACGCGCCACCGCCGTTGCCCGGCTTCCAGGCGGGCGACTACGCCGCCGCCGCCTATGCGGCGATTGGCATCCTTGCGGCGCTCCTGCGGCGCAACAGCGACGGGCGCGGGTGCCACATCGAGGTGCCGATGTACGACAGCCTGGTCGCGTGGTCGCAGATCATGCTGTCCGGCGCGATGGCACGCGCGGCCGGATTCGCCGGCCAGCCGGAACTCGAGGTCTGGGGACGCAACCCGCGCTACAACACCTACGCCACGCGCGACGGCAAATCGGTCACGGTGAGCCTGCTGGAGCCGCATACGTGGAAGCGGTTCTGCGAATACATAGGCCGTCCGGACCTGATGGACCACGACGAGGACTGGAGCGACCGCCACAGCGACCACGGCGAGAACGCGCCGGCGTATCGCGCCGCGCTCGAACAGCTGTGCGGATCGCTCGACCGCGACGAGTTGTGCCGACGCATGGCGGAGGCCCACATTCCCATCTGTCCGGTCTACGAGGCCGACGAGGTGCTGCAGTCGAGCGAGGCGCGCGCGCGCGACGTGGTGCAGTGGCTCGAGCACCCGCGCGATGGCCGCATTCCGCTGCTGCGCGATCCGCTCGCGCGCTCGGGCCTCGCTGATCCTGCCCGTCGCCACGCGCCAGGTCTCGGCGAACACACGGAGCAGATCCGCCGAGAGGCGGGACGCTGAAATCGAGGGCGCCGCGAACCGCTTAGGAGCAAGTGCATGGCCGATCTACCCAACCCGACGGTCGCGTTCGCGGAGGACATCCAACGCATCGGACGCGGGCCGCTGGCCGCCCCGGATGTCGAGCAGGTGCGCCGGCTGGTGCTCGACCTGCTCGGCGTTTCCATCTTCGGCGCGACGATGCCGTGGTCGCGCGCGCTGGCGACGTGGGCCGGCGAGTTCCGCGGGGGCGGCGCGGCGCCGGTGGTCGGTGGCGGCTTTCGCACGACGCCGCAGGTCGCGGCCCTCGTCAACGGATCGGCCGGCCACGGATACGAGTTGGACGACACGCACAACGCATCGATGAGCCATCCCGGAGCGGTCATCATCCCGGCCGTGCTGTCCACGGCCGCCGGATCCGGCGCCACGGCGATGCAGGTGTACGCGGCGATCGCCGCGGGCTACGAGGCGATGTCGCGCGTGGGCATGGCCGTGAACGCGCACGCGGTGATTTCACGCGGTTTTCACCCGACGTCGCTGTTCGGCGCCTTCGGGGCGGCCGCCGGCGTCGGCGCGCTGCACGGATTCGATGCGGCGACGCTCGCCTGCGCGTGGGGCCACGCGCTTTCGCTGACGGGCGGCTCGATGCAGTTCTCCGACGAACCGGCCGGAACCACCGTGAAGCGGCTACATGCCGGTTACGGCGCGCAGCACGGCGTGCTGGCGGCGGGCATGGCCAGGGCCGGCATTGCGGCGCCGGTGCGCGCGCTCGACGGCAAATATGGGCTGATGGCCCTGTACGGGTCGGGCGCCAACGCCGGGCACTTGCAGCGTGCCCCGAGCGCCCGGCTGCAGATTCACGACATCAGCATGAAGCCCTATTCGTGCTGTCGCCTGTTCCACTCGCTGATCGACGCGCTCGAGGAAGTCTCCGACGCCTTCACCCTTCCGCTGGACGGCCTGGAGCGGATCCGGGTGCGCGCGCCCGAGGTGGTCTTCGACCAGCACATGCTGCGGCGGCCGCGCTCCGTGATGGCCGCGCAGTACAGCCTGCCGTATGTCGTCGGCGCCACGCTGGCCTATGGGTCGAGGCGCTTCGACGCCTACCGCGAAGACTTCTTCGACGACCCGAGGATCCTCGCGCTGGCCGACAAGGTCGACGGCACGCGCGACGTCGAGATCGAGAAGGACTACCCGGCGCGCATGGGCGCGGCCGTCGAACTGCACTTCCGCGATGGCGCACGGCGCGAAGCGCTGGTGATGGACAGCCGGGGCACGCCGGCGCGTCCGCTGTCGGTGGAGGCGATCGAGGCGAAGGGGCAGGCGCTGATTGACTCTGCCGGCCTGCGGTTCGACGTGGCGGCTGCGCGGCGTACGCTGTGGAGCATGACCGACGGGCAGGCGCTGGTCGACCTCTTCGCCGGTTAGTTCGGCCCCGTATTGCCGAGCAGAGCGGAACGGTCCGCGTCGGGCGCGGCGCAGGCACGGCGATCGTCGGCCGCGTCGGTCGACAGGCGCTGTGGCGCCCGCAGCACCGGCACCGCTTCGCCCGCGGCGCCGACCAGGCGCACGAGCGAGCGCCGCTGCACCGTCGGATGCCGGAAGACTTCGTCCATCTCGAGGACGGGCACCGCCCGCCGTCCGCGGCCCATGAATGCTTCCGCCAGTCGGAGGCGGTCGGCGCCGCGCGCCACCTCCATCTGCAGTTCCGCGCCGGCCGCGTCCACCATGACCCAGCCGTCGCTCGCCTCGACCCGGGTCCACGGACGTACGGCCGGCGCGCCGGACGGCCAGCTGAGTTCAGTCAGCCAGGCGGTCACGTCGAACATCGAGAGGTCGAGCGCGCCGCCGGCTCCTTCGCGCTCGCGCCGCGCGAGCGCGGCCAGGATGGCGAGCGGCGCGGCGTGTGCCGCGCCCTGGTCCGCGATCGACACGCCGATGCGCAGCGGCTGCGTGCCGTCGCCGACGAGCGACATGACGCCCGCCTCGGCCTGGACCACCGTGTCGAGCGCCGGCCGCGCATCGCCCGTCGACCCGAAACCGGAAATCGAGCAGAACAAGAGCCGGGGAAAACGCGAAAGCAACTGCGCCGGGCCGACGCCCAGACGGTCGAGCGCGCCGGGCTTCAGGTTGGTGAGCACGACGTCGGTGGTCGCCGCGAGCTGCAGGAAGCACTCGCGGTCGGCCTCGGCGCGAAGATCCAGCGAGAGAAACTTCTTGCCGAGGTTGGCGTTCACGAAGAACACGCTCCACGGCCCGCCTTTCGGCTCCCACTGCCGCGACACCTCCCCGCTCGCCGGCTCGATCTTGATGACCTCCGCCCCGAGCTCGGCGAGGTAGCGCCCCGCCAGGGGCCCCGCGGTGTACGGGCCGATCTCCAGCACGCGCACGCCGGCGAGCGGCGAAGCGGCCGAAGACGACGAACTCGGCGTGCGCCGAGCGACGGCGGCGGCCGGCGCTTGGCTGGCTTCGAACTTCAGGAAGGCGTCGATCCCGCAGGTCGGCTCGGTGCGCGCACCTTGCCGCGCCCGGGTCGCGAGCAGGTCGGGAATGCGCCGAACCCGCCCAACGGGCACGCCGGCGGCCTGGAAGGCCGCCACCGCTTCCTCGGAGGTGCGACTTGCCGTCCACCCGGAAACTAGGCCGTCCACTTCCTGTACGTGAGTCACGCGCGCGCCGCCGCTGCCGTAGCGTGGCTCGGCCTGCAGGTCGCTCCGTCCGATCACCTCGAGCACCTTGCGCCACTCGTCGTCGTTCGCCGAGCACAGTTGCAACCAGCCGTCGCCGGTTCGGTAGACGTTCCACGGCGCGCACAGGTGATGGGCCGCGCCGAGCCGGTAGCCCCTCCCCTTGCCCACGTGCACGGTACCGACGAAGGTCGTGAACAGCGCCAACGAGCTGTCGAACAGCGCAATGTCGAGCAGCTGCGGCGCCTCTCCGCCGGCGCGCAGGGCGGCAAGGACAGCCGTGGCCGCATTGATCGCCGTGACCATCTCGACGACAGGAATCGCGATCGCCTCCGGCGGTCCGCCCACCGCGCCGGTCGCGGCCATCAGCCCCGCCTGCGCCTGAAGCTCGACCTCGCTCGCCGCCAGCGGGCCGCCGGCATCGAGTCCGTGGGCGGAGATCGAACAGACGATCCGCGCGACCCGCGTCAGCGCCGCGGGCTCGTCCGCGCGGTCCGGTTCGATCAGAACGACGTCGGCGCTCGTGAGCAGCGCCTCCCACGTCGCCTGTGCATCGGCCTGCCGGCGGCAGGCCTTCCCGTTTCGCACCGCGCGCACAGCGTGCGCACGCGCGGCCGCCGTCAGGTCCGGGAACGTGGGCTCGTCCCGCTCCCAGCGCACGACGGTGGCGCCGAGTCCGCGCAGCAGCTGCCCGCACAGACCGACGGCAAGCCGCCCGTCCCGTTCCAGGACAGTCACGCCGGTCAGTGCGCGGGCGAGGTCGCTGGACACGCGCTCCTGCAGCTAGGGGCGATACGCCTGGATGCCGGTCAGCTCGCGGCCCTCGATCAGGGTCATGATCTGATGGGTGCCGTCGGGGATCGGCAGCATCCGCGCATCCCGGAACAGTTCCTCGAGGCCGACTTCGCGGCTGATGCCCATCGCCCCGTGCACCTCCATCGCGAGCGAGATCGCCCGCAGGCAGGCGGTGAGCGAGTACCGCTTGGACATCGCGGACAGGTGGTTCGCCTCTTCGCCGGCGTCGATGGCCGACAGCGCGTGATAGCAGAGCAGGCGGCTGGTGGTGACCGCCGCCGAAATGTCGGCGAGCATCTCCTGGACCAGCTGGAACGCGGCGATCGGCTTGCCGAACTGCTGGCGTTCACCGGCATACCGTAGGGCGGCGTCGAGGGCGCGCTTCGCGAGGTGAACCGCGCACAGGCCGAGGATCGGGCGGTTGGCTAGCCAGGTGAGGTTCAGCACGCGGGCGGCGTCACCCGGTGCGCCCAGCGCGTTGCGCTTCGGGACCCTGCAGTTGTCGAACGCGACCTCGCCGAGGTGGCCCTGCCGCAGTCCCAGCGTCGGAATCTCCCGGGCCTCGAACGGCGATTCGTCGCGCTCGACGATGATGCGCGTCGTCTTGCCGCGGCCGTGGGCGTCCTTGCCGAAAGCCGCCGTGACGTTGATCAGGTCGCAGATGCTGGCATTCGTGATCCACATCTTGCGCCCCGTCAGGCGGTAGTGATCGGGGCCGTCGTCTTCCAGGCGCGTCTTGACCCCGCGTGGGTCGGAGCCCACATCGGGTTCGGTGGTACCGGTGCAGGTGATGCGTCGCCCCGCCATGATGTCCGGCAGGAAGCGCTCGCGCTGCTCGGGCGTGCTGTCGTAGTGGATGCGTGTGGCCGTGACTTCCTGCCCCATGGTCGCGAGGGTGACCACCGCCGGCAGCTCCTCGACCATCAGTCCGTAGACCAGAGTCGGCAGGCCGGCGCCGCCGGCGCTTTCCGGCACGCGCGCGCAGGTCAGGCCCTGCGCGGCGCAGACCTGCAGGATGCGCAGCATGTCCTCCTTCGGCAACGGCTTGTCCGGGTCGCGCGCCTTCAGGATCGGCGCGATGTCGCGCTCCACCATCCGCCGGATCGCGTCTTGAATCAGTATCTGCTCGCTGTTCAGCTGGAACTGGGACATGTCTTCCTTCGTTGCCGATGAACCGCTGTCGGGTGATGTTCGCGGCGCTGCCGCCCGAGTTCACGATCCGTTGTTGATTTCGCGGAACCGCGGCTTGCGCTTCTCGCGGAACGCGTTGCCGCCTTCTTTCGATTCCTCGGTGCCGTAGTACAGGGCGAGCGCCTGGAAGCCCATCTGAGCGATGCCGCGGATGTTCTCGGAGTCGGCGTTGAACGACCGTTTGGCGAGCGCCAGCGCGGTCGGGCTGCATTGCAGGATGTCGTCGCACCAGCGCTGGACTTCGGCGTCGAGCTGGTCGTCAGGGACGACCTTGTTCACCAGGCCCATCGCGTGCGCCTCGGCCGCGGTGTAGCGGCGGCACAGGTACCAGAACTCGCGCGCGCGCTTCTCGCCGACGATGCGCGCCAGGAACGCGGTGCCGAACCCCGGGTCGACCGACCCGACCTTCGGCCCGACCTGGCCGAACTGGGCCGACTCCGCCGCGATCGTCAGGTCGCACATCGTGGCGAGAACGTTGCCCCCGCCAATGGCATAGCCGCGCACTTTCGCGATCACCGGTTTCGGCACATCGCGGATCGCGGCGTGCAGTTCCTCGATCGGAACGCCGATCACGCCGCGCCCCTGGCGCTCGGACTTCTTGTCGCTGGCATCGCCACCGACGCCGAACGCGCGACCGGCGCCGGTGAGCACGATCACGCCCACCGCCTTGTTCCAGCCCGCCCGGTTCAGCGCGTCGGTGACTTCCTCGTAGGTGCGCATCCGGAACGCGTTGAGCTTGTCCGGCCGGTTGAACGTGATGGTCGCCACGCCGCCCGTTTCATCGTAGAGAAGGTCCTGGTACTCAAGCTCGCTCATTGCTTTCACTCCTCGCCTCGTTCGATCCCGTCATCCATCCCTGCGCCACGCGGGACGGCCGCAGGAAATCCCCGCCCAGCATCGACGGGTGCGATCTCTCGTACTGCTTCGGGTAGAAGAATTCCTCCCCGAGCTCCGCCGCCGCATGCCAAGGCCAGCGCGGGTTGTAGAGCATGCGGCGACCCAGGGCGACCATGTCGGCCCGCCCGGACTGAAGGATGTCTTCGGCCTGCCTCGGCTCAGTGATCAAGCCCACGGCCACCGTGACCATGCCGGTTGCGCGACGGATCTGCTCGGCATATGGCACCTGATAGCCCGGTCCCACCTTGATCTGCTGTTCCGGCACGGACCCGCCGCCGGAGGCTGTCACGTAGTCGCAGCCGAGCTTCTGCAGTTCCCGCACGTAGGTGATGCTGTCCTCGATCGCCCAGCCGCCCTCCACGAAATCGACCGAAGAGATGCGGACGCCGAGCGGTTTGTGAACCGGCCAGGCGTCGCGGATCGCCTTGAAGACATCGAGCGGAAAGCGCATTCGGTTCTCGAGGCTGCCGCCGTAGCGGTCGGTGCGCTGGTTCGTGAGCGGCGACAGGAAGTTATGCAGCAGGTAGCCGTGGGCGCTGTGCAGTTCCAGCACGTCGAGCCCGAGCCGATCCGCACGCCGGGCCGCGGCGACGTAATCGCGGATCTGCTGGTCCATGTCGTCCTCGTCGAGCGGCCGCGGCTCGGTGCGCTTGGGATACGGGATCGGCGAGGCACCGAGCGGGACCCAGCCGCCCTCCTCGACCGGTATCCGCGCCTGGTGTTCCCACGCCACGCGCACCGACCCCTTGCGTCCGCTGTGCCACAGCTGGATGCCAAGGTGGGCGCCGCCGTGCTGCCGGCAGAACTCGACGACGCGCCTGAGCGCCGCCTCGTTGTCATCGGACCACAACCCCATGTCGCTGGGGCTCAGGCGCCCGTCGGGATTGATCGCCGAGGCCTCGATCATCACCAGGCCGGCACCGGACACGGACATCGTCCCGTAGTGCATCAAGTGCCACTCGCTGGCCGATCCGTCCTTCGAAGAGTACTGGCCCATGGGCGACACCATGATCCGGTTCGGGAGCACCAGGTCGCGCAGTCTTAGCGGGGAGAAGAGCATCGAAGCCACGGGGCTCCTACGTCAATGTTGTGGGTTCCAGGCCGCCCGCGGCGCCGATGGAACGGCCAGCCGGTGGATGAGGTCGTCCAGCCGCTCCGCCTCCGGCAACGCCAGCCATTCGCCGAACAGCGCTTCGGCGCGGCCGCCGTCGACGATGCCGTCGACGCAGCTCAGGAACTTCTGGTGCAGCTGTTCGCGCGGGAACCAGCGGCTCGGCTTGCCGATCGCGAGCGGCACCTCTCGCGTGAACCGGCCGCCGTCCGCCAGCCGCAGCTCGACGACGCAGCCGAACTCGCTGTTCCCCTGCACTCGATCATCGACCTGCATGTTGACCTTCGCCATCAGCGCACGTGTATCCGGATCTGCCAGCCGCTCCTCCGTGAACGTCTGCAGGTTGACGTCGCCGTCCTTGAGCGCGGCGGCGACCACGTACTGCATGCTGAACTTGCCCTGCAGCGGCGAGGCCGGATTCGGGTATATCAGCGGCTGGAACGCCATGTCCGGGACGCCGACGTCGACCGCAGCGACCTCACGGTAGCGCCCGCCGATGTCCCGATGCAGCAGGATCGCCGCCTCGATCGATGGATGGGTCGCGCCGCACGATGGATACGGCTTCAGCGCGAGGCCGAACTCGCTGAGGATCTCCAGTTCGTCGCCCCAGCGGCGCAGTTCGCCCCACCGGATGTGTTCGCCGTTCTGATTGAAAGTCTTGGCGAAGCCGAAGTCGGCAGTGAGGATGTCTTCGGTCGCGGTGAAGCCTTCAGCAGCGAGTTGCGCAGCGAGCACGCCGTTGCGGGCGGCGTACCCGGCGTGCAGCGGCTTGGTCATGGTGCCGAAGTTCGCGCGCAGACCCGACGAGGCGGAGCCGCCGATCGCCAGCGCGTGGCGCGTGCGATCGATATCGAGCTTCAGCAGCCGCGCACCGGCCGCGGCCGCGGCGATCGAGCCGAAGGTCGACGTCGCATGCCAGCCGGAGCGGTAATGGTGCGTGTTCAGCGCCCGGCCGAGGCGGCCGAACACCTCGAGCCCGATCACGTACGCGAGCACCGCGTCCATGCCGCTGCTGCCGCCGAGCCGCGCAAGCGAAAGGATCGTTGGAAGCAGCACCGCCGTCGGGTGCGCGTACGCCGGATGCGTGATGTCGTCGAAGTCGATCGCATGCGACAGCGTGCCGTTGTAGAGCGCGGCGTCCGCCGGCGCCGCGTAGTCGGTCGAACCGAGCAGCGGCGCCGCGCCGGAATGCGACTCCGGCACCGGCGTGATGGCCCTGCGGATCATCGGCGCAAGTGGCTCGCGGCTGCCGGCGAGCGCGCAGCCGAGGCCGTCGATCATCGCGTCGACCGCGCGCCGGACCGCGAGCTCCGGCACGTCGGCGGTTGCCAGGCCGACGACGAACTCCGCGAGGTCAGTGAAGACGCGATGCTGGCTCATGGGACCTCCGTGGCTCGGCTCGTCGACGCCCGGCCCCGGGTCGGCGTCATTGCACGAGGAGGTCGACGGCAACGACGCCCTCGCCCTCCGGCATGACGAACACAGGGTTCAGTTCGATCGCAGTCACCGCGGGGTCGGCCGAGCGGTAAAGCTCGACCAGGCCCAGCGCGGCGCGGCACAGCGCATGGTGGTCCGCCCTGGGAGCGCCGCGGAACCCATCGAGCAACCGGCCAAGGCTCAGGCGGCCGGTGGCCTCGTGCACCTGGCCGGCGTCGACCGGGGGCGAAAGGAAGGTCATGTCGTGCAGCAGTTCGACCAGCACTCCGCCCGAACCGATCGCGAGCAGCGGCCCGAAGTCCGGATCGCGTGTCATTGCCAGCACGGCTTCGACGCCGCCCCGCACCATCTCCTGCACGAGCACGGTCGACCCGGCCGGCAGCTTGTGCCGCAGGTCGGCCACGGCGGCCACCAGCGCCTCGCCATTCCGGAGTCCGAGGTGGATAAGGCCCGCTTCCGTCTTGTGATCCGCTGCCGATGGCATGGCCTTCGCAACCATCGGGAACCGAAGCCCCGCGCAGGCGAGCGCAGGATCGTCGTCGGCGCGCACGCGTCGCCAGGATGGCATCCGGATGCCCGCGGTGGCGAGCTGACGCTCCCACCCCTCGATGTCGTCGGCACGGGGCAGCGCGGCCCGCGCCACCGGCGCGGAATCCGGCGCACGGCGCATCGCTCGGCTCGCACGCGACTGATACAGCCAGCCGAGGTACTTCACGGCCTCGACCGGTTCGCGCGCGATCATCAACCCGTCCTTCGCGAACCCCTGTCGCGCCGTGGCCGGCATCTGGTCCGCCATGAAGCTCATCACCAGCGGCTTGCCGGTGTCGGCCGCCACCTGCTTGATCATCGGACGCCAGCGCACGGCATCGTGCGGGCCGCCGTTGGCGAACTGCACGATCACAGCCTCGACGTTCGGGTCACCGGCGATGATCCCGAGGCAGGACGAGAAAAGCTCCGGATTCGACAGCACCTGCCCGGTGATGTCGGTCGGGTTGCGCGCGTAGCCGAAGGTCGGCAAGCGGCGCTGCAGCTGCCCGACAGTGGCGTCGTCGAACTGCGCTAGCGGAACACCCAGCCGCTCGCAGGCATCTGCCGTCAATGCGCGCGTGCCGCCCGGAATGCTGAACACGGCCACGCCGGGCGCTGGTCCCGTGACCCGCGTCGGATCGGGCTGCGTACTCAGTATCTCGGCGGCCTCGATCAGTTCGGAGATCGAATCGACCTGGATCACGCCGCACTGCTTCAGCACGGTGCGGTAGACGGCAAACGGCGCCGCGATCTTCCCGGTGTGCGATGCCGTCGCCGCGCGGCCTGCCGCCGACGTCCCCGACTTCAGCGCGACGAGCCGCACCCCGCGCGCACGCCCGCGCGCGGCGACCGCCGACAGCCGGTGTCCTTCGGTGAGGCCCTCGAGGAACACCAGGACGACCCGCACGTCCTCCTGCTCGACCATCCACTCGAGGAAGTCGATCGCGTCGACCAGGGTCTCGTTGCCGACGCTGACGAAGTAGCTGCAGCCGTGACCGGCGTCCTGCAGCAGCCGCACGACCGCGCCGCCGATCGAGCCGCTCTGGCTGATGACCCCGATGGGCGCGTGATGGAGGGTCTCGCGCCGGGCGGCGGAGCCGAAGGTCAGCACGGTGCGGGCCGCGACCGACCAGATGCCTTCGCAATTGGGGCCTACGAGCTGCACGTTGCCTTCGCGAGCGGCGGCCGTCAGGTCCTCGACCAGCGCCTCGCTGCCTTGCGCCTCTTCGAAGCCCGAACTCAACACGATCGCGTTGGCAATGCCGACCCGGCCGCAGGCGCGAATCGCCTCGGGCACCTGTGCCGCCGGCACCATCACCAGCGCCGCATCGACCGGCCCCGGAATGTCGTCGACGCGGCGCAGGCAGCGCACGCCATCGATCTCGTCGTACTTGGGGTTCACGAGATGGATCGGGCCGGGAAACCTGTGCTGACGCAGCAGCCAGAAGGGCCGCCCGTTCAGCTTGTGCATGTCGGCCGACACGCCGATCAGTGCCACCGACCGCGGCCGGAACAGCCGGTCCATCGCGGTGCGCACGCCCTCCGTTGGCTTTTCGCGTGGAGCGTTCAAATGACGCCCTCCCGCTGCAGGCGAGCGATGCGTGTCTCGTCGTAGCCGAGCAGGTCGCCGAGCACTTCGCGGTTGTGCTCGCCGAGCATCGGCGGATGGCGGCGCACGCTCGTGTCGGTTCCGCGGAACCGGAACGCCGAGCCCGAGACGTGAATGGTGCCCACGGCCGGATGTTCGACCGCCTGGATCATGTCGTTCGCCACCAACTGCGGTTCGCGCAGCGCTTCGGAGATCGTGTTGACAGGCGCCGCCGGCACGTCGGCCCGGTCGAAGATGTCGAGCCACTCGGCGGTGGTACGCGTCTGCATCGCCCGGCTGAGATGCGGGATCAGTTCGGCGCGACGGGCAACCCGGTCCTGGTTGCCGGCGAACCGGGGGTCGTCGCGCAATTCCGCCAGGCCCATCGCCTCGCACATGTCCCGGTAGAGCTTGTTGGTCCCGGCGCCGATAACGACGTACCCGTCCCGGGTCGGAAAGGCCTGGTAGGGCACGAGCTGCGGATGACCCGACCCCATCGGCTGCAGCTCGGCGCCGCCGTCGTAGCAGGCGACCGTGTAGTTGCTCAACATGCTCATCGTGGCGTCCAGGAGGGACATGTCGATCTCCTGTCCCTCGCCGGTGCGCTCGCGCTCGAACAGTGCCGTGACCACCGCGGTCGCGAAGTAGATGCCCCCGCCGAAATCGGCGAGCGAGACGCCCGGGCGCAGGGGTTCGGTGTCGCCTACCTTGCCCGTCAGCCGCATCACGCCCGACCGCGCCTGTACCGCCACGTCCATCCCCGCCTTGTCGGCGAGTGGGCCGGAGCGACCGTAGGCGGTCAGGTTGCCATAGATGATCCCGGGATTGACCGCGCGCAGCGCCGCATAGTCGAGGCCCAGCTTTGTCATCACGCCGGGGCGGAAGCTCTGCAGCGCCACATCGGCCCAGCGCGCCAGGTCGCGGCAGACGTCCCGCCCCTCCGGCGACTTCATCTCCACCGTCACCGCTCGCTTGTTGCGGTTGATCGCGAGAAAGTAGTCCCCGCCGACCCGCGGAATGTCACCCCTCAGCGACTCGCTGACGTTCATGTAGCGCGTGGGATCCCCGCGCGCAGGCTTCTCGACCTTGATGACGTCGCAGCCCAGGTCGGCCAGGACCATCGTGCAGTACGGCCCGGCGACGCCGTGGGTAAAGTCGAGGACCTTGACGCCCTCGAGAGGACGCGGCTTGACCATGTCCGGCGGCCCGGCTCAGCAGCGCAGCGAGACGTCGCGCGAAGGCAGGCGCACGCGCGCGGTGCCCTCGCAGTTCTTCTTTCCGTACTGGTTGGTGCCCCACCACTCGATGTCGGCCACCGCCTCGCCGTTCTCCTTGCTCTTGCCGACCACCTTGCCGTTGAGCTTCGTCAGGTCGCCGACCAGGTTGGGCATCAACACGCGCCCGCTGAACTGCCGCACGAAACCGTGGTCGCCGATGTAGTTTGTGATCAGGTGCGCGCCCCAGTTCATGCGCTGCCAGCCTTGGTCGTACGCGCCGGGCATGCCAACCTCAGTGGCGATCTCGACGTCGAAATGGCCTGCCGCCGGATGCACGGGATAGTTGATCGACGGCGAGAAGTAGACGTTTCCGGGATGGCGGTCGCGCTCGGCGAACGCAAGCTTCAATACGTTGTAGACCTGCCGGCGCCCGGCGTAGAAGCCGACGATGTCGACCAGCGTCAGCGGGCCCTTCAGCACCATCGGCAGCGCATCGCCGATCTGCACGTCTTCCCAGTAGCGGGGGTCGGCGCCGCGCGGCTTCTCGTTGCGGTAGTGCGCGGCGATCTCCTCGATCTCCTGGTCGGAATAGCTGTACGGCTTGTCCGTCGGGCGTTCGCTGGCGTCGAACTTGAAGCCGACGCCCGTGGCCGCGCGCGGGATACGAAAGATGTTGCTCTCATAGCGGCCGACCAGCTCGTCGTTCTGGTTGTAGTACAGCACTTCGCCGACCTGGTTCACGAAACGCGGCACGCGCTTGCCTTCCTTCACCTCGACGCGCATCAGCCGCGCTCGCGCGGTGAGGGTGTGGCCGACCTTGATGGGCTTGTAGAGGTCCCAGGTGCCGCCGGCGAAGATCCACTGCACGCCCGCGAGGCCCGGGGCCACGATGCCGCTGTCGATCGAGTAAAGGAACGTGGGCGGCGCGATGTTCAGACCATAAATCGTGCGCTTCGCGTACTCGCTGTCGCACCACAGCGGGTTGTCATCGCCGACGCTGTAGACGGCCCAGCGCCGGATGTCCTGCAGCGACAGCGGCTCGGCAATGCCCGGGAAGTGGATGTCGCGACGCAGCCAGACCCCGACCAGCTTGTTGACCTTTTCGATCATCTCGTCGGTGATGACCGAGTTCTGAACGCGCTTGCCGTGCTGCACTATGTCGAGGGGCATGTCTGTCTCCAGGAATCCACCGTTGCAAGGAGCGGAAGCACGGCCGGCGCGCCAATGCATCCACTGCGAAGTCTCTTTTTGGATTCTATCTTTCATGTTAGATTGGATGCAATATGGCGCGCGAAACTTAATCTAATATTTCATCCTCTCCGCTGCAGCGCAGCAGGCAGCTGACAGTTTGCCGGCAAGACCGGGCGGAAAAAAGGGGGAAGAAGAAATATGAAGGCAAGAGAAGCCATCGCCAAACGTGCGCGCAAGTCGCGAAGCGGAACGATCTCTCCGGGCACTGCGCCCGCCTTTCACGGTTTCGGCAATGGCGCCGACGACGACGAGGAACTGAGCAGCAGCCAGACCACCTACAACAACATCAAGGGAATGATCCTGTCGGGCGAAGCGCGGCCCGGTCGCAAACTCGTGCACCAGGACCTTGCCACCTACCTGAATGTCTCGCGCACGCCGGTGCGCGAGGCGCTGGAACGGCTGTACCAGGAAGGCTTCGTGACCCGGTTGCCCCGGCGCGGGTTCTATGTCGCGGAAATGACGCACGAAGAGGCGCGCGACCTGTACGACGCGCGCGAAGCGCTCGAGATCCACGCACTGCGCCAGTCGATGACCAAGGGGCCCCTGCCCAGGAAATTCCTGGGGGAACTCGCGCAACTGATGGACCGGTACCAGGCGCTGCTCGACGAAGGGAACCTGCGCGAGCGGCTGATGACCGACGCGGAGATGCACCTGCGGCTGGCCGAGCAGTCGGGCAACCGGTATCTCGTGCGCCTGCTTGCCCAGACCTTCGAGCGGATCACGCTGAAGCGTCGCATCGAGGGTTACCGCGCCGACCGCGGGTCGAAGGCCAACGCCGACCATCTGGAACTGCTCAACGCGCTGAAGGCGAACGACCTCGCGCGGGCTGAGAAGTCGCTGCGCGCTCATGTCAGCGGCGCCCGCGACGCTCTTCTCAATACGCTCGAAGAGCGTCCAACCGGATTCTGACACCTCCGCAGGAGGGAAATTGAGCTTTGGACTGACCGAAGAACAAGTCACCTTCCGCGACTCCGTCGCCCGCTTCGCGGCGAGCGAACTGAAACCGGGCGCACTGGCCCGGGCGCATGCGGGCGAATACCCGCGCGACGTGGCGCGGCGCATGGCGTCCCAGGGACTGCTCGGCATTACCATCGCCGAGGCCGACGGCGGCGTCGGCGGCACCGTGATGGACGCGGTGGTCGCGATCGAGGCGATCGCCTCGGCCTGCCCGCGCAGCGCGGACGTGATCCACGCCGGCAACTTCGGGGCGATCCGCGTGCTGGCCGAGTACGGAACTCCCGCACAGAAGGACCGTTACCTGCGTCCCCTGCTCTCCGGCGAAGCGCTGATCTCCGTCGGAATGACCGAACCGGAGGCCGGTTCGGCCGTGACGGAATTGAAGAGCCATGCGACGTGCGACGGGCGCGGCTGGCGGATCAACGGTTCCAAGGTGTTCACCACGCACGGGCCGAACGCCGACTTCATGCTGGCCTATTGCCGCTTCGGCCCCGGCGTGGCCGGCATCGGTTCGGTGCTGATCGAACTGAACGCGGACGGCGTGCGCATCGGGCAGCGTTCGAAGTTCATGTCGGGCGAGGAATGGGCGGAAATCTTCTTCGACGATGTCTACGTGGACGACGAACAGGTCGTGCTGCAGGCCGGCGGCTTCAAGAAGCAGATGAAGGGCTTCAACGTCGAACGGCTCGGCAATTCCGCGCGCGCGCTGTCGCTCGGTCGCTATGCGTACGACGAAGCGAAGGGGTGGGCGACGCAGCGCAAGCAGTTCGGCCGGCTGCTGTGCGAGTTCCAGGGGCTGCAGTGGAAGTTCGCCGACATGAAGGTGAAGCTCGACGGCGCCCAGTTGCTGCTTTACCGGGCCGCGACCGGCGCCGACCGGGGATTCCCGTCGGCACTCGACACCGCCATCGCGAAGATCGCCTGCAACCAGGCCGGATTCGAGGTGGCCAACGAGGCGATGCAGGTGATGGGCGGACTGGGCTATAGCCAGGAGTCGCTCGTCGAGTACTGCCTGCGCCGCTGCCGCGGCTGGATGATCGCCGGCGGTTCGATCGAGATGCTGAAGAACCGCGTCGCCGAGGAAGTGTTCGAGCGCAAGTTCCCGCAAGGCCCGACCGCCGGCGCGGGCTGATGACGAACGCGAAAGTCTCTACTCCCGTAGCCCCTGCACGTACTTCACGACGATGCGCCCATCGTTGCCAGTGACCTTGTAGAACTCGTCATACATTGGCCTCGTGCGGGTCTCGAATTCAGCCCGCCCCTTCGCGTCGAACTGCGTCACTTTCACGTTTGCCTTCGTCAGGCGCGAGAAGATCTCACCCTCCTCTTGAAGTACCCGCTGCGTCGAATAGGCGCTCGCCGCGCGAGACGCCTCGGCCAAAACCCCTTTGAGGTCCTGTGGCAGGCCGTTCCAGACGTCCTGGTTGATGATTATGACGATGGCCACCAGGCCGAACTTGGAGTTCGTCGCGTTGGGGGCGCCTTCGAACCACTTGCGCGCCTCGTAAGAAGAGATGCTGGTGGTGATGCCGTCGACGGTTCCTTGGGACAGTGCAGTCGAAACCTCGGACGCCGCGATCGTCGTTGGTGCCGCGCCGTTCAGCTGGGCCATGCGCGCCAGCTCGCGACTGTGCACCCGCAGCTTCATCCCTTTCAAGTCGGACGGGGCATTGACCGGTTTGCGGACCGTGGCAACCTCGACGAACCCCTGCTGCGCCCAGTACAGCGGATGCACCCCGAGCTTGGACATGCGCGCCGCGAGCTGCTCGCCGAGCTGACCATCGATTGCGCGGATCGCCTGCGGGTAGGAAGTGAACAGTCCCGGCAGGTCGAAGACCGCGAACATCGGATCGAAGGCCGAGAACTGTCCGGCGACGACGAGTCCTGCTTCAATGTTCTTCTTCTGCACGGCCGGAATGACCTCGTTGTCCTTGTACAACTGACTGCTCGGCTAAAGCTCCACCCGGATGCGGCCCTGGGAGCCCTTCTCTACCTTGTCCTTCCACAGCTCCAGTCCCCGGGACATTGGCGAGCTTGGTGGCAACTGGTTGGTGATTCGGATCCGGAGGGCCTGGGCGTGCACCGTGCCAGCCAGGACGGCCACGGTCAGCGCAACGGACGAGGTGATGAGGTATCGCAGAAAGGATCGCTTCATGATTGCTCCGTCATCGATGACACGGTCGTCAGGTTGGAAAACTCGCGAATGTCGCCGGCTCGCTCGAGCGCCTGACCGGCGTCCCAAAGCGCGTCGACGCGTTGCGCCGGCAGCGCTCGCCGCGCGTTGTCAGTGAACTTCTGGCGCAGCTCTGCCGGCGTCATCGGAATCTCGCGTGATCCGCGAGAGGCATCCATGCGGGCCTCCAGTTCGCGGCCGTCCTTCAGCCGGAGGCGCAGGGACCCTGGAAAGGTGTGCGGGAAAGGCAACGTATCGTCGATCAGGTAGGTTGTCCGATCGCACAACATCGACGCTGCCGGATCGCGGATCGCCTCGTCCGAAAACTCGTCGATCCCCGCGCGACCGCGTGTGAGGATCACTGCCACGGCGTACGGCATGCTGAAGCGCGCAGCGTAGGAACTGGCCGGGCGTCGCTTGTCGGCGATGGGCTCGAGAAGGATCGGGACCGCTGCAGCCGGCACGTGCAGTTCGATCGAGTCGATCTGCTCCGGCGTCAAGCCGTGCTCGTCGCGCAGCCGGAGCGCGCAATCCATATAGGGATGACTGATGTGCCCGCACGGGTATGGCTTGACGTCTGTGTCAAGAATCTCCCATTCCGTTCCCAGTCCTCGCGTCGCGCGTGCGAGGTCCGGCTTGGTGTTGGTCGCGTAAAGCGCGTAGAGGCTGTAGCGGCCCTCAAACTCGAAGGCCGGCCCGCGAAAGCCGCGGCGCGCCAGCCCGGCCGCGATGATGCCGGCGTGCGCGGCCCATCCGGGGTGTATGCGCTTGGTCCACGCGCCGTCGCTGAGGAATTCGAGCGATCCAGACGCCTGACTTCCCGCGACGCCGAAGGCGTTCGCCAGTTGAGCGCCGCTCAGGCCCATCAGCTTGCCCGCCACCGCCGCGGCCGAAAACGCTCCACACACCCCCGTCGGGTGGAAGCCCTGAGCGTGAAGTCCCTTGGACGCCGCTGCACCGATCCGCGCCGCAACCTCGTACCCGGCCACGACGGCGGTCAACAGGTCCCGGCCGGAGCCGCCCACCTTCTCGGCCAACGCCACCGCGGTCGGCACGGCCACGCCCCCGATGTGAACGATCGATTCGCTGTGCGTGTCGTCGTAGTCGTTGCCATGAGCGAGCGAACCGTTGTACAGCGCTGCCCAGACTTCCGGCATCCGGCGCGCCTTGCCGAAGGCAGCCGCGGTCGTCGCTGCGCCCTGCTCCGCGCATAGGTCGAACACGGCCTCGGCGTAGGGCGCTCCGACGCTCGCGAGGCACACCCCGACGGTGTCCAGCACGCGTACCTTTGCATTTTCGACGACCTCGGGCGGCAGATCGGCGAAACGCAGACCAGCGACGAAGTCGCCAAGCGTCCGCGAAATCGTGGAATTGCCCACTTGCTCTCCTTACGCTTCAACGTGCCATGGCAGGCAGCCATGTTGCGAGCCGCGGCTCCCACCAGATCAGCAACAGCGCGACGACTATCGCGAACATGAAGGGGACAGTGCCCCGCAGCACTTCCTGAAAGCTGATGTCTTTCTGGATCGCCTGAATCACGAAGAGGTTCAGTCCGACCGGCGGCGTGATGTTGGCGAGCTCCATGTTGATCACGATAAGCACGCCGAACCAGATCGGATCGATCTGCAGGGCCGTGAGTGCGGGCAGCAGCACTGGCACCACTATCAGGATGATCGAGATCGGATCCAGGAAGTCGCCGAGGAAGATCAGCAGGATCATGACCGCGGCGATGAACTCGAACTGCCCGATGTTCGCCGCCTGTATCCAGTCGGCGAAACCCTGCGGAATCTGCATCGTCGTACTGACATGACCGAAGAGTTTCGCGCCTGCCACGATCGTGAGGATCATCACCGAGACGTTGACCGTCTCCCTGGTCGCCTCCCACAACATCTTCAACGACAGGCGCCGGAAGTAGGTCGAAGCGAGGATCTCGGCAAGCACGAGCGCAGCCGCTGCGGCCTCGGTCGGCGTGAAGACACCGCTGTAAATGCCGCCGAGTATCAGGACCGGCAGGGCGAGCACCGGGACATTGCGCAGCAGCAGGCCAAGGCGCTCCCCCCAAGGAATCGGTGGACCCGGTGTGCCGTAGCCACGCAGCCGCGAAACCGCGACCGCGTAGACGAGGATCAGCACCGTCACCACGAGCCCCGGAACGACGCCAGCCAGGAACAACGCTCCCACCGACTGATCGGTGATTGCGCCGTACACGATGAAAGGAATGGACGGTGGAATGAGGATGCCGAGTGTGCCCCCGGCAGCCACCAGGCCGGCAGCGAACCGCTTCGGATATCCATGCTTGACGAGCGCCGGAATGGCAACCATGCCGACCGCGGCAGCGTTCGTGACGCTCGAGCCCGAAATCGCCGCAAAGAACGCGCAGCACAGCACTGCCCCCGCCGCCATGCCCCCGGCCACGTGACGCACGAACGCGTTGATGAGCGCGAAGAGTTCGTCGCTGATCCCGGCCTTCATCAGGATGCGGCTCATCAGAACGAACAGCGGTATGGCAAGCAGCACGAAGCTGTCGGCCGCCGAATACAAGACCTCGGGAATGATCTCCAGCGACTGGTCCGTGAGGACCAGGCCGACGGCTCCCGCGATGCCGAGAGCAAAGGCGACCGGAAACCCGAGCACGAGCAGAGCACATAGCACCGCAACGATGATGCCGAAGTCAGCCATTCGCTCCTGGGGGCTCCTCGCCCGTCAGCAGCGCCCAGAAACCAGCCAGCGCCACGAGGCACAGCAGCGCCATGCCGATCGGAACCAGCATCTGCGGTATCCAGACGGGAACGCCGAGGAGCGTCAACGAGCGCCTCCCGAAGCGCACTGAATGCCGGACGATCTCGATACCCCCGTAGGCGGCCACCGCCGCGTAGGTCGCAATCGCCAGCATCGCCGCCGCACGCAGCGCACGACTGGCGCGGCTGCCGAGCCTGCGCGTGAACAGATCGATCCGGATGTGCTCGTCGGACGCGAGCGTCGGCGCGAGGCCGAGGAAGGCAACAGCGATCAGCAGGTAGATTGAAATCTCCTGAGACCATACCGTCGGCTCGCCCAGCACCGTGCGGGCCAGGATCTCGTAGGCGACCGCGACGCCCATGCCGAGTACACACAGCGCGCAAATCATCTGCACGCCGGTCATCAAGGCGCGAAGTGCTCTTCGTATCACTGTTATGGAAAGCAGGCGGGCCTTGTTGGGGCAAAAGATCGGTTGTCCGGACAAAGTAGACGCGAAACGGCCCTACTGTCAAAGGAAAAGTTCCGTTGACCTCTTCGCTGCTTCGCAACAATTCCGCTCCTTCCCGATTGACGCTGAGCCGACGCGGTATCAATATAATGTGCGGACATTTGGACAAGAGCTGGAGCGCCGATGGACCGAACCGCACCCGCCCGCTACCGGACCACGATCGGCCGCTACCTCGAGGACTTCGTCGTCGGCGACGTCTACGAGCATTTCCCCGGCCGCACCATCACTGAGACGGACAACATCCACTTCTCGCTGCTGACCATGAATCAGCATCCGATGCACTGCGACTCCGCGTTCGCGGCGCACAGCGAATTCGGCAAGCCGCTTGTCAACAGCGCCTTCACGCTCGCCATCGTCGTGGGCATGACCGTGGCGGACGTCAGCGGCAAGGCGATCGCCAACCTCGGCTGGACCGACATCAAGCTCGTCGCACCCGTGCATCCGGGCGACACGCTCTACGCGGAATCCGAGGTCATCGACAAGCGCGAATCGAAGTCCCGCCCGACGCAGGGCATCGTGACGGTACGCACGACCGGACGGAAGGCTGACGGCACGGTCGTGATGACGTTCGTGCGCTCCGCCCTGATCCCCAAGCGCGGCCACGCGGTCGAGGACCTCGCCGCGCGCGCGCAGCCGACCTCCTGAGCAGGGACCTCCATGACCGCCATGTTCGACCCTCCCGCCACGGCCGTGGCCTCGCAGCCGACCATCGCCGAAACGCTCGCGGGGTTTGCCGCCGACCTCGAGGCGCGCGACATCCCCTCCCCGGTCCTCGAGCGAGCGAAGTACTTGATCCTCGATGCGGTGGGCATCGCCTGCGCATCGACCCGCTACGACTTCGCGCACCGCGCGCTGTCCGCCGTGAGCGAGATGTCGGCGGGTGCCGGCAACATGCCCGTGATCGGGCTACCGCAGAGGCTGCTGCCGCGCGACGCGATGCTGATGAACGGCATCCTCGTGCACGGCCTCGACTACGACGACACCCACGCCGCCGGCGTGATCCACGCCACCGCCAGCTGTTTTCCCTGCGCGCTGGGCGTGGGCGCGCAACTCGGCACGTCCGGACTGGAGGCGCTGGCGGCCTATGTCGTGGGCATGGAAACGGCGACCCGGCTGGGCGCGGTCGCACGTGGCGGCTTTCATCAGATCGGCTTTCATCCCACCGGGCTCGTCGGCGCATTCGCCTGCGCGCTCGTCGCGGGGCGGCTGTACGGGATGACGGCGTCGCAGATGGCGATGGCGCAGGGCATCGCGCTGTCCGTCGGCGCCGGCAGCCTGGAGTTCCTGCAGGACGGCGCGTGGACCAAGCGGATGCACCCGGGCTGGGCCGCCATGGCGGGGGCGAGCGCGGCGTCGCTGGCGCGCCATGGCTTTGTCGGCCCGCGCGCGGCGTACGAGGGTCGCTTCGGCCTGTTCGCCAGCCATCTCGGGCAGTACGCGTCCAACATCGACCTCGCACTCGCCACCGCCGGCCTCGGCGCGGTGTGGGAGGTCCCGCGCGTCACGGTCAAGCCGATTCCCGCCTGCCACTTCACGCATGCCTGCGCCGATGCCGCCGCGATCCTGCGGCGCGAGCACGACCTGAAGCTCGCGGATATCCGGTCGGTGCGCGCGCTCGTCCCCGCCGAGGTGGTCAAGACCGTGTGCGAACCGGTCGCGACGAAGCAGAAGCCGCAGAACAGCTACGACGCCCAGTTCAGCATTCCGTACATCGTGGCCACCGCCCTCGCCCGCGGGAGCTTCGGCTTGCAGCACCTCGAGGACGCGGCGCTCGCCGATCCCGACGTGCTGGCGCTCGCCCGGCGCGTCGAGTATGCGGTCGATCCGGACTCGCCGTTCCCGAAGTACTACTCGGGCGAGGTGATCGTGACGACGGTCGACGGGCGAGAGCTGCGCCACCGCGAGGAAGTCAACCGCGGGGCCGCCGAGCGGCCGATCAGCAACGCCGAGGTCGAGAAGAAGTTCATGGAGAACGCCACGCTCGCCGTATCGCGCGCCCGCGCGGCCGAGATTCGTGACCTAGTGCTCTCGCTCGACCGCCTGCCCGACGCGGCCCAACTGGCCGAAGGCCTCGCCGCCCGCGGCTGACCGCCTGGCCCTTACGGATACGCGCACGATGACGCAGCCCGACGACGAACGCATGATCCTCGACGCGGTGGACCGCTTCCTGGAAACGGAGGTGCGCCCGCACGTGCATCGGCTCGAGGACGAGGACATCTACCCGGCCGACATCGTCGAGAAGATGAAGACGATGGGGCTGTTCGGAGCGACGATCCCGCAGGAATACGGTGGGCTGGGCCTGGCGACCTCGACCTACGCGCGGGTGATCGAGCGCATCTCGGCGGTCTGGATGTCGGTGGCCGGCATCATCAACTCGCACCTGATCATGGCCTCGGCGGTGCAGCGCCACGGAACGCCCGACCAGAAGCAGGCCTGGCTGCCGCGCTTCGCCACCGGGGAGTTGCGTGGCGGGGTCGGGCTCACCGAGCCCGACTGCGGCACGGACCTGCAGGCGATCCGCACGACGGCGGTGCGCGACGGCGCCCACTACGTGATCAACGGCGCGAAGACCTGGATCACCAACAGCGGCTACGGCAACACGCTCGCGCTGCTGGTGAAGACCGATCCCAGGGCCGAGCCGAAGCACAAGGGCATGAGCCTGTTCATCGCCGAGAAGGGGCCCGGCTTCACCGTGACGCGCAAGCTGAAGAAACTCGGCTACCGCGGCATCGATACCTGCGAACTGCTGTTCGAGGACTATCGCGTACCGGCCGACCGCCTGATCGGCGGGGCCGAAGGGCGCGGGCTGCAGCAGGTGCTGGCGGGCCTCGAACTCGGCCGCATCAACGTCGCCGCCCGGGGCGCGGGCCTGGCGCGCGCCGCCCTGCAGGAGGCCGTTGCGTATTCCCAGGTGCGCAGGACTTTTGGCAAGCCGATCTGTGAGCACCAGGCGATCCAGCTGAAGCTCGGCGAGATGGCCACCCGCGTGGAGGCGGCGCGCCTGCTCGTCGAGTCGGCCGCGCAGGCCTTCGACCGCGGCGAGCGCTGCGACATGGAAGCGGGGATGGCGAAGTATTTCGCGACCGAGGCCGCGATGGAAAATGCGCTCGAATCGATGCGGATCCACGGCGGCTACGGCTACTCGAAGGAGTACAACATCGAGCGGCTGTTCCGCGATGCCCCGCTGCTGCTGATCGGCGAGGGCACGAACGAGATGCAGCGGATCATCATCGCCCGCCAGCTCATCGAACGGAACCGCGCATGAAGCTTCCTCTCGAAGGACTGCGGATCGTCGCGATCGAGCAGTACGGCGCCGGCCCCTTCGGCACGCAGCACCTCGCCGACCTCGGGGCCGAGGTGATCAAGGTGGAGAACCCGGCCGACGGCGGCGACATCGGCCGCGCCGTCGGCCCGCACTACTTCGCGCCCGGCGACAGCCACTTCCACGAGTCGTTCAACCGCAACAAGAAGAGCATCACGCTTGACCTGAAGCACGCGGACGGCCGGCAGGCCTTGCTCGACCTCGTGCGCAGCGCCGACGCGACGTTCGACAACCTGCGCGGCGATCTGCCGGCGAAGCTCGGCGTCACGTACGAGGCACTGAAGGGAGTGAACCCGACGATCGTCTGCGCGCACCTGTCCGCCTACGGCCGGACCGGCTCGCGTGCCGCGTGGCCGGGCTACGACTACCTGATGCAGGCGGAGGCGGGCTACCTGTCGCTCACCGGCGAGCCGGACGGCCCGCCGGCCCGCTTCGGCCTGTCGGTGATCGACATGATGACCGGCGTGACGGCCGCGCTGGCGCTACTCGCCGGCGTCCTGTCGGCGCGCGCCCACGGCGAGGGGCGCGACCTCGACGTCAGCCTCTTCGATGTCGCGGTCCACAACGTCAGCTACGTCGGCACCTGGTATCTGAACGAGGGTGTGGTGACGCGGCGGGAAGCGCGCTCAGCGCATCCATCGCTCACGCCCAGCCAGCTCTACCGTACCGGGGACGGCTGGCTCTTCGTCATGTGCAACAAGGAGAAGTTCTGGAAGCTCTTCGTGCAGGCGATCGGCAAGCCGGAGTGGGCCAACAACGAGGAATTCGGCACCTACAAGGCGCGGCTTGCTAACCGTGACGCGCTGACGCGCGCCCTCGACGACGTGCTGAGCACCGCGACGACCGACGAGTGGGTGCGACGGCTGGCGGGGACCGTCCCGGTCGCTCCCGTCTACGACATCGCTCAGGCGATGGACAATCCGTTCGTGCGCGAGCAGGGCCGCGTGATGACGGCGCCGCACCCCGCGCGCGGCACGATCCGCACCCTCGCCTGCCCGATCCGCTGCCTGGGTGCCAGCGAGCGCGTCGGCGTCGCGCCGCGGCTCGGCGAACACACGCGGGAAGTGCTGCGCAGCGTCGGCTACGACGACGCGCGCATCGACGCCCTCGCCGCGGAGGGCGTCCTCTGAACACCGTGCACACGCGCACGCCGGCCGCCGCCGAGCCGCAGTACGCCCTTGTGGCGCGGGCGCTGATCGACGATATCGAGCGGGGCCGCTATCCCGTCGGCAGCCTGCTGCCGCCCGAACTCGACCTGTGCACCCAGTTCGGCGTGAGCCGCCACACGATCCGCGAAGCGATCCGTCGGCTGCAGGACTACGGGCTGATCACGCGCCAGCGCGGTGTCGGCACCGAGGTGCGAGCCGACCGCGTCGAACCCCGGTACGTGCAGTCGACGACCTCGATCGCGGACCTGCTGCAGTACGTCGAGGACACGCGCCTGGTCATGCACGCCAGCAAGGACGTCATCGCGGACGCTGCGCTCGCCGGGCTGCTCGCGTGCCCGCCCGGCCAGCGCTGGCGCCAGCTCAGCGGTCACCGCTACGCGGGCCGCGGCAAGCTGCCGATCGCCCTGACCGACGTCTACATCAATGCGGCCTACAGCGGCATCGCGACGCTCATCGGCACGCAGAAGGTCCCCGTGTACCGGCTGATCGAAGCCACCTATGGCGAGTCGGTCGTGGAAGTGCAGCAGACCATCCGCGGGGTCACGATCCGCACCGCCGATGCCCGGCGCCTGAAGGTGAAGCCGGGTTCGGCGGGACTGCTGGTCACCCGCCGCTATGTCGGCAAGAGCCGCCGGGTCATCGAGGTCGCCGTCAACCTCCACCCCGGCGAACGCTTCACCTACACAATGTCGCTGCGCCTGCAATCCGGTCGAGCCTCGGCGGGCGATGAGCGTCACGGTCACTGAACACTGGATCGACGCCGGCCCGGGACGGATGTACGCCCGGCGCTGGAGGCAGGGCACGCACGAGGCGGGCGATGCCGCGGCCGTCGTGCTGTTCCACGACTCCCTCGGCTGTGTCGAACTGTGGCGCGACTTTCCCGCCCGGCTCGCAACGGCAACACATCGCACGGTCGTCGCCTACGACCGCCTCGGCTTCGGGCGCTCGGACCCTCATCCCGGGAAGCTGCCCGTGGATTTCATCGACGACGAGGCGGCGAGCAGCGTTCCGCGGCTGCTCGATGGCCTGGGGCTCCAAAGGATCGTTCCCTTCGGCCACAGCGTGGGCGGCGGCATGGCGGTCGCCACGGCCGCGCGCGCGCCGCAGCGTTGCGAGGCGCTGGTGACCGAGTCTGCCCAAACCTTCGTCGAGGACGTGACCGTGGCCGGCATCGTGGCCGCGAAACGCGCGTTCCAGGAGCCCGGGCAGATCGAACGCCTCAAGCGGTACCACGGGTCGAAGGCCCGCTGGGTGCTCGATGCGTGGATCGAGACCTGGCTGTCGCCGGCGTTCGAGCGCTGGGACCTCGAACCGACGTTGCGGCGCGTGTTCTGCCCGACGCTCGCGATCCACGGCGACCGTGACGAGTACGGATCGCCGAGCCACCCGGGCCGCATCGCGCGCCTGGTGCAGGGGCCGTCGCGCGCGATCGTGCTCGAAGCGTGCGGCCATGTCCCGCACCGCGAGAAGCCCGAGGCCGTTCTCGCCGCGTTGACGGGCTTCCTGCCGGAGGCATCGCTTCGCTGACGGAGCGGCGCGCATCCGCCGGCTCCGGCAGCGTGACCGTCGCGACCGGGCCATCGCTGGCATCATCGGCGTCGTCCTCCCCTGCGGTAACGCCATGCTCGCTGCCTGCGACACCCGCGTCGATCCTGCCCGCGAGGTGATGACCATCGACGACATCGAAACGCCTCATCCGGCCCCGGGCGAAGTCCGCGTCCTGCGATCGGCTGCGTCGCCGGCGGGCAGTCTTCACGCTTCGTCGGCAGCGCGCGCGTGGCTTCCCGCAGCTGTCGTTGTCGGGCTTGTGCTGCCTGCTCTCCCCGCTCGCGGTCGCGTTGCCCGTGCCGGGGTTCCTCGCGTTCATGGTGTTCTGGGGTGTGGTGGTCGGCGACTCGCCGCAGTTCTCGGCGCTGAACGCGGCCACCGCGCCGAGGGAGTTTGTCGGCTCGGCGCTCACCATTGTCACTGCATCGGGTTCGCCCTCACGATCCCCAGCTGTATGCGACGACGTGACTCGCAGAGCGCCTGCCGATCGCGTGGTGGGTCGCGCCGGTGGCGGTCGGCCCGGCGCTGGGGCTGATGGCGCTGCGCTGGCTGGTGCGCCGCTGACCCGCTACAGCGGCTGGCGGCCGGCCTCGATCAGCTCCGCCGCGATCGCGTCGTCGACCTCGACGGCCATCGTCAGGATCAGCGTCGAATACGACTTCCCGTGCGGATCGAGCGATAGCGAGCGCGTGACCCCGCCGCCGAGCGACCGCTCCAGCACCAGATTGATCGCCCATAGCTGCGGCAGCTCGTAGCGCGTGATCGGCCCTTTCGCGAGGCCGCGGAAGTGCGCGCGCACGCGATCGGGAGTCACCTGCGCGAGCAGGACCGGGAAGTACTGCGGCTGGTAGGCAATGACGCCGATATTGCTGGTGTCGCCCTTGTCGCCGGCGCGGGCGTGGGCGATCTCGCGCAGGTAGACGCGCTTCATCCCCCGCTCTCCGCGAACACGACTTCCGGCCTGACGACGCTGTGCGGGATCAGGCAGGAGTAGATCGCCAGGACTTCGCGCACGTATTGCCGCGGCAGCGACGAGCTGCACGGCCCCTTACCGACCAGCGTCTCGACTTCGTTGCCCAGCCGCACCGCCTCGCGTTTCGTCTTCGCCCGGCCGGCGAAGCGCAGCCGCACCTCGTACGGCGGCTCCTTCGGCGGGATGGAAGCCTCGCCGTGCAGCGAATTCAGGCCGATGTAGTCGACCCGAAGTTCCTCGAGCTGCACGCCGGAAATCCTCAGTCGTTCCCGCACCACCTGTTCGGCGAGGCGCGCCCGGTTGAGGCATCCGAGCCCCGCGTAGGTGATCTCGCCCTCCCCGATCCAGCCTTCCTTCACGCCGATCGACACCTTCAACTGGTCGGGACGCGGCTTGCCGCGGACGCCGCTCATGCGCACGCGGTCATTATCCACCTCGTCGAGCCGCACGTCGCTGAAGTCGACGACCACGTCGGGCGTGACGTAGTTGGCGAGGTCGTGGATCTCGTAGATCAGGTGCTCGGTGCAGATCGCACGGTTGACCACGCCGCCGGTTCCCGCGAGCTTGGTCACGTCGGCGCTGCCGTCGGGCTGTACCACCAGGTACGGCGATGAACTCCTTCACGTTCTTCGCGGGAACGGACGGATTGACGACCATCACGATCGGCAGCGACGTCAGCTGCGAGATTGGCGCGAAGTCCTTCATCGTGTCGAACGGCATCTTCGCGTAGACGAACGGGTTGATCGTCATCGTGCCGACCGGGCCCAGGAACAGCGCGTAGCCGTCGGCCGGCGACTTGGCAACCGCCTCGGCCGCGATGTTGCCGCCGGCGCCGCCGCGGTTCTCGATGACGACCGGTTGCCCCAGCTGCCGGCCCAGCTAAGTTGTGAAGCGTCAAGAGGTTGTTTCTTGAAGCGCTGAGTCTTTGCATGGGCGCGACTCCTTGGATACCTTGGTGCGGGCGGTGCCAGTTGTAATGGTGGATCCAGTCGTCCAGAGCGGCGGTGCGCTCGGCGGAGTTCTGGTAGGTGAAGGCATAGGCCCACTCGCGCAGCGCGGACTGGATGAACCGCTCGGCCTTGCCGTTGGTTTGCGGCCGGTAGGCGCGGGTGAAGCGTTGCTTGATGCGCAGCCGGTGGCAGGCGGCGATGAAGTCTCTGGACCGGAACACGCCGCCGTTATCGGTCAAGACGCGGCGCACCCGCACACCGAGCGAGTGGTAATAGGCCACCGCGTTGTGCAGGAACTGGCTGGCCGTGGCGGCGCGCTCCTCGGCATAGACGCCGGAGAAGCCGATGCGGGCGTGATCGTCCACCGCCACGAACAGATACTCCCAACCGGCGCCCTCAACGGTGTCCCGGCGGTTGCCGGTGACGCGATGGCTCGGGCGGGCGATGCGGCCGAGCTTTTTGACATCGATATGCAGCAGATCGCCCGGCGCCGCATGCTCATAGCGCTGCACCGGGTCGGCCGGCTCCAGCTCCCGCAGTCGCGACAGTCCAGCGCGCGCCAGTACGCGGCTGACGGTACTGCAGGACACGCCCAGCGCGTGGCCGATGCGCGCCTGCGTCAGCCGCCGCCGTTGGTGTCCGCTGGTCGACGCGCTGTGCGCGCGACCGCGAGCGGCGATTGCTTTGCAGAAAGGAGGCGATGCTCACGAAGATCTCGCCCCGCGTCGCTCGGGCGATGCGATGGACACGGACGGTCCTGCTGGCCGGGGCAGCCCGACTGATCCCGAAGGGGCATTCGGGCAGCCGAGGCGCCGCACGGGTTGACGGAAGGCCAGCGGCGACCGATCGCGCGCAGACAGGCCTTAGCGAGGGTCTAAGCGTTGAGGTCGCGCTGCCTCGGGATCGCGAAGAAGCCGGGCTGGCCGCCAATGCGCGCGGCATCACGGAGACCCATGCCGCGGCCGAGGGCGCGGTCCGATCCCCTCCGCACGAAGAAGCGGCAGCGGATGAATTTGCGCCAGACACTGTGCGCAGCGCAGCCGTCGCTAGCGAGTGGATTGCAGGCAACTTTCAGAACGCGGCCGGGCAACGTGCCTACAAACTGTATGTGCCCTCCTGCTGCGTCGGACAGCCGTTACCGCTGATCGTCATGCTGCACGGCTGCAGGCAGACGCCGGACGACCTCGCGGTTGGAACGCGGATGAACGCGCTGGCTGAAGAAGGCGGCTGCTTTGTCCTGTATCCCGCGCAATCCGAAACGGCCAATCATTCGCGGTGCTGGAACTGGTATCTGCGTGAGAACCAGGTTCGGGATGCGGGGGAGCCGTCGATCATTGCGGACATGACGCGGACCATCATCGACCGCTACGGCGCTGATTCGCGCAGTGTGTTCGTCGCCGGCCTGTCCGCGGGAGGCGCGATGGCGGCGATCATGGGAGTGACCTACCCCGACCTATACGCGGCCGTCGGTATTCACTCTGGCCTCGCCTGCGGCAGCGCGCACGATCTGCCAAGCGCGCTTGCGGTGATGAAAGGAGTGTCACTCACGATCCGTCAGCGCTCGGCAACAGAACGCATGTTGCACTCGACGCCTACGATCGTCTTTCACGGCGATCGCGACCGGACCGTGCATCCGCGCAACGGAATCGATGCGATTTCAAGGTCCGCACACTGGGAGGGTGGCGACGGTGGGCAAGTGTTGACCGAGGAGGGTCGAGCGCCTGGCGGTCACACTTTCACCAGGACGCTCCACCGCGACGCCGGCGGGCGAGTGCTGCTCGAACACTGGCTCGTACATGGGGGTGGCCACGCGTGGTTTGGCGGCAGCCGCGCCGGTTCGTACACGGATCCGCGCGGCCCCGATGCGGCCACCGAAATGGTCCGCTTCTTTTTGCAGCACACGTCGGGGCCGGATCGCCGGCCTGGAAGTTCGACTTCGATGAGCTCGGCGCCGGTGCATGCGAGTTCGAGCATCAGTTCTGTGCGAGAAGCGATTCGCGCTGTCAGCTAAGCATCGATGCCGCTGGGTTGCCTCGATGTCCGAAATTGCCCGGAAGGAATGTCATTTGTTCCACGTTCCGGTGCGCAGTGCCCGCACCGTGGCGTGAAATGAAATCGCGCCGCCGAGTAGGCCCACCACAAAGGAAGCTCGATGCGCCGCTGGCGCAGGCGAAGGCGCGCGCGCTGGCCGCGGGGATGGCCGGATTCGATCTCGCGATGAAAAGCCCCGCCGCGCGCGCGTTGCTCGGCGCGGTGCTGCCGAAGCTCGGCGAAGGTCCGTCGGAGCAGACGATGGCAAGCGGCTGGTTCACGACCGAGCTGATCGGCCGCGCGGGAGACGGCCGCATGGCGCGCGCGCGCATCGCATACGACGGCGACCCGGGCAACCGCGCGACGCTGCGCATCCTGTGCGAGTCCGGCCTGTGCCTCGCGTTCGACGGTGCAAAGCTGCCGGGCGGGGCGGCCTGCGGCGGCGTGCTGACACACCGGCCACCGCGCTCGGCGAAGCGCTGGTGCCCCGCCTGCGCGCTACCGGGTTGAAGGTCGCGGTCGGTGCTTGAGCGGCGGTCGCGGTACTTTCCCATTGCGCTAGCGCAAGCGCCAATGACATGTCACGCAACGGTCATACGAACTCAGGCAACGGCGCCTAGATTCGCTCCTTACGATGCCGCGCGACGTAGCCCCTCCCTCGCCGCCGCCCGCCGTTTTGCGACTGGCGCCCGGACCGCTTGGCCCGCGCTTTCGCGTGCGCGGCCTGCGTGGAAATCCCGCGCTGGCGGACTGGCTGCAGAACGCGGGCGAGGTGCCGCCCGGCGCGCGACTGCTCGCGAGCGCTGACAGCGGAATCGTGCGCGTCGATGACCGGCGCGCACGCAACAGCGATCCTCCGCCGTGGGCAGAAGCTCTCGAACGGGCGTTAGGCGACTATGGCCTGCGCTCGGAGCCGCGTCGACCGCGAGCCGCGCGGCGCGCGATCAAGCGCGCGCCGGACATCGACGCGCCGGCGCACTCCGGCCGCTCGATCGAACCACGCAAGGCGGCCGCACCGCCGGCCGAGACGCAAAAGGCGCGGCGCACCGATTTCAGTACGCGCCACCATCACAGCAGCCTGAAGGCTCTGCTGACCGAGATGCACGCGGATCTCGAGGGTCTCGGGGTGGCTGAGGCCGCCCGCCGCCTGCTTGAGCATGGTCCGAACGAAATCCGGGACATCACTGCGCGCTCGGACATCGAGATCCTCACCGATCAGTTCAACTCGGTGCCGGTGGCGCTGCTCGCCGGCTCGGGCGCGCTCGCGCTGGCGACGCGTGCGTTCGGCGACGCCGCCGCGATCGGAACCGTGCTGGCGGCCAACGGCGCGATCGGCTACGTGACCGAGCGGCGCGCCGAGCAGACGGTGTCCGCGTTGCGCAAACTGGCACCGCGTTCGGCCACCGTGCTGCGCGACGGCGCGGAGGTTTCGGTGCCGGCGCGCGAAATCGTCGTCGGCGACGTGCTCGTACTTTCCCCTGGCGATCAGATTCCGGCCGACGGAAGAGTGATCGAGTCGCATCGGCTGTCGGCCAACGAGGCGCCGCTGACCGGCGAGAGCCTGCCGGTGCGCAAGGAGTCGATCGACAGCCTGCCGCTGGCGACGCCACTCGGCGAACGCCGCAACATGCTGCACATGGGGACCGTGATCTCCGGCGGCACCGGCCGCGCGCTGGTCGTCGCGACCGCGGAGCGCACCGCGCTCGGCAGCATTCGCGCGCTCGCGCAGACTGCGGAAGCACCCCACACTCGCATGCAGGAGGAGCTCGACGGCCTCGGCAAGCGGCTGGCGATTGGTGCGTCGGGACTGTGCATCGGCCTGTTCGCGGTCGGTCTGCTGCGCGGCCGCCCGGCGTTGCCGCTGCTGCGCACCGCGGTCTCGCTCGGCGTGGCCGCCATTCCCGAAGGACTGCCGACCGTCGCGACCAGCCTGCTCGCCGCGGGCATCCGCACGCTGCAGAAGCGCAACGTGTATGCACGACGCCTCGACGCGATCGAGAACCTCGGCGCGGTCGACGTCGTCGGATTCGACAAGACCGGGACGCTGACGCAGAACCGGATGAGCGTCGCGTCGGCCGTGTTGGGCACGTGCCGCTTTGATTTTTCGGAGAACCGCGACGACCAACTCGAGCTGCCCGACGAATGGATGCGCGTCTGCGCGCTCTGCAACGATGTCGAAGAGGCCAACGGCGGCGGGTGGCAGGGTTCATCGACCGAGATCGCGCTGATCGAGATGGCCGCTGCGCACGGCGCCGACGTTCCGGCGCTGCGCGCGCGCCATCCGCGGCTCGAGATCAAGCAGCGCTCGGAGCATCACCCTTACATGGTGACGCTGCATGCGGCCACGCGTACCACGGGCGGCGAATCGATCGTCGCGATGAAGGGGCGCCCGACCGAGGTGCTGGAGCGCTGCCGGACATGGTTCGACGGCAGGCGCGTCGTCGCACTGACGGCGCCGCAGCGCAAGCGCCTGTTGAAGGAAAACGACGCGCTCGCGGCGCTCGGCCAGCGTGTGCTCGCGCTCGCGATCAAGCGCCAGAAGGGGCGCAGGCTCGGAACGACCGGGGAGATGATCTGGCTGGGCCTGGTCGGTCTCTCGGACCCGCTGCGGCCGGGAATCGCGAAGTCGATCGCGCGCTTCCGTGCGGCCGGAATCCGCACGGTGATGCTGACCGGCGACCAGCTCGGGACCGCGCAGGCGGTCGCGCGCGAGATCGGCCTGAACGGCGAGCAGCATGTCGCCGACGCCGGTGCGCTGCCGGAAGATTCGCGGCAGCTGGTCGACGCGGTCGAGCACTCCACCGGCTTTGCGCGCAGCAGCCCGGCGATGAAGCTTCAGATCATCCGCGCGCTGCAATCGAAGGGGCATGTCGTCGCGATGACCGGCGACGGCGTCAATGACGGCCCGGCACTGAAGACCGCGGACGTCGGAGTTGCGATGGGCGCGAGCGGCACCGACTTCGCGCAGGCGATGAGCCACCTCGTGCTGCAGGACGACCACCCGGACGGCCTGCTGGCGGCGATCGCCGAGGGTCGCACTTCCTACCTGAACGTGAAGAAGGCGGTGCGGTACCTGGTGTCGACGAACGTCAGCGAGCTGGGCCTGATGGGGCTCGCGGTCGTGGCCGGACTGCCGGATCCGCTCGATCCGCTCGCACTGCTGTGGACGAACCTGATCACCGACGTTTCGCCGGCGATCGCGCTCGGACTCGAACCGCCCGAGCCCGACGTCCTGGAGCGGCCACCGTTTCCGCGCACGTCGAGCCTGCTCACCGCACGCGACTGGAAAACGGTCGCGACCGATGGCGGCATGATGACCGCGGCCGCGATGGCGGCGTTCCTGTACGGGCTCGCACGTTACGGCCCGACGCCGCGCGCCCGGACGATCGCGTTCATGACACTGACCAGCTCGCAGTTGCTGTACGCACTGTCGGCGCGTTCGGAGGCGCCGCTCAAGCTCTTCGGCCGCGGCCGGCTTCGGCGCAATCCGTGGCTTACGGGCACCGTCATCGTTTCACTCGGTGCGCAGGCGGCTACGGTGCTGTTCCCTCCACTGCGTTCGCTGCTGCGCACGGCGCCGATCGGCGTGGTCGACGCCGCGGTCATCGCGGCCTGCGCCGCTTCGCCGACGCTGGCGCGCGAGACGCTGAAGCGGCTGCGGTGGCGCGCCGCCAAGCCGGCCTCCCAGGATCCGCAGGCGTGACGATGCTCGGCGCGCAAGTCGTGCACGAAACCGCGACGCGCATCCGCTTGCGCCTGGCGCCGGGCAATGACGCCTCGCAGGCGCGCGTTGCGCTCGAAATGCTGCGCGGAGTGAGATCGGTGCGGGTTTCGGCACCGGCGCGCTCGTTGACGCTGAACTACGACGGCCGGATTGCGACGCGACGCGCAATCATCGAACTGACATCGACGCTGGCACAGCGTGCAGGCGTCGAACTGCCGCGCCGACGCGACGAGACGTTGCCGCTCGAGGCATCGCTGCTCGCGGCGTCGCTGGCACCGTTGTTGCCGCTGCCGGCGCGCTCCGCTCTGGCGCTGACGCTGCTGGCCGGCAAGTCGTTCACCGCCTGGACGAAGGGCGCCGATATCACGGCGATCGCGCTCGACTCCGTCGCATTGGCGGCCACCGCGTTGACCGGCCACCCGCTGACCGCGACCACGTCGGTGCTGATGGGCGCAGTCGCCGAGCGGCGGCGCAACGCGATGCTGCGCGAAACCGATCAGCTGCTCGCTCATCTCGCGCCGGGCGCGGGCCGAAGCTACGAAATCCAGCGCGGGGGCCGGCCGCTGGCCGCGGGCTTGGGCGACCTGCAGGCGGGTGATCATGCCTGGCTGGGCAGCGGTGCCACCGTTCCGGCCGACGGCATCGTCGTCGACGGCGAGGCGGAGACCACGGCGCCGCTGCTCGACGAAGCGGCAACCCGCCACGTGCAGCGCGGCGCGCGGCTGACGTCGGGGACGCGCGTTCTCGTCGGCAGTGTGTTGCTCCGGATCGAACGGCCGCCGAAGCACTCGCGCAGCGAGCGGCTGCACGACCATGTGCGTCATGTGCTGCGCACGCGTGATGCGCCGGGTCCGCTGACCCCGGATCTCGAACGGCTCGTCGCGCTGCCGATGACCGCCGCCGGGCTGGTGCTTGCGCTGACCGGCGATACCGCTCGCACGGCCGCGATGCTGCAGGCTGATCCGCAGACCGGGATCTCGCTCGCGCAGCCGGTCGCGCGGGAGGCTGCGTTGTACGCGACCGCGCGCCATGGCGCGCTGCTGAGCGGTCTCGAGAGTCTCGATCGACTGGCGACCGCGACGACCTTCGCGTTCGAGGATGTCGGGGTGCTTGCCGAACCCTACTGGTTCGTCGAGCGCGTGATTCCGCAGGCCGACGAAGTCGGTGAACGCGACGTGCGGCGCTGGCTTTCGCTGCTGGCCGGACACGCCGACGGCAAGTTGGTGAGGGCCGGGGTCCCGGACGAACAGGTTGCGGCGTGGCGCGAGCACGGTGCACTGCTGCGGACCGATGGGCGGGTCGTGCATATCGGCGGCGCCGTATTGGTCGCGCAGACCTGGGGCCTGCCGCTGCCCGAACCGGATCGACGCAGCCTGGTGCGGCGACTCGGCATCGTCGAAGATGGCCGGCTGCTGGCGACCGTCCATCTCAGTTGCCGCCTGCGTCCCGAAGTGTCAGCGCAGCTGGCCGAGTTGCGAGCGCTCGGGGTACGCCGCATCGCGGTATTCACCGAAGATCCGACTGCACAACCGGCTCTGGCGCTGACTCAGATCGGCGCCGATGTCGTCGTCAGTCAGGACCGTCAGACGCAGGAACGCTGGCTCGACAGCGCCGTCGAACGGGGCGAGCGTGTCGCACTGGTGCACACGGGTCTGCGCGACCTTCTTCCGCCGGGCGGGCTCAGCCTGTGTCCGGTCGATGCCGAAGCGGGCGCGCACGGCGTGCTGCTCGGCGAACCGCTGCCTTCCCTGTTGGCGGCGCGGCAGGCTGCGGTCGCAGTCCGGCGCGCGCTGCGCCGCCAGTTCGGCCGCTCGGTCACGCTGAATGCCGGCCTGATGATCGCTGCGGCGATGCGCTGGCTGCCGCCGATCGCGATCGCGTCGATCAAGCACGGGCTGGCGTTCATCCTGCTCGAGGAAAGCGCCCGGCTGGCGCGTGTCGACGTGAATGTGCGCTCATTCGCACGTTCGCGCCGGCGGGCGCAGCGTGAACCCGAAACCCAAATGTCTGACGAGGAGTACTGAATGAATGCAAGTGACCTGTTGAAACCCGGAGCCGTCGTGCTCGGCATTGCTGCGGTCGGCGCGCTCGGGTTCGCTGCCGGGTTCGTCGTCGCGCGCGACCCGCAGGTGCTTCGGCGCGTGGCGCGCGCGGTGGCAGGCGGTGTCGAACGCGTCGCCGGAGCGCTCGCCGAGTCGCGCGAGGAACTGACCGACCTCTGGGCCGAGGTCCGCGAGGATGCACGCCAGGATATCGACGCGCAGGCCTTCGCCACCGCATCCGTCGCGGCTGCCGCGGCAACCAGTGCGAAGTCGGAGTCGGTACCCGAAGCGGTTCAGCCGCGCGCAGCGCCGAAACGCCGGGCTTCGCGGCGCCGGGCCACCGCCAGCGCCGCGAGCAAGCCGCACTGATCTCACTGATCCTTGAGGTCCGGCAGAACGTCGTTCAGCACGACGTCGAAGAGCTTGATCCGCGCTGCGTAATAGCGATCGAGCCGCCAGTCCTGCATCAGCTGCATCGCGAGTTCGAACGCGTCGTAATCGAGGCGATAGAGTCCCGCGAGCGGAAACTCGTTTTCCTCCGCGAGGGCCGCCGCCAGGCGTGCCAGCGTTCTCGAAGATTCGCGTTTCGGGTTTCTTTGCAGGTACTTCCGAATTTCCTTGATGGCATCATTGCTAGGCTCCAGTGCCTGGCTTGATGCTGCGCTGCGCTCGACGGCGAGCGCCGAGAGCTGAGGTGGCTCGAAGGGGATCTGGATGAACTGGCTGGGATGGGGCGCTGGGCGCTGCGAGGCTAGTCGCCGACGAGCCGCGCCACGAGATCGGTGGTTCCGCCCGGCGGCACGCCGACGAGCAGGCGGATCGGCTTGTTCGGGTAGCTGGCCTGCGCGCCGACGGCCAGCGGCGGCCAGCAGCGCCCGTCGCGCGAGATCAACGTTCATGGCTGTCTCCTGTGTTGTTCATCGTGCCCCCACTGGGAGCATTGCGCAGCGTGCGCCTCGACACAAGCGGCATCGGCCACCGGTCGGCGAGCTCCGATGGTCGAGGATCGGCGCGGCCGGAATGTGGAACACGCGCTCGCGCTCGGCTCCCGGCGCGGAGTCACGCCGGCCGGAACCGCGGAATCGTGATCTCGGGCGTCACTGCGTCGAAAGTCACCCGGACGCGCATGCCGACCTGCACGCGCTCGTTCGGTACGCCGACGACGTTCGAGAACATCCGCGGCCCTTCGTCGAGCTGTACCAGCACGACGTTGTAGGGAACGTCGTTCGCGAAGGCCTTGTGATAGACCTGATGGAACACGAGCCGCGCCATCACCTGCCCCGCCCCGCTCAGGTCGATCCATTGCGCCTGCTCGGAGAGGCACCGGGGACAGAGCGCCGACACCGGATAGCGGACGTGGCCGCAGGCTCCGCAGCGCTGCATAGCCAGGCGTCCTTCGCGGCACGCGTCCCAGAAGGGACGGTTCTCGGCCGTCAGTTCCGGCAGCGGCTTCTGGTAGTCAACCATCGCGTCGTTCCGTTTAGTCCTTGCGCAGGACGAGCGAGTTGCTGCAGTTCAGCGTCATCCCGCGTCCGGTGACCAGGCACAGTTCGGCGTCCGGCACCTGCCTCGGCCCGCAGGCGCCGCGCATCTGCCGGACGCCCTCGACGATGTGCAGCCAGCCTTCCATGTACGACTCGGACAGGTTGCCACCCGCCGTGTTGACCGGCAGTTCGCCCCCGAGGCGGATGCGCCCCCCTTCGACGAAGGGACCGGCCTCGCCCCGCTCGCAGAAGCCCGCGTGCTCCAGCCACAGCAGCACCGACATCGTGAAGTTATCGTAGAGTTGCGCGACGTCGATGTCGCGCGGTCCAACGCCCGCCATCCGGAAGGCGGCCTCCACGGCGTCCTTCTGGTGCGGCACGTACCACCATTCCGGATGCTCCAGCATCTGCATGGTGTGCGCCTGGCCCATCCCCATGATCGGCACCGCGGGCTGCGCGAGGTCGCGCGCGCGCTCGGCGGTGGTGACGATGATGCAGACGCCGCCGTCGCTGATCAGGCAGCAGTCGAGCAGGCGCAGCGGCTCGACGATCCAGCGCGACGTCTGGTGATCGTCGATCGTAATCGGCTCGCGCATCACTGCCTCGGGGTTCAGCGACGCGTGATGGCGGCAGGCGACGGCGACTTCGGCGAGGTGACGCGAGGTGGTTCCGTAGAGCGCCATGTGCCGGCTGGCCGAGACCGCCGAGTTGGCCGCCGCCGAGAACATCCCCCAGATGCCCCACGAATCGCCCCAGCCGTAAGAACCGGCGAAGCGCGATTTGCCTGTCTTGGCGGCGTCGCCGAAGACGCACGCCACGTAGTTCGCCATGCCGGCGGCGACCGCGAGCGCCGCTTCCTGCACCAGCACGCCCGCCGTGCCGCCACCGAGGAACTTCGAGCCCGTGTAGCGCGGGTTGATGCCCAGGACCTCGCCCAGGTGCAGGTAATGCCGCGCGCCCTCGGCCGAGGTCGTGCCCGGCATCGTGAGCAGTCCGTCGATGTCCGACTTCGCGAGCCCGGAGTCGTCGAGCGCCTTCCGGAACGCCTCGACCGCCAGGCTGATCGGGGTCGAGCCGTCGACGCGCCCCTGGCGGGAGGCGCCCACGCCGCAGATGGCGGCCCTGTCCTTCATGTCCGGCACGTCAGCGCCCCTTGTAGCGCGGCTTGCGTTTCTCGGCGAAAGCCTTGCGGCCCTCGGCGCGGTCCTCGGTGTCGCGCAGCAGGCCGAACAGCGACTGTTCCAGCGCGAGGCCGCCGTCGATCGACATCTCGCGCCCGCGCAGGGCCGCGAGTTTCGTCGCGCGCACCGACAACGGCGCGTTGTCGCAGATGCGCTCGGCTAGTTGCAGGGCGAGCGGCATCAGCTGGTCGGGCGGCGTGACGTCGCTGACCAGCCCGACGCGGTGCGCCTCCCGCGCGTCGATTCGCTCACCCGTCAGCAGCATCTTCATCGCGACCGCCTGCGGGATCGCGCGGATCAGCCGTTGCGTGCCGCCGGAGCCGGCGAGCGAGCCGAGTTTCACCTCCGACAGCGCGAACGAGGCATTGTCGGTCGCGATGCGCAGGTCGCAGGCCAGCGCGAGCTCCAGCCCCCCGCCCATCGCGTAACCGTTGATCGCGGCGATGATGGGCTTGGGCATCTGCATCCCGTCGGTCAGGTTGCGCTTACCGGTCGTCAGCATCTGCTCGGCGAAGCTTCCCGTCGGCGATGGCGAGGCGCGGAGGTCGGTCCCCGTGCAGAACGCCTTGTCGCCCGTGCCGGTCAGGATCGCCACCCGCACCGCGTCGTCGCGCGCGATGTCGATCCAGGCATCGCGCAGCGCATCGCGCGTGGGCGGGTCGATCGAGTTCAACGCATCAGGGCGGTTTAGCCGGACGACCGCCACGGGTCCGTTCTTTTCGTAGACGAGTGACATCGTTCTCCCCTCAGATCGCCCGGCCCCGCAGCAGGTGCTTCGCCACCTGCCAGCGGTGGATCTCGGTCGGCCCCTCGTAGATGCGGTGCATGCGGACGGTGCGGTACAGGAACTCGAGCGGCAGGTCCCGGCTCATGCCGTAGCCGCCATAGGCCTGCATCGCGCGGTCGACCACGCGGCCGACCATCTCGGTGGCGAAGATCTTGATCATCGAGGACTCCAGCCGCAAGTCGGTCTCGCCGCCGTCGGCGCGCCACGCGGCCTGCCAGGCCATCAGCCGCGTGGCGTGGATGTCGACGGCGGAATCGGCGATCCACCACTGCACCGCCTGCCGATCCTGCAGCAACTGTCCGAAGGTCTTTCGCACACGCGCCTGCTCGAGCAGCATGTCGAGCGCCCGACGGGCCTGCCCGACGCAGCGCGTGCCGATCTCCAGCCGCCGCACGCCGAGCCGGTTCTGCAGCGGCACGAATGCCTGCCCGACCTCGCCGAGCACCTGGTCGTCGCCGACTTCGACGTCCTCGAACAGCACTTCCCAGGGCCGGTGCCCGCCGATCATCGGGATCGGACGCACCAGCTTCACGCCCGGGGTGTCGCGGTCGACGAGGAAGGCCGTGATGCCGCCACGCGCGCGCTTCGCGCGGTCCGTCAGTGCGATCACGATGAAGAACGCCGCCTCCTCGGCGCGGGTGACGAACATCTTCGTGCCGTTCAGCACCCACCGGTCGCCCCGCCGGACGGCCCGCATCTCGACCGCCGCCGCATCGGATCCCGCGCCGGGTTCCGTGAGGCACAACGACGAGTGAACCTCGCCGCGCGCGTACGGCAGCAGGTAGCGCTCCTTCTGCTGTGCGGTACAGCACGCCATCAGCATGTGCAGGTTCGGCGTTTCCGGCGGGAAGACGAAGGGAACGATCGTGCGGTTCAGTTCCTCGAGGACGACGCACTTGGCGAGCGCACCGAGCCCGAGGCCGCCGTACTCCTCGGGCACGTCGATGCCCCAGAGTCCGATCTCGCGCGCCTTTGCCAGCAGCCGGGCGTTGGCGTCGGGCGGGATGAGCGGCTCGGTTCCGCTCATGGCGCGCGCGGCGTCCCGTTCGATCACGGTCTTCTCGAGCGGCATCAGTTCGTCCGACACGAACCGGCGAACGGTATCGCCGATCTGTCGAATGTCGTCCGTCAACTCGAAGTCCACGGGCGTCCTCCTCGTTATCGGGATGGCAACCGGCGCGCAGCCCGTCGTTCCGACGCGCCCGCGCCCGTCACGTCAACACTCCGGCGGCACGCAGCCGGTCGATTTCGTCCTGCGCCAGGCCGAGCACGGACCCAAGCACTTCGTCGGTGTGCTCACCGAGCCGGGGTGCGGGGCTGCGCAGCGTTCCGGGTGTCGTTTCGAGGTGAAACGGTGGAGCGTTGTAGAGACAATCTCCCATCTCCGGGTGCGACAGGCGGATCCAGTGTCCCGCGTGGCGCAGTTGAGGGTCACGCTCGACCACATCGCGCGCATGCTGCACGGGCGCGGCGTCGAGGCCCGCATGCTGCAATTGCTCCGCGAGGACGAACGCATCGTGCGACGCGGTCCAGCGTCCGATCGCCTCGTCGAGCGCGTCCTCGTGCTCGAGGCGGGCCTGCAGGGTGGCAAAGCGAAGGTCGTTGTCCCAGCCGCCGTTGGCCAGGCGGCACAGCGCAGACCAGTCGTCGTCGTTCCAGCAGGCGATCGCGATCCAGCGGTCGTCGCCACGCGCCGGATACACGCCGTGCGGCGCGACCCCCGGTTCGCGGTTTCCCAGCCGGGGCCAGGCGGCGCCGTCACGGGCCTGGGCGGCGAGCACCAGCGGTCCCAGCGCGCACACGGTGGACTCGACCTGGCTGAGCTCGATCGACTGGCCCTGTCCGGTGCGGCGGCGGTGCCGGAGCGCCGCGAGCAGCGCGACGGCCGCGTGGCAGGGATTGGGGACGTGGTCGGGATAGTTCGTGCCGGTGCCCGTCGGCCGGCCGTCGCGGTACCCGGTCGTGGCGTACAGGCCGGACAGCGCGCTCATCGCCGCGCCGTAGCCGAGGAACTGCCCGTGCGGCCCATCGCCGCCGTGCATCGGCATCGACAGGTAGATGATGTCCGCGCGCAGCGCACGGCAGTCCTCGTAGCCGAGACCCCACTTCTCCATGGTGCCGGCGGTGAAACTGTTGGCGACGATGTCACTTTCGGCGATCAGGCGTCGCGCGAGCTCGATCCCGCGCCAATCGCCGAGGTTCAGCGCGACGCTCTTCTTGCTGGTGTTGCGGTTCGCGAAGTAGCCCGACCGATTGATGCCGGGCTTGCCCCCGGGGTACGGGGGCATGGTGCGCAGCGCGTCAAGACGTCCCGCGCTTTCGATTTTGATCACTTCGGCCCCGTGGTCGGCCAGCAGCTTGGTGGCGAAGGGCCCGGCACCAACCCAGGTGAAGTCGGCGACGCGAAGGCCCGCCAGCGGCAGCGCGCCTCCCGGCATCGACCCGGGCGCGGCGAGGGCGACCGGTGTCGACTTCCACTCGATCGACGCGGCGTCCACCACGCGGGGGGCCGACGGCGCGCGCAGCGGCGTGGCCGACATCCGGAACGGCCCGCGCGGCACCAGCCGCCGTGCGCCGCCGATGTCCATCGGCACGAAGAAGCGCCGGTGGCGCAGTTGCCGGTCGGCAAGGAGGTCGCGCGGCGTGTTCAGCGGGCAGATGACGATGCCGCGCCGCTGCCCTTCCTCGTAGAGGTCCACCATGCGGCGCTCAGCCGCAAAGCGGCCGAAAACTTCGAGGAAATGCGCCGTCGCCTCCGGCGTGGCGCGAAACGCGTAGTCCGTCCACTGCGGCTCCTCGAGCGCGCGCGCGCCCGCCGTGCCCGCCTCGTTCAGCCACTCTACGATCGCCACCCAGCCGCGCGGCGTGTTCAGGCGTCCGGCCATCATGTAGACGTCCCCGTCCCGGCAGCGAAAGAGCCCGGATCCCGCTTCGCGCGGCCGGCTGCCGACGCGCTTGCGCACGGTCCGCTCCAGGTCCCAGAACTGCACCGCGTTCTCCAAGGCCGTGGCGACGACTTCGAGGCCAGACACGTCGACGCGCTGTCCGCGCCCGCTCGCTTCGGCCGCCAGCAGGGCCATCAGGCTGCCGACGGCCGCGTACAAGCCGACGGCGATCGCACTCTGGTGGCCGGCGGCTCGCAGCGGCGGTCGGTCCGGCTCGCCCGCGAGCCACATCAGGCCGCCGCGCGCCATCAGGGTGAGGTCGGACGCGCGCTGGCGGGCATCGGGGCCGTCGAGCCCCAGCGTCGCGATGCGCGTGTGGACTGCCCGCGGGTTGGCGTGCGCGATGCGTTGGGCCGTCAAGCCGAGGGTTTTTAGCAGCCAGTGATCGACGCTTTCGATGACGACGTCCGCGTGCTCGACCAGTCGCACCACCTCCCTCCTCCGGGCGTCGTCCTTTGGGTCGACGACGACCACCGCCTTATCGGCGTTGAAGTACAGGTCGTACTCGTGGCTGCGCGCGGCCGCGACGTACCGGGCGTCGACCAGCCGAACGACCTCGGCGCCCAGTGCGGCGAGCAGGCGCGGGCCGTACGCGCCGAGTTCGTCCGTGCAGTCCACCACGCGCACGCCGGCCAGCGCGGATGGCGTTTCGACGTTCCCCTGCGATTGAGTCATCGTGGGCGGCGCTCCGCCCGCGCGTCGCGCTCGGCGACGGACTGCGCGGTCCGGCGGTCCGTCGCGCTCGTCCGCGGTCGCAGCTGACGTGACAGGTCGCCCGCGGCGGCTACGACGTGGTGACGAAGCGTAGCGCGGCGCTTGGCGAAGCGGACCGTCGGGGCGGCGAGCGACAGCGCCGCGACGGGTCGATCGCCGCAGTCGAACACCGGGGCCGCGACTCCGGTGGCGCCCTGCACGTGGGCATCGCGAAGTTCCGCGTACCCCTGCCGGCGGGCGCGCTGGAGCAGCGCGAGGAGCGCGCGGCGGTCCGTGGCCGTCTCCGGTGTCTGGCGCTCCAGCTTCACGCGCGCAAAGTAATCGTCGAGTTCAGCCGGGTCCAGGTGGGCGAGCAGCAGCAGTCCGCTGGACGTGCAGTACGCGGGCCGCGTACTGGTCAGGGGGGCGTCGTAGCGAACGACGTTCGAACTTACCGCCTTGGCGACGTACTTGAGCTCGCCGTTGGGCAACAGCACGTTCAGGAACGCCGATTCGCCGCTCGCCTCGGCCAGCCGCTGCATTGTCGGCTCGGCCACCTTCACCAGCCGCGGCAGCGCGCCGCCCACCCATCTGCCGCGCTTCCGGTCGTGTGGGAGCTCATAGGCCGCTCCGCTGCGCACGAGATAGGCACGCGAGACGAGGGTGGCCAGCAGGGACTGCGCGCTGCTCTTCGGAATGGAGAGCAGGCGACTCACTTCGCTGACGCCCATCGGCGCGTGGGAAACGGCGAAAAGTTCGAGGAGGTCGAGCACCCTCGCGGCCGACTTGACAGATACGTTCACAAGCATGAACTGCGTTTGGGGCGTCGAACACACCGTAGCCGCGCGAGCCTGAGTCGTCAAGCGCGGCAAATGAGCCCGGACGACAACGCGGTCTTCGGTCACTTCGAATTGTTCCGCCGCCCGAACCGCGCGATGCTTCGGTGACTGCACGCCATGCTGAGCACTACCGACGACCGCTTCCAGGGCATCCGCGATGCCATTCGCGACCTGTGTGCGCAGTTCCCGGAGGCGATGGCCAGCGATACCGCTTCTGCCTTGCGCCGAAGCTGCTGACCGGCCTTGCGAAGTGTGGTGGTGGCGTGCAACCACGCCTCCCGATGAGATCGTCGCATGAACGTCGACTTCACCTCGATCACGAACAGATGCCCGTCGAGGGAGGCGATCAGATCGACTTCGCCGGCGTCCTCCACGTCGCGCGGCGGCACCCAGTTCAGCAGCGTCCTGAACCCGCGCCTCTCGATCAGCCCTGCGAGCCCTGCTTCGATTCGTCGCGCCTCGTCCCGAGCCTGTCCGCGGCGTGCGCCGAGTCGCCTCAGGTTGTTGATCGCGGCCGTGCTGTTGTTGGGGTGATCTTGTTTTTCGTGCGATTTGTCCCGGTTGTCCCAAAATGAACGCGCACAATCAATCACTTACGAATTCTGTGCTTTCGTGAGCCGTTTGTCTTTCGTGCAGTCCGTCCCGGTTTGACCCTTCGCGTGCCGCGATGGGCGACGCCGAATGCGCCTGCCAGTTCGCGTGCTCGTCTGGCCTCGTCGGTGTGTAGATATACCGACGTTGTCGACACAGAGGCATGGCGCAAGTTGTCCCGAACGGTCGTCAGCGACGCTCCCTTTCCCAGCGCGTGGGTCGCGTGCGTATGACGCATCCAATGCGGGCTGGCTCGCCTCAGCTTTTCGGCCAATGCGGTGTTGATGGGTTCGAGAACTGCCGCGCACTGACTGAAGAATCGCTTGACCACCGTCCACAGCCGAGAACTCGTGAGCCCAACGCCGTCGTCAGCGAGACCGGCAATTAGCGGCGTCGACGCCGACCATTGCGCCGGTGAAACAGCGACGCCGCGAGCGGCCAGATACCGGTCCAGTGCAAGCCGGGCCGACGGCGGCACCGCCACACGCCCGGCCTTGTGGCCTTTGCCCACGACCGCGATCCATCGATTGCCGGCCTCGTCGTCGGAAATATGACCGAGCCGTGCCCGTATCAGCTCACCGCTGCGCAGGCCGGTGGCGTAGCCGAAGTCGAGCACGAACCGGAGCCGCGCCGCTGACTCGGTCGTCCAGCCCTCATCCGCGAGCCGATCCGCAATCGGACGGATCAAGGTCCACTCGTGCTCAGTGAACGCACGGGACCAGAATCCGTCCACCGGCGGCAACTGGCCCTTGTCGAACCGCATCACGTACTTGTTCTCGCCGCTGTACTTCTTCAGGACGTCCGGTCCTTCGGAGGTTGGGTAAACGGCGTCCTGCGGCCGGTTGGCGCCCAGGCCAATCGCGGTGATGAGAGCGCGCTGCAGATAATTGGTGCCGTAAAGACCGGTCTTGGTCGTGAAGAGAACGCGATTCGACATGCGACCTCGCGCGTCCGGCTCGATGCCCATTCTGATGCGGACAAAGTCGTCATTGCAGTGCGCGACGATGGCCCCGGAATGACGCAGGAGCAGCAAGCACGCGCGTTCGACCGCTTCTATCGAGGGACGAGCGACAGTACGGGCGCGGGTCTCGGACTTGCCCTCGTCAAGCGCGTGGCGGAGTTGCACGGCGGCTCCGTGCAGTTCGCGCCTGGCCTTGACGGGCGCGGGATCGGGGTCGAGTTGCGGCTGCCCGACAGTACGGTCGGCCGTTGACGCATTGCGCCGATCACAGCGCGTCAAAGCTTGCGCAGGATGACCCTCCTCTTGCCGCCTCGATCGACCGCTACCAGGTCAACTGGAAGGCAAGACAAGACGACCGGTCTTGGCGTGCGCCGTGATAAGGCGGCGCTTTCCAGTGGGTGCAAGTCCCACCCGGCGAATGCTCCAGCCGGAAGCACCGGAGCAGTCATGGAGGTAACGAAGTGGCTGAAGCCTTCGGGTAAAGCGTGCCACGAATTGGTGGCAGCGCGAGTGTGCAGGCCGTAACGCGAGTGAACGCCGAGCAAGCCTCGAAAAGGACGATGCGCAGGCCGACCCGGCTGCCATACCGGGGAAGGCTGACATCACTGGACGGACAGGGCAAAGCAGCAGCGCCAGTGGCTGCGCCGGGGTAGTGGCGACAGCATGTACACCAGGAAAGCGCAGGCAACACGGGAAACCCCGGCGCGTGGTCGCGCGCACGATCAACCGACAACCCGTGAGGGATGGGTCGGGCGCGGTGGGGTGGCGGAGAGGCTCGTAGTACTGACGAAGTCGGGTAATGCCGATGGAGGAAAGGAGCCTTGGTTCAAGGCGGATGCAGGAAGCGACGAGGGAGTCGAGATTGGGGCAACCCTACGAAACTCGGGAGTCTTCAGGAGTTGCGAACTGCATACCATGTGGAAGCGAAGGAAGAACTCGAACCCGGTTCGAGGAACCCGCCGCTCGGCAACGGGCGGCGCAGGTAGTTGCGGGATATTGTCGTGATCGATGGAGTTGGGAACGCGCACTCGGCTGTCTTACCATCGACCTCGGCACACGCGACTTTCCGTGGGCGAAAGCATGATGTCTTGTCCGAGAGCTGGATGCGGGAAATCTGCCTGTCCAGTTCGATGAGGGGGATGTGGAAACGGAGCTACGGCAAGGTTACTTGGGCACCGCCAGACGAAAGAGGCGGCAACAGACAAACCGAACCTACTGCCACCGCGCCACATCTCTACCGGCTGTTGCCCGACACAGTCCTTCCAATCCCGCCCTCGAGAGCTGGCGAGCGTTGCTGGCACTACTGGCACCATCGACATGATCAAGAACCACCGAAACGGGGCGCATGCGATCATGCATGCGAATCGGCACTCAGGCAGTATCGGTCCGAATGAAGCCTGGACGCAATGACCCATGCCCTTGCGGTAGTGGCCGCAAGTTCAAGCACTGTTGCCTGCTGAATGCCGAAACGATCCCGGCCGACGCGTTGTTGTGGCGGCGCGTCCGTCGCGCGATCGATCCCTTGCCGCGCGAGTTGTTGCGTGAGGCCCAGCGGCACTTTGGTGAGATCGGCCTGGCTGAGGCATGGCACGAGTTCCAGCTGTTCGAAAGCGAGGAACCCTTCGATGAAGAGTCACCGTACACGTCACTCTTCTTCGCGTGGTTCCTGCACGATTGGCTGCCGGATCCGGCAGATACCAGGCTCTCGATTGAAGTACAGGACGCCACCGTGGCGAACGCGTATCTCACTCGTGTCGGTGCGCGTCTCGACCCGATTGCGCGCCGATATGTCGAGGCGTGCTGCGCCGCACCGTTCAGCTTCCATGAAGTCCTCGACGTGCGGCAAGGGGAAGGCTTCCGACTGCGCGATGTCATGCTCGGGGCAGAGGCTGAGGTGATCGAGCGTAGTGGCTCTGCTCACCTTGAGCCCGGCGACATCCTGTTCGCGAAGCTCGTTCCGGTCGAAGGCATCCACCTGGTGGAAGGTATGGGGCCGGTGGCCGTTCCGCCCGTGCACAAGCCGGCGCTGGTCGACTTGCGCAAGAGAATTGGCACGCGGGATAGCCTGTTTGGCAGCGACGTGCTGCGAGAGTTCGACATGGAGTTGCGCGAGGTTTACCTCAGGATCGCAGACTCGCTGCTAAATCCTAGGCTTCCGGAACTGCGCAACACGGACGGCGATCCTCTCGAAATGCATACGTTGATTTTCGACCTTGAGGCGCCGGAGGCGGCCTTTGAGGCGTTGAAGGATCTTGCCGCCGGACTGTCCGCCGAGGAAGTTGAATCAGGCGCGCAGCGCAACGCTGACGGCGGGTTGGTAAGGGGCGAAATCACCTGGCGCCGCCTCGGTAACCGCATGCACAAGGACTGGGACAATACGTCGCTGGGGACTTTGCGCATCGAAGGACGCCGACTGATCGCTGAAGTCAACTCCGCCAAGCGTGCCGCGGCGCTGCGCAAGCTGATCGAGCGGCGACTCGGGGACACCGCGCACGTCAAGCCGAGCGTCGTGCAGTCGGTTCAGTCGATGCTCAGTCGCGAGCCGACATCTCACGAGCTGTCACGGCAGAAGCGTCGGGAAGCAGAGCAGGCCGACCTGGCCGCGCAACCAGAAGTGCAGCAGGCAATTCGTGAGCACATGCGGAGCCACTATCGTGCCTGGGTCGACCAAAGGATCCCCGCGCTTGGAAATCGAACGCCGCGCAAGGCAGTGCGCGATAGCGACGGACTCGAGGCGGTCGAGGCGTTGGTTGCGCAGATCGAGCGCGATGGAAAGCACATGAGACCGCCGCTGGATGCAGACATCGTGCTCGAATTGCGCGCGACGCTGGGATTGGGAGCAGGCAGACGAAATGGGCCGCTGAGCGGCCCATGAGCCGAATCTGCCAGGGCCGCACCGACCGAAGAGAATGGCCGCTCTCCCGCAAACTGAGTGGCATCCGCGACTGACCGGTCTTGGCCGCCTTGAGCCTCAAGCATGGACATCGGCGAGAACCTCATCGATGGTCCGCCGCGAGTGTGCTGCTTCCACTTCAGTAGTTTTTACGAGGCCGGCGGTACCAATCAAGGCCTTCCACAAGGCCCATCCGCGGCCCCGCGCCCAGGTTTCGTCATCCAGAGAAAGCGCGTCGCGGAATGTCCGTCGGCTGGCCCCCTCGAGGAACGTCCACGCGATCGCCAGATCGCACGCCGGGTCGCCGACGCCGAGTTGTCCAAAATCGATGACCGCGCTCAAGCGACCTGCCCGTACGAGAAGATTGCTGGCACTGACATCACCGTGGACCCATACCGGCGGTCGATTCCAAGCCCTCGCGAGCGCCGCCTCCCAGATCGCGGTCGCAGCAACGCCATCAATCTTTCCTTCGAGCGCGGCGATGGCCTGCCGCGTCTGCCCGTTGTAGATGCCGAGCGTCCCGCCGCGATGAAAGTTGTGCGGCCCTGGCTCCGGACCGCCGGTCGCACCAACGCGCTGTAACGAACAGAGGAAGTGGCCCAGGGATGATGCGAACTCAGTGAGATCCGCGACGGACCCAGCTGAAGCGGCCTCGCCTTCCAGCCAGCGATAGACGGACCAGTTCCACGGATAGCCTGACGAAGGCTGACCAAGCGCCAGGGGCGTCGGGATAGCAAGCGGCAGCGACTTGGCGAGGTATGGCAGCCATCGCTGCTCCTTGGCGACTTGCTCTGCGTACTTCACGCCGCTTGGCAGGCGAACGAGCATGGCGTCGCCCAGTCTGAAGATGCGGTTGTCCCACCCGGAAGGTGTGACCGGGCGTATGGGCAGCTCAGACCATTGCGGAAACTGTCCGGCAACCAGACAGCGGACGAGTGCATCGTCGATCTGCACTGCCATGCGACTACTAGGCCCTTGCTTCTGAGGGCGGAATTGTGGCCGCTAACAGGCGAGTTGGGGGAGCTGCTTCGATGGCTGCTCGTGGCCTATTTTGTTGAAGAACTCCGCTGAACGATCTTCGTTGTCCTGAGTCTGAAGCGCAAGCCAACGACGAGGGGATGTCGCGATGATGGGTCAGCAGGCGGGTGCGCAGGACGAGTTGTTTTATTCCTTCAACCTCGATGCGCACGTGCCGTCCGCTCACCTGCTGCGTGGCATCGACCGGTTCCTCGACCTGGGCGAACTGCGTCGCCACCTCGCTGCCTTCTACAGCCACACCGGCCGACCCTCCATCGATCCCGAGCTGATGATGCGCATGCTCATCATCGGCTACTGCTTCGGCATCCGCTCCGAGCGCCGGCTGTGCGACGAAGTGCACCTGAACCTGGCCTACCGCTGGTTCTGCCGCCTGGGACTGCAGGACGCCGTGCCGGAGCACTCCACCTTCTCCAAGAACCGACACGGCCGCTTCCGCGACAGCGATGCGTTCCGACACCTGTTCGAGACCGTCCTGCAGCGCTGCATCGCCGAGGGACTGGTCGGTGGCGAAGGCTTTGCGATCGACGCCAGCGTCGTCAAGGCCGATGCCAGTCGCGACAACGCCGTGCCTGGAGCCGACTGGCCGCAGCGCCGGCTCGATGCCACCCAGGCCACGCGTGCCGTGCGCGAGTATCTCGATGGGGTCGACGAGGAAGCCAGCCGCCGGCTCGAGACCGACCGCAAGAGCATCTCGCTGACCGATCCGGCCGCCGAGTGGACCTGTGCGCCCGGTGGCCCGGCTTTCTTCGGCTACTCCACCAACTACCTGGTCGATGTGCGAGCTGGCGTCATCGTCGATGTCGAGGCCACGAGCGCCCACCGCACCCGCGAAGTCGATGCCACGCGCACGATGATCGAGCGGGTCGAGCAGCGCTTCGCGATCAAGCCCGCACACCTGATCGGCGACATGGCCTACGGCGCCGGCCCGATGCTGGGCTGGCTGGTGGAAGACAAGCAAATCGCACCGCACATCCCGGTGTGGGACCGATCCGAGCGCAGCGACGGCACCTTCAGTCATTCCGACTTCGCCTTCGATGCCGAGCGCAACCACTACGTCTGTCCGGCCGGCAAGCTGCTGAAGCCGGCCGCGCCCAACCGACTGAAGAATCCGTATCGCTATCGCGCCAGCCAACTCGACTGCCGCGGCTGCGCACTGAAGCCACAGTGCTGCCCGAACATGCTCGGGCGCAAGATCGATCGCAGCCCCTTCGAGCCGGCACGTGACGTGGCACGCGCGCTGGCCACCACCGACGCCTATCGCCAGTCACGCAAGGACCGCAAGAAGGTAGAGATGCTGTTCGCTCACCTCAAGCGCATCCTGCGGCTGGATCGGCTGCGACTACGAGGACCGAAGGGCGCGAGCGACGAGTTCCTGCTCGCAGCCACCGTGCAAAACCTGCGGCGCATGGCCAAGCGCTGGCTCGGATCGCCGCCGATCGCGGTGCCGCTAGCCGTCTGAAACGACAAGTAGCGGGACACGGCAACAACTTCAACCGCGATCCCGCAGCGATCGCAACAGATCAGGCTTCAACATTGCGCTGCCGACTCGCCCAAGTCGACTAAACAAGCGAGTTTTTCAACAGAATCGGCCGCCTCCGGCTATTTTGCACGCGCCTTCGTGCCCTTGTCCTCAGGGGTGACGAATCCGATGGGGCGCTTCGGTGGGTCCGGTGGCGTCATCAGATCCCGCAACGCATCAAACACCTGCTTGAGCTGCGCACGGGTGTTGCGACTGAAGGCGTCCTGCTTGAGCGAGAGGGCCTCGGTCTTCTGTTCCAGGTCGTCGAGACGCTTCGCCAACTCCCGATGGCTGCCGGCCAGCTCCCTCAGTTGCACGAAGGCCCGTACGACGTAGACCGAGACCTGCACCGCTCGCGGCGTGTTGAGTACCGTCGCTGCCATGATGGCACCGTGCTCGGTGAAGGCCATCGGCAGCTTGCGTCGGCCGCCCCAGCTTGATGTCGCAGATTGCGACTTCAAGTCCGCGAACTCTGTGGCGCTGAGCTCGAAGATGAAGTCCGCGGGAAATCGCGCTCGATTCCGGCGCACCTGCTCATTCAGACGTCGGGTCTCCACGCCATAGAGAGCCGCCAGGTCGGAGTCGAGCAGAACCTTCTGTTCCCTGATGACCAGAATGCGTTGAGTGATCGCCTGCAAAGGGACAGGCTGCACGCTGCCGGCCATGGCCCCGTCACTCAAAGTGACCTTGCTCCAGGAGCTTCACGAGCGTCGGGATGTGGGCGCCGTAGCAGACGATCTCGTCGACATACTCCACCGTCGGACGTGGTGCGGGCCGCAGCATCTCGGGTGTCACCCGCGTATACAACCCCGTGTCCGGCCGCGGCTGCGGCCGCTGCCGCGGCCGAGCGGCCTTCTTGCGGACGCTGGTGCTGCCGGCCTTTGTCGCTTGCTGGTCGTAGAGCATGCGTGCCCTCAACACTTCGAAGCTGTAGCCCCGGCCCATCCGGTTCTCCAGCTTGATCAGGTTGTTGACGGATTCAGTGTACGCATTGGTGATGCGGTGATCAAAGTAGTTGAACACGTCCCGCCGACGGTTCATCACCGCATGCACCAGATCCCTGAAGTACGGCACGACTTCGGGCGCAAGGCGGTCGCGCCAGACATCGAACGCGCGCTCGGCCGCCGCCCGGCTGGCGCTGCGGTAGATGGCAGCAAACCCTTCCTTGGCGGCGTGGGCCTGACCGAGTTGAGGGTAGACCTCGAACCAGACGGCGCAGGTGTCCCGCTGCTCGGCGCTCAACCGGTCGAAGCTGGCAAGGAGCAGATGACGGTCGTCCTTGAGCTTCAGCCGCTGTCTCGTCGGCAGTCCCTTGCGCACGGCCTTGCGCACCTTCTCCAGCGCGTCATTGGCCATCCGCTCGACGTGGAACCGGTCGATGACGACCGGCACACCGGGGAAGCACTTGTCCGCCACCTGCGCATACACCGACCACATGTCCATGGTCAGGACTTCCACCTTGTCCCGGTCTCGCATCTGGCGGAAGTAGGCCATCAGGGTGGCCTTGTTGCGGTCAACGAGCATGTCGAACAGGGTGTTTTCTTCGACGTTGGTGACCACGGCGCGGCTGCGGCCGACGACTTTGATCTCATCCAGACCGAGCAAGCGCGGGGTCTCGAACTGGGTTGCCTTCTCCAGATCCTTGACCAAGTCATCAAAGATGTTGCGGATGGTCTGGTCGTCCAGACCCACTTCGCGCGCCAGGTCAGCGAACGTGCGGCGCAGGCAATGCTTGCGAACATGCGCGACGAGCCGGGCGGTGGCCAGCCGTTTGTTATCCAGATCGGGCGCCGCTTCGAAGAAGGTCTTGCGGCAGGCCATGCAGCGATAGCGCCGCCGTGTCAGGGCGATGATGGTTCGTCGGCCGTGGTTCGGCACGTCGACGACCCGCTGCTCCTGGATGCCGTGGCCGTAGGACTGGGATGACCCGCAGTGCGTGCAGAAGGCCACGGCCTTTGGAATGTCGGCGTGGACCAGGTAAGAGCCGTCGTCCAACTCCTCGACGGCGGTCGCCCGGAGGGTCGGAAGCCGCAGCAGGTCCTCCGCCATCCCGGTCCCCCTCCCACGCTAAGTTCGAGTTTCTACGACCGATGTTACGGCGGCTCGTTCCACAGTGGAATAGCGGGTCTGGATCCGCGTATCCGCACCTCGCGGGCACTCGATTCCACACTAGGATCGAGATACCCAAAAGGAAAGCCGTCCGGGACCGACAAAGCGGTCGGTTGATCGGACCCTACGACG
>DAOMFI010000001.1:45408-98748 GCA_035429725.1 Burkholderiaceae bacterium | reverse complement strand
CGCTCGACACCGACCCCGACATCGCGCAGGTGCAGGTGCAGAACCGCGTCAACCTCGCGCTGCCGCAGCTGCCCGAGGCCGTCACGCAGAACGGCGTGCAGGTCCAGAAGAAGTCTTCGTCGATCATGATGCTGATCGCCGTAAAGGGGCCGGCGGAGCGGTACACGCCCGAGTACATCGCCAACTACGCCAACGTGTACGTGCTGGACACGTTGAAGCGCGTGCCGGGCGCGGGGCAGGCGCAGATCTTCGGCGTGCCGGACCAGGCCATGCGCATCTGGATGAACCCGGATCGCATGGCCTCGCTCGGGATCACGACCAGCGACATCCAGCAGGCGGTGCAGTCGCAGAACGCGCTCTTTGGCGCCGGCCAGATCGGCCAGCAGCCGACGCAGGCGCCGGTCGAACTGAGCTTTCCGGTCGTCACGCAGCGTCCGTTCACCGACCCGCTGCAGTACGAGAACATGATCCTGCGTGCGGCGAGCAGCGGCAGCGCGATCGTGCGGCTGAAGGACGTCGCGCGCGCCGAGGTCGGGCTCAAGAGCTACATCGTCGACTCCAAGCTCAACGGCGTGCCCGCCACGTACATTGCCGTCTACCAGCAGGCCGGGTCGAACGCGATCGGCGTGTCCGACGGCGTGCGCAAGTCGCTCGCGGGCATGCAGGCCACGCTGCCGCCCGGCATCGAGACCGTGATCGCGCTCGACACGACGGACTTCGTGCGCCTGTCGATCGAGGAGGTGATCCACACGCTGTTCGAGGCGCTGGTGCTGGTCGTGGTGGTCGTGTTCCTGTTCCTGCAGAGCCTGCGCGCGACCTTCATCTGCGTCGTCGCGATTGGCGTCGCGCTGGTCGGCGCGTTCACCGGCATGTACGCGCTCGGCTATTCGCTGAACCTGCTGACGCTGTTCGGACTGGTGCTGGCGATCGGCATGGTCGTCGACGATGCGATCGTCGTCGTCGAGAACACCGACCGGAACATGAACGAACACGGCCTGTCCCCGAAGGACGCGGCGATCCGGTCGATGGAGGAAGTCTCGGGCCCGGTCATCGCGGTCGTGCTGGTGCTGTGCGCCGTGTTCATACCGGCCGCGTTCCTGCCGGGCAGCACAGGACAGCTCTACAAGCAGTTCGCGATCACGATCGTCGCCTCGGTAGCGATTTCGGGTTTCGTCGCGCTGACGCTGACACCGGCGATGTGCGCGCTGCTGCTGAAGCACGAGCCACCCAAGACCAAAGGGTTCTTCGGCTGGTTCAACCGGCAGTTCCAGAAGCTGACCGACGCCTACGGGCGGCTGGTGATGCTGACGATCCGCCGCGCCGTCATTGCGCTGATCCTGCTCGCCGGCTTCATCGCCGCGATTGTGTGGCTCTTCAAGACGACGCCAACCAGCTTCGTGCCGCTCGAGGACCAGGGCTATGTGCTGACCGCGATCGTGATGCCCGACGCGGCGAGCCTGGACCGCACGGTGAAGATGGGCGACGCCGTTGACAAGCTGTATGCCGAGCAGCCGGGTGTACTCAACCGCAGCGTCATCAACGGCTACAGCCTGATCGACCAGGGATTCAAGACCAATGCGTCGACCCTGTTCGTCACACTGAAGGACTTCAAGGAACGCTACAAGTCGATCGAGACAGCGAAGCTCGAGAATCCGCGCACGATCCTGATCGACGTGTACAAGAAGTCCTTCGCGCTCAATGAGGCGCTGGTGCTGCCGATCGCACCGCCCGCGATTCCCGGCCTCGGCACCACTGGTGGGTTCGAGTTCTGGATCCAGTCGGTTGGGAGCGGCGACGTGACTCAACTCGACACCGTGACGCAGGAGTTCATCAAGCGGGCGAAGGCGCGTCCGGAGCTCGCGGGTGTGAACACCACGTTTCGCGCCAGCAGCCAGCAGCTTAAAGTCGACGTCGATCGCGACAAGGCCACGCTGCTCGGCGTGCAGATCTCCGACGTCTACAGCGCGATCCAGGCGCAGTTCGGGTCGCTGATCGTCAGCCAGTTCAACCAGTTCAGCCGCTCGTGGTTCGTGATCCTGCAGTCCGACGCGCGCTTCCGGCTGACACCCGATGACATCACGAAGCTGTACACGCGCAACCAGCACGGCCAGATGATCCCGCTGACCGCGCTGGTGAAGACCAGCTACGTGACCGGTCCCGACCTCCTGCCGCACTTCAACGGCTTCCCCGCGGCGAAGATCATCGGCAGTCAGGCACCCGGCTTCAGCTCCGGACAGGCAATTGCGGCAATGGAAGACATCGCGCGCGAACTGCCGGGCGGTTACCGGTTCGGCTGGTCCGGCATCGCTTATGACGAGAAGCAGTCGGGCGGCACGTCGATGGTCGCCTTCGCGTTCGGGCTGATCTTCGTTTTCCTCGTGCTGGCGGCGCAGTACGAGTCGTGGACGCTGCCGGGCGCCGTCATGACCGCCGTGCCGTTCGGCGTGCTCGGCGCGCTGGTCTTCAACTGGATGCGCGGGCTCGACAACGACGTGTATTTCCAGATCGGCCTGCTGGTGCTGATCGGCCTCGGCGCCAAGAACGCGGTGCTGCGCGTGTCGGCGGCAGTCGAGCTGCGGCGCCAGGGCAAGTCGATCATCGAGGCGACGATGCTCGCGGGCGAACAGCGGCTGCGGCCGATCGTGATGACTTCGCTCGCGTTCGCCTTCGGCGTGCTCCCGCTGGCGCTGGCGCTCGGCGCCGGCGCAAACGCCCGTCACTCGATCGGCACCGGCATCATCGGCGGCATGCTCGGCGAGACCACGCTGGCGATGCTGTACGTGCCGCTGTTTTACTACCTGTTCGCGCGCTTCAACGAATGGCGTGCCGAGCGCAAGGCGGCCCCGAGCGTCGCGCCTTCCGCGGCGCCGAGCGGAGGCTCTGAATGACCCGCGCGAGATCGGTTGCCGGTGCGCTGCTGGCCTGCCTTCTGGTGGCGTGCGCGGTCGGCCCGGACTATCGGCGGCCGGAGATCACGGTGCCGGCCACCTACGAGTACCTGCCTAAGGCCACGGCCGACACGATCAACACCGAGTGGTGGAAGCAGTTTGGCGACCCGGTGCTCGACGGCCTGATCGCCGAGGCGCTTGCCAACAACGTGACCGTCAAGCAGGCGGCAGCCAATGTGCAACAGGCCGCCGCGCTGCTCTCCGAGACGCAGTCGCAGTTCTATCCGCAGATCGGTTATGACGCGCAGGGCGCACGCCAGCAGTTCTCGACCGACGTGCTGCCGAACCGTCCGAGCACCTCGCGTACGCAGTCTTCCTACCAGGTGATCGCCAGCGCCAGCTGGGAGATCGACCTGTGGGGCCGCATCCGCCGCCAGACGGAGTCGGCGCAGGCGAACCTGCTGGCGACCGACGAGGCGCGCCGCGGCGTCATCCTGACGCTGGTCGGCCAGGTCGCCAACAACTACCTGACGCTGCGTGCGCTCGACGAGCAGCTCGCCGTGGCGCAGAAGACACTCGTGACCTACAACGAGTCGCTGAAGCTCTTCGAACTGCAGTTCAAGTACGGGGTTGTCTCGCAGATGAACGTGGCGCAGGCGAAGTCGCAATCGCAGACCGCCGCGGCGCAGATCCCCGCGATCGAGCAGCAGATTGTGCAGACCGAGAATGCGCTCTCCGTCCTGCTCGGCCGCAATCCGGGCCGGATCACGCGCGGCAAGGCCGTCAAGGACCTGACGTTTCCGGCGACGCCGGCAGAGCTGCCGTCGCAGCTGCTCGAACGGCGGCCCGATGTCATGCAGGCCGAGCAGCAGCTGATTTCCGCCAACGCACAGATCGGCGCGGCCAAGGCCCTGTACTTCCCGACGATATCGCTGACCGGAACAATCGGGGGCGTCAGCGCCGACCTATCCGACCTGATGAAGAACCCGAACCGGGTCTGGAGCTACGGCGGCGGGCTGCTGGGACCGATTTTCTCGGGCGGCGCGATCACCGGGCAGGTGCGGCAGGCCGAAGCCGGACAGCAGGCGGCGCTGTACAACTACGAGAAGACGGTGCAGGGCGCGTTTGCCGACGTCGAGAACGCGTTGATCGCGCAGCAGAAGTCGCGTGAGAAGCTCAGCGCCCAGCAGGGGCTGGTCGATGCGCTGGGCGAGTACACGCGGCTCGCGCGGCTGCAGTACAACGGCGGCTACGTGCCGTACTCCACCGTCCTGCAGGCCGAGCAGCAGCTGTTTCCCGCGGAGCTGACGCTGGCGCAGGTTCGTGCCGAGGTTTTCGGCGCCGTGGTCAGCGTCTATCAGTCGCTTGGCGGTGGCTGGGTCACACTGGCCGACGGGATGACAGTCTCAACGCCAGCGGCGCGTGTCTCGGATGCCGGGCGCCCTGCGCGCGCCCCTTGAACTCGAGGTCGACCCTGTGGCCTGGCATCACTGTTGACCGGTCGGCGATCGTGCAGCAGGCACCGGCACAAAAAGTCTCCGCCACAGCGGTCGAAGCGCCGAGGCGTGCAACGGCCCAGGGCGGCAGGGTCACGCGCGTCGACAACGCCGAACTCCCGGCGCAGCGCACCAACGGCCCGCACATTGACGGTATGACGATCGGCTCGCTCGGTGACAGACTGTCGCACATGCCGATGACGCTGCCGCTCGCAGGCCCGGAGCCCAACGCCGCTGCAACCGCTTCGGACAGCACGTTGCGTTTTTGCTCTGAGATGAAGGTCGAGCGTTCGCGGGCGCGGCAATGGCACGCTGATGGTCTCGGGCACGGTTACGCAGTGATCGCGCGGTGCATGATTTGACGTTGACCACGAAGGAGTCGGGAGCATGGCTGATCCGGACAAGGCGATTGCGACCCAGCTTGCCAACATCGAGAAGCGCACCGGCAAAACGCTGGCTGAACTGGGCGCCATCGTTAGAGGCAGCGGGCTTGAAAAGCACGGCGAACTCGTCGCGATGCTCAAGTCGACGCTCGGCATGGGGCATGGCGACGCGAACACGCTGGTGCACACGGTGCGCCAGTCCGCGGGGCCGGCCGCCGCGCGAGCAACATCGGCGGACGAAGTACTCGACGGGCTGTATGCAGGCCCGAAGGCCGCGCTGCGGCCGATCCACGACAAACTGATAGTGGCGCTTCGCAAGTTCGGCGAGTTCGAGGAGGCGCCGAAGAAGACCTACGTCAGCTATCGCCGCAAGAAGCAGTTCGCAACGATCGGCCCCGCGACGAACACGCGGGTCGAGGTCGGCCTCAACATGAAGGGCGTGGCAGCCACCGATCGTCTCGAACAACTGCCGCCCGGGCAGATGTGCAACTACCGCGTCAAGCTGACCGACGCCACGCAGGTGGACGCGGAACTGGTCGCCTGGATCAGGACGGCCTACGACGCGGCAGGGTGAAATTCCACAGCACCAGCGGATGGCAAGGCCCCAACGATCGCAGCGCGGCGCGTGGCTTACCAGCTGTAGTTCACCGTGTAGCGCACGACGACCTCGCCCTCGGGCGCCACGCTGACCGGAAACACGATCGTCCGCGCGTCGTCCTTGCGATAGTCGTGCGACTTTGAACTGATGGTCCAGTTGACCCAGCGGTACAGGTTCTCCTTGACCATCACCTCGACGCGCTCTTTCTTCTGGTTGCGCAGGCGCACCTCGATCTCCTCGGTCATCGTCTTGCGCGACGTATCGACGCGGAAGTCGAGCTGGCGGCGTTCGCCGACGACGTCGAAGGCGGAGCCGAGCTTCAGCAGTACCTTCTCGTTGCGCGGCGTGTGGTCGATCGTGTCTTCGCCGATGAACTCGAGCGTCTGGTCGGCCGGGTCGAGCTTCGAGACGCGCACGCGGCCGGCGGGCAGCGGCATGCCCATGCCATTGGCCTCGGCGTTCGCGAACTGCAGGTAGACGTCGACCTTGCGGTTGCCCTGCACGCCGTAGTTGCGGTCGGTCGCGGGCGAGGGCAGGAAGCCTCGGTATCCCGCGGGCGCGCCGTAGTAGACGAGCAGCTTCTCGCACGGCACGCGGCGGGCTGCGGGAAAGAGCTCGATCTGCTTGGTGGAGTTGTCGGGCAGGGTGGTGGTGCGCCCGAGCGTGTACAGGTGGTACTCGAAGAAGGCCTTCTCGGCGAAGCCGGCGGACTCCTCGCTGCGGAGGGCCTTCGCTGCGGGCAGCGCCGAGTTCAGCGCGCCGACCTGAGTCGCCCGGTGAACGTCGCCCGCCACCAGCTTCAGCTTCGCGTCGGTGTAGCCGGCGCCTGACTGGTTGACGATGCTGACCCAGGCGCCGACGTCCATCCGGCAGCTGTTTGCCGTTGCGCCCTCAGCATAGGTGACGTTGTAGTCGGACCACCAGGTCATGCCCTGCGTCTGGTACGACACGCGGGTTCGATGATTGCCGGGCCGCTGTGCGCTGACGTCCCACACGAGCGTCGGCCGGGTGATCAGCCCGCCCGGCAGCGCCGGCAGCTTCACGCCGGCGTTGTGCGGCACGACCTGCACGCTGCCATCATCGCGCTTCAGCACGAGGCCGCCTTGCGTCGAGAGCAGCGTCCCATTGAACGTCTCGGTCGACTGGCCGCGCACCTGCTCGACCGCGATCGGACGGTCGATGTACTTCTGCAGCAGCTTGTCGGTGCTGACGAGGTCGAACTGGTAGTTCTGCTCCAGCACCGTCGTGCCGCGGGCGTCGGTCATCGACTCGAACGCCACGGTGGTCGGATCGATCAGCGCCGCGACGTCGGCGAAGCGCACGGCGTTCCGGCCCTTCAAGAACTCGAAATCGCGCTCCTGCCGCACGACCGCGTATCCGGGAACGGTGCCGCGGCCCGGTGTCCGATAGAGCTCCGGCGAGACGGCGCCGGGCGCGGCATGGCTGTAAATGGTTAGTGCCGTAGCGGCGGCGGGCGGGCCGGCGTCGCGCATAGCGGTGACAGCGGCGGTCGCCAGCGCGGCGATCGAGGTGGCGGCAAGCAGGGCGGTAGTGGTCATGCGCGGCTCCGGTGGGCGAGGGCAGTGCTGTAAACGATGGCCTGGACCGGACGGGGTTAATCCGGAACCGGTCCGCGGAATTTCCGCTCGGCGGGCGATGTCATACTGCGCGGCCCTGCTGGCCTTCACATGCCTCTCGGACCTGATTCCATGACGCCTTCCCACCTGTTGCAGCAAGCGATGCGCATGACGACGCGCGACTGGCGCGCCGGCGAACTGCGGCTGCTCGCCGTGGCGCTGGTGATCGCGGTCGCGGCGGTGACGAGCGTCGGCTTTCTTGTCGATCGCATCCGGCTCGGCCTGGAGCGGGACGCGGCGCAGCTCCTCGCGGCGGACCTCGTGCTGGTTTCGGACACGCCGATCACGGACCCGCTGCGCGATCGCGTGCGCGCGGCGGGCCTGCAGATGGCAGAGACGGTGACGTTTCCCAGCATGGCCCTGAACGCACGCGACCTCGATCGCAATGCGCTGGCCGCCGTGAAGGCAGTCTCCCAGGGCTATCCGCTGCGTGGCGCGTTGCGGGTCAAGGCGGAGCCCGGTGCGGCCGAGACGCTGACGCGCGACGTGCCGGCGCCCGGCTCGGTCTGGGTCGATCCGCAGCTGCTGCAGGCCATCGGCGCTCGACCGGGCGATGGCCTGAAGCTCGGCGATGTCGTCTTCCGCATCGACCGCGTTATCGCCATCGAACCCGACCGGGGCTCCGGATTCATCAACTTTGCGCCGCGCGTGATGATCAATCTCGACGATCTGCCGGCCACGCAGCTGGTCACGACCGGCAGCCGCGTTACGTACCGATTGCTCGCGGCGGGCGACCGCGTGCAGGTGCGCACGTTCGCTACCGCGCTCGAGCGCGACCTCGCCCGCGGCCAGCGGATCGAGACGCTTGAAAGCGGTCGCCCCGAGATGCAGCGGACGATCGAGCGTGCGCAGAGATTCCTCTCGCTGGTCGCGCTGCTCGCCGCAATGATTGCGGCGGTCGCGGTGGCCGCAGCCGCGCGCCGCTTCTCGCTGAGGCATCTGGATTCGTGCGCAATGATGCGCTGCCTCGGGCTCGCCCAGCGCGACATCTTCCGGCTCTTCGCCATGGAGTTCGTGTTCGTCGGCGTCGCCGCGTGTCTGCTCGGTGTCCTGCTCGGCTATGTGGCGCACTTTGCGCTGCTGGCGGCGCTGGGGTCGCTCATCAGCACGACTTTGCCGCTGCCTTCTCCGTTGCCTGCCGTGCAGGGCGCGGCGGTCGGGCTGGTGCTGCTGCTTGGCTTCGCGCTGCCCCCGCTGGTGCAGTTACGCGTGGTGCCGCCGCTGCGCGTGCTGCGCAAGGACATCGGCTTGCCGACGGGGCGCAGCAGCCTGGGCTACCTCGCAGGACTGGTCGGGTTTCTTGGATTGCTGCTGTGGTCGTCCAACGACCTCAAGGTCGGCACCGTCACCGCCGGTGGCTTCGCCGGCGGGCTGCTGCTGTTCGCGCTGACTTCGTGGGGCGCACTGCAGCTACTGTCGCCCCTGCGCGCACTGACGGGGCGGCTCGGAATCTCTTGGCGCTTCGCGCTCGCGGCCGTGCAGCGGCGCCCGGTGGCGACGATCGTTCAGCTCGTGTCGCTCGCGGTCGGCCTCATGGCGCTGTTGCTGCTGACGGTGACGCGGACGGATCTTGTCAGTGCGTGGCGCAGCGCGGCGCCGCCCGACGCACCGAACCGCTTCATCATCAACGTACAGCCCGACCAGGTGCGCGGGGTCGGGCAGCGGTTGCACGAAGCCGGAATCGAGGCGGAACTGCATCCGATGATCCGTGGCCGGCTGATCCGTATCAACGGCAAGGCGGTCGGCCCCGAGAATTACACGGAGGACCGCGCGCAGCGACTGGTCGACCGCGAGTTCAATCTTTCCTACGCGGTGGCGGCACCGGGGCATAACCGCATCGTTGCCGGGGCGTGGTTCAAGGACGGCAGCGACGAGCTTTCGATCGAGGAGGGCATTGCGAAGACGCTCGGCATCAAGCTCGGCGATGAAATGACCTTCGATATTGCCGGGCAGACGGTCAGCGCCCGCGCCACCAGCCTGCGCAAGGTCAACTGGGATTCGATGCGAGCCAACTTCTTCGTGATGATGCCGCCGTCGCTGCTGGCCGACCGGCCCGCCAGCTTCATCAGCGCTTTTCATCTGCCGGAGAGCAAGAGCGGCCTGACGGGCGAGCTGCTGCGCGAGTTCCCGAACCTGACGGTCATCGACACGACGGCGGTGTTCCGCCAGGTGCAGGCTGTCATCGACCAGGTGATCGCGGCGGTCGAGTTCCTGTTCGTGTTCACCCTCGCGGCCGGAGTACTGGTGCTCTACTCCGCGCTTGCGTCGAGCCGCGATGAACGTGTGCGCGAAGCCGGACTGCTGCGTGCACTGGGAGCTTCGCGACAGCAGCTGTCGCGCGCGCAACTGGCCGAGCTGGCCTGCATCGGTGGTCTCGCCGGCCTGCTGGCGGCAGTCGGAGCCAGCGCCATTGGTTGGGCGCTGGCACGCTTTGCCTTCGAGTTCGACTACGCGGTGTCGCCCTGGGTGTTCCTGCTCGGCGTCGGCGGCGGCATTGTCTGCGCCCTCGGCGGCGGCTACCTCGGGCTGCGCGGCGTGCTGAAAACACCGCCGCTCGCCACGCTGCGTGAGGCGTAGGCGGAAGGCGCCGCGCGCGCGCCGGATATCTGGATTGATCGTGCCGTCTCGCGTTTGCCCCTGACCATGCCGACTGCACGTGAGCTGTTGCAGGACCTGCGGCGCATCCGCGCTACGTTTGGCGACGAGGCCGAAGCGCGCAAGCGCGCACTGCTTGCGGCGCTCGCCGGTGCGCGGCTCAAGTCGGGCCGCGAGCTCATCGAGCTGCACGAGGATCTGCTGTTTCTGGTCGCGTTCCCCGGTGAACCGTCCACCCGCCGACTGGCGCTCAGCCAAATGGCTGTCTTCGCGCGTCGCTGGCGCCGCGTCGCCGGCGCGCTGGCAGCGTCGGACAAGACCGGCATCGCCGGCACGATCGCGCGTCCGCAGGTCGCGTGGCCGATTGCACGCCTGATCGCGCGCAACGAGGACGCCGAGATCGACTGGCACAGTATCGACGATCCAGCCGCCTTCGAAGCGTTGGTCGCGCGTGTCGTTCCGCCGTCGGAGCAGGACGCATTTGCAGGTGGCGATTACACGACGCGCCGGTGGCTCGAACTCGCGCGGCCGCTGGGAATGACGGCGCTCCGGTGGCTGACGAGGGAAGGAGCGAGCCTCGCGCCCCACCATGGATTTGCATCCGCATGGGATGCCGCCGAGGTGCCGCTGCGCTGGAGGCTCCACGACTCGAAGCGGTCGATCACGCACGCCCGGCTGAAGGTTCCGCCGAATTGGCGGCGCAGCTTTCGTCGGCCCGCCGTGGCGACGACGGAGGCGGTTGCCCGGCCCCTGGAATCGATTCGCCTGCTGGGGCGCCGCGAGGCCGCGCGCGTCATTGATCTGGCGCGCAGCGCGCTGGTCGCACGCAGCCGCGAGGTGCATGCGATGAGCTACGCGAATCCCGCGGAAGTGCACCTCGCAGATCTTGGCGAGGGAGTGCAGCTCGCCGTCATCGGTGTGTCGCCGGAGCAGCGGCTGCTGCTCGAAGCGAACTACGGCTACGTCCTTCTGAGTAACGGGGTTCCGATCGGCTACGGTGGCGTATCGCCGCTGTACCGGCAGGCCAACACCGGCATCAACATCTTCGATCCATTCCGCGGCAGCGAGGCGGCGTTTCTCTGGGTGGAGACTCTGCGTACCTTCCGGACGCTGTTCGGGACGCGCCGCTTCATCGTCAACGGCTATCAGTTCGGCGCGGGCAACAGCGAGGCGATCGCGAGTGGAGCCTACTGGTTCTACTGGCGCCTGGGTTTCCGGCCCAGCTTGCCCGAGAACGTGGAACTGGCTGCGGCCGAAGCGGCGCGGCTGAAGCGGGACCCCACCCAACGCACACCCGTCGCTGTGCTGCGGCGCCTCGCGCGCGGCGATCTCGTGCTCGACCTGGCGGACTGGCAATCGGGTGATGTCTTCGAGGAACCGCTGCTGCTGCGCGTCGGTGCTGCAGTGGCGCGACGCATTGCAGAGCTGCCGGTGGCCTCGCATGGGGCCGGCGAGCGGCGCCTTGCGCGCGAAGTCGCCGCTGCGCTCGGGTCAAAGCCAGGTGGTCATGCGAAAGCGGACCGTCATGGTGCCGAGCGGCTCGCACCGCTGGCGGCGCTGCTCGATCTCCGCGCTTGGTCGGCGGTGGAGTGCAGCTCGCTCCTGCGCTGGATGCAGGCCAAAGGCGCTCCGGTCGAGCAGGGGTTCGCGAGGCTCGGCGCGGAGCAGTCGCGCTTCTTTCGTGAACTGCGTGCCGTGGCTCGCGTCGAGGAGCGGCGGCCATGACAGAGAACGCGCCACCGGACGCCGCAGCGAAGACTCCGTATGCACGCCTTGGTGAAGCGGTAGGTGTGCGTGCGCTCGTGGATCGTTTCTACGACCTGATGGATCTGGAACCGGACTATGCGGAACTGCGTCAGGTGCACGGTAACGACCTGACACAGGCGCGCGACAAGCTCACCTGGTTTCTCAGCGGCTGGCTCGGCGGGCCGGATCTCTACATCGAGCGCTTCGGCCACCCGCGGCTGCGGGCGCGCCACCTGCCGTTTTCGATCGGCGTCGTCGAACGCGACCAGTGGATGGCTTGCATGAACCAGGCCATGATCGAAGAGGGCGTCGACGACGATCTACGCGTGCGGCTGGTGCAGGCGTTCTACCAGACCGCCGACTGGATGCGCAACCGGCCCGAGCCGGGCGCACGCTGAGCGAGGCCGAGAGTCGCGATCGCGGCGGGCCGTATCATCGCCGCATGAACGAAACGGTACTTCTCGCGCTGGCGATCGGCCTCGCCGTGCTGGCGATTGTGCTCGTGTTTGCAATGCGCACGCGCGCCGATCCCAAGCTATCAGAGCGGCTCGACGAACTGGCGCGCGGCAACGAGCGGCTCGAACGCGAACTGCGAGCGGCGGTCGAGGCTGCGGCGAGCGGCCTGCGAATGGAGACCGGCACTCGGCTCGGCGAACTGCAGTCGGGCCTGGTGCAGCAGGTCACCGGCCTCGGAGGCGTGCAGGGCCAGCAGCTGCACGACTTCTCCGCCCGCATGCAGCAGCAGCTCGCCGACCTCACGCACGCGATCCAGCTCAACCTCGGCGAGGTCCGCACGACGCTGCAGGGTCAGCTCACAGCGCTGCAGCAGGGCAACGAGACCAAGCTCGACCAGATGCGCGCGACGGTCGAAGAGAAGCTGCAGAGCACGCTCGAGGCGCGGCTGGGCGAGTCCTTCAAGCTGGTCTCCGAGCGGCTCGAGCAGGTGCACCGCGGGCTCGGCGAGATGCAGTCGCTCGCTGCCGGCGTGGGCGACCTCAAGCGCGTGCTGTCGAACGTCAAGAGCCGCGGCACCTTCGGCGAGGTGCAGCTGGCGGTTCTGCTCGAGCAGGTGATGGCGGCCGACCAGTACGCCGCCAACGTGGTGACGCGGCCGGGGTCGAACGAGCGGGTCGAATTTGCGATCCGCATGCCGGGTCGCGACGACGGTCGCCCGGTCTGGCTGCCCATCGATGCGAAGTTCCCGAGCGAGGACTACGAGCGCATCCTTGCGGCGCAGGAGTCGGCCGACCGGGAGGCCTTCGATGCCGCCGCGCGCGCGCTCGAGAACCGCATCCGGCTGGAGGCGAAGACGATGCGCGAGAAGTACGTCGAGCCGCCGCACACGACGGACTTTGCGATCCTGTTCCTGCCGACCGAAGGGCTGTTTGCCGAGGTCCTGCGCCGGCCCGGCCTGACCGAGGCGCTGAACCGTGAGCTGCGTGTGGTGGTCGCCGGGCCGACGACCCTCTTCGCGATGCTCAATTCCCTGCAGATGGGATTCCGGACGCTGGCGCTGGAGAAGCGCTCGGCCGAGGTCTGGCAGGTGCTCGGCGCCGTCAAGACGGAGTTCGCCAAGTTCGGCGACGTGCTGGTTCGTCTCAAGGCGCAGTTGCAGACCGCGTCGAACACGATCGATCAGGCCGAGACGCGCACGCGGCAGATGACGCGTGCGCTGCGTTCCGTCGAGGCGCTGCCGGCGGAACAGGCGGCTCAACTGCTGCCGCCGGAAAGGAGCGAGGACGGATGAACGCGGCATCGAATGCACGAATCACCGGCGTGCTGGCACCGGTGGTGACGCCGTTCGGGAAGGATGGCGCGCCGGACGCAGAGCGTCTCGTGCGCCACTGCCGGTGGCTCGTAGGACAGAACGTCGGCCTCGCGGTTTTCGGCACCAACTCGGAAGCCAACTCGATGTCGCTCGACGAGCGACTCGACCTGCTGGAGCAGCTCGTCGCGGCCGGAGTGCCGCCGGCACGCATGATGCCCGGCACCGGGTGCTGCGCAGTCACGGACACCGCGCGGCTCACCGCGCGGGCGGTCAAGCTGGGCTGCGCCGGCGTGCTGATGCTCCCGCCGTTCTATTACAAGGGTGTGTCCGACGAGGGCCTGTTTCGCAGTTACGCGTCGGTCATCGAGAAAGTCGGCGACACGCGGCTGCGCATCTATCTCTATCACATCCCGCCTGTCGCGCAGGTCGGCATCAGCCTGGCGCTGATCGAACGTCTGCTCGATGCCTATCCGGGGACCGTCGCGGGCATCAAGGACTCCTCGGGTGACTGGTCGAACACGCAAGCGATGCTCGATCGGTTCGGCGGCCGCGGCTTCGACGTCTTCGTCGGCAGCGAGTCCTTCCTGCTTGCCAACATGCGCAACGGCGGAGCGGGGTGCATCAGTGCCACGGCGAACGTCAATCCCGGGCCGATCGATCGCCTGTTCCGCGAGTGGCAGTCGCCAGCGGCGGAACAACTGCAGCGGGAACTCGACACGACGCGCGCCATATTCCAGAAGCATCCGATGATCGCGGCGCTGAAGTGCGCGATTGCCCGCTGGAGCGGCGATCCAGACTGGGCGCGGGTTCGGCCGCCCTTGGTCGAACTCGACGCTGCGGCTGCGGGCGCGCTGGCGGCGGCGCTCGAGGGGACCGGCTTCGACATGCCAAACCTGAAGGCGGCGGCCGCGGCCACGTGAATGTTCAGCGCGCTCAACGGGCTGCGGCGCCCGCCCCGCAATGACGATCTGGGTCGACGCCGACGCTTGTCCCAAGGTCATCAAGGAAATCCTGTTCCGGGCGGCGGATCGTGCGCAGGTGCAGGTGACACTGGTCGCCAACCGGAGCCTCTTTGCGCCCACTTCGCGCTGGATCCGTACGCTGCACGTGGCTCGCGGATTCGACGTGGCTGACGAAGCCATCGTCGGGCAGGTGGCGGCCGGCGATCTCGTCGTGACGCAGGACATTCCGCTGGCCGCTGCGGTGCTGCAAGCGGGAGCGCACGCCGTCACCCCGCGTGGCGAGCCCTTTTCGCCGCAGACGATCGGCGAACGGCTCGCGATGCGCGAACTGATGGAGTCGCTGAGAGCAAATGGGGTGGATACCGGCGGTCCGGCCGCGCTGGGCACGAGTGACCGGCAGGCCTTCGCGCGCCACCTGGACATCTACCTCGCCGGCCGTTGGCCGCATCGTTGAGGCGAGGCCCGCACGTGGTCCTCGGCGCTGCAGTGCCCGGGCTGATCCGAGCGGGGTGACGCAGCGGTGATGGCCAATGCAATGCTGCAATCCTTGCCTGCCGAGCCGATTACTGAGTGCCCGGCGCGGGTGCGGCCGAAAAATGACATCTTCTCCCCTTGCGAGAACGGCGCCATAGCAGTCATGATTCCCTGGCAGCCAGTCTCACGGCTCGTACAGTGGAGCACTGCATGACGAATCGTTTTCAAATTGTCCGGAAGTCCAAGCCACTCTTGTGCTGCGGTCTGCTCATTGCCGCAGGCTGGCTTCCTTTGCAAGCTGCGGCCGCCGACGCGGCAGCATCGACCCTGAACGGAGTCCCGGTTCCCGTCACGCTGAGCGGCCGCTGGGACTTCGAAGGCCAGCGCAGCAATACCTGGTCGGCCCAGATTGATCGGATCCATCCGGACGGGCGCCTCGAAGGCCGCATCACGTGGTGGGGCGTTCGCTGCAGCGTCAAGGGGGAAGCCATCACCGAAGGCAGCTGGCGCGATGGGAAACTGAAGTTGCGCGCGCCGACAGACAATCGGCATGTCTGCGGCGACCTGCTTCTGGAACTGAGCCCCGGTACCGCGCATCTGTTCGAAGGCACTGGGACTTCGTCTGTGCCGGGAGCGTCCGTCAAGGCATGGCTGGAGCGTCCGAAGTGAAGTGCGCGCTTCGCGGCGGTCGGCGCCGGTGTCCGGTTGCACCGCGAGTGCCGTGGTCGCCCGGTGTGGCACGGCGATGGCGCTCGGAACGCAGTTCCCTGGCGCGAGGTACAGCGCCAGAGACTGGGTGAGGCCGGTTACGGCGATTCACGTTTGCACCCGCATGGTCCTTAGATCGAAAACGGAGGCGGTGTGTCCGAGAACAAGACCAAGGCGACCAGCGCCAGCGTTGATGCTTACATAGAAGCGATCGCGGATCCCGCGCGCCAGGCCGACTGCAGAGCGCTTGTGCGCCTCATGCGGTCGATCACGGGAGAACGACCCGCGATGTGGGGCGGCAGCATCGTCGGGTTCGGCAGCTATCACTACAAGTACGATAGCGGCCGGGAAGGCGACGCCTGCGCGACGGGCTTCTCGTCGCGCAGGTCAGACATAAGCATCTATCTCACGGCGAGCTTCCCGGGCCAGGAGGAGCTGCTTGCCCGCCTTGGCAAGCACAAAATGGGCAAGGCGTGCCTCTCGGTTCGACGCCTGAGCGACGTTGACGTCGGAGTGCTGAAGCAACTCGTTGCCGGGTCCGTTTCGGCGGTGCGCGAACGATATCGCTGAACCACGCAAGGCGACCCCGACAGCATCGCCTCAGCCGCGGCAAGGCGATCGTTGCCCGGTACGCAGCAGTCGGCCGACCTGAGGCCATCCTGCAATGCCGCGGACGGCCGCGGATGTCGCCCTCAATTGCCGATCCTGGCCGCAATGATCCCGGTGACGATAACCGAGGTGATGGTCACTGTGGCAAAGCCGGCCACGACCATGCGCGGCAGAATTTCAGCTTCAATCGCCTTGACCTCTTCTTCCGTCTCACCGACGGCCTTGGCCGCCTCCTGGCTCAACAGCAGCGTTCCCGGAAAGCCGTACAGGGCCGTGAGCCCGATGCCGACCGACATGGGAGCGCTGAACCCAAGCAGCTTGCCTACCAGCACCGAGGCCACGACGATGCCCGCCACGCCCACGATAAAGGCGACGGCCAGAGGCAGGGCGAGCGCCTGCAGGTCGGCAGGCGTCACCGTCGCGAGCGGGCCAAACACCAGGATGAGTACGGCCGTGAGCATCAGGCCATAGGCGTCGATCCCGCTGAGCACGGACGGCTTGAAGATGCGCGCCCAGCGCAGCAGGACGCCCAGGATCAGCGCGACCACGAAAGTATTGAGGTTGCCGTTCGTGATGTCGCTGATGAAGCGTGCAACGAGCACGGTGATGCCGACGACGAAGAGCGTGCCGACGGTGGACTGGAATGCGGCGGGGAGCCTGGACTTGGTCTCCGCGCCGGCCTTGGCCTCCTCAACCGGAGCGAGCTTGCCGGCGCGGTACTCGTCCCTCAGCCGCAGTGCCTCCTTGCGCAGGATGATCGACGTCAGCGGGAATCCGACCAGACCCTGGAGCGCAGCGATCAGGACGGGAAACACGGCGACCGTCGCCAGGCCGACGGCCAATGCCGCTTCCTGAATGATGACGACGGAAACGGTGGCGCCACTGATGGCGCCGATGGCGGCGATGACGTAGTCCGATCCCTTGAAGAACGAACCGATGAAGAACAGCGCGGCCGCGACGCCAAAGACCGCGCCGATGCCGGTAAGCACCGTCCGCCACTGCTTGATGAAATCGTCGATGCTGATGACGGTACCGAGGTGGACGATTACGAATCCGACCACGACCCCCGCAAACGCCAGCAGCGAAGAACTGGTCAGCAGATCGGACGGGAACAATCCGGACAGGAAGCCGACGAGGAAGATGATCGAGGCGACGAACAGGGACGAAACGAGCCCCTTGGACTTCGCCGACAAAAAGTCGCTCACGGTCCAGATGGCCATGATGACAGTGAATGCCAGTACCGGGTTCATCGAGTCCTCACAGGTGTCGTGCGATGGAGAGTGCTTGCGCGGCTTCACTGCCAGGCTCGCTCAGGCCAGGCATGTTAACTGACGGCGGGCGACGAAATTTCCGGGACAGCACATCCTGTGCCTCGACCCCGGTGCGCGCGGGGACGGGGATCGTTGGACAGCTCAAGTGATGCGCGCCGAAGCTCGCCTACTGGCGAGGTGTGCCGAAGTGACGCCAGATTCCCGATTAGATGCCGCCATTTGGCCGAGACCGCCAGTCGAGTTACCCCGGTAAGCTGCAACCCTGCTTCACGAATCGGGCGGCGCAGACGATGTATCACGGCGAACGCTTCAACAGCATCACGCATCTGATCGGTACCGCGCTCGCCATCAGCGGCTCGGCGGTCCTCATCACCCGTGCGGCGCTCGATGGCGATCCGTGGAAGATCGTCAGCTTCAGCATTTTCGGCACGATGCTCGTCGTGCTGTACGCGGTTTCCACTTTGTACCACTCGATCAGCGCGACGCGTGCCAAGGCCGTCCTCCGTCGGCTCGATCACTCCGCGATCTATCTGCTGATCGCCGGCACATACACTCCTTTCACGCTGGTCACGTTGCGCGGCACGTTGGGCTGGACGCTGTTCGGGGCGATCTGGGCGATGGCGCTCTACGGGATCGTGCGCGCGTGGCGCTACCGTGGCGAAGGCGATCCGTCGGTCTGGCCGTATCTGGTCATGGGCTGGCTGGGTGTCTCGGCGGCCGTCCCTCTGATCTCCGAGCTCGGCACGCACGGCATTGCGTGGCTGGCCGCGGGCGGGGCGCTTTATACGGCCGGCATCATCTTCTTCCTGAACGACACTCGCTGGCGCCACGCGCACGGCATCTGGCACCTGTTCGTGCTTGGCGGCAGTACCGCGCATTTCGTCACGGTGCTGCGCTTCGTCCATTGACGGCCGGACGGTACTTCATCGTCTGATGGCGAAAAAAAACCGCAGCGCGCGGCTGCGGTTTTCTTCGATTGCAGTTTCCGACTAGAGGACCTGAATCTCCGAGGCCTGGGGGCCTTTGGGGCCATCCTTGGCGACGTATTGCACACGCTGTCCCTCGGCAAGCGACTTGAAGCCGCCACCCTGGATCTCGGAGAAGTGTGCGAACAGATCCTTGGAGCCATCTTCCGGCGTGATGAAGCCGAAACCCTTGGCGTCGTTGAACCACTTGACAGTACCTTGTGCCATTTTCTCGTTCCTTGATAGTCAATGAGAAGTTAATCGCTGCAGGAAATGCCCTGCTGCGAGCGAACGATCAAGAAACGTGAACCTGTGGAGACCCGCTAGGCACCGCTGCACGCAGCGGAGTGGAGAAGCCGAAGGACAAGCGAAACTCAAACGAAAGCCGACGAAAGGTACGCGGTAATGTCCCTTCTGTCGAGCGATATATTTTTTGTACCTTCACGGCCGTGGGGCTTGAATTCGAGGAATCCATGCCACGAGATTCCTGACGGCCCGCGAGTTCGCTCTCGATCGATGATACGGAGCGGGCCGCGGGCGCCGGATCAGGCCGTCGCCACAGCTTGCCCCAGCGGCTCCGCCACACGGGCGATCAGAGCCTCGAACCTCTCAGCGGCCTCGGCATACGTCGCCATCGGCGCTGCGCGCATGCGGCTGCGCGATCCAGCGGACCAGGCGTGCTGCTCGGCGAGCGCAGTGAACTCGTTCGGGGGCGGCTCTTCGTCGAACAGGTCGCTGGTTCCCAGCAGCACATAGCGGCCGGACTCCTGCGGATGGTCGGCCAGCAGGACGTAGGCGAGGCTTGCCAGCGAGTCGCGCACGCGGCAGGCAATGTAGCGATCGATCGCCGCCGTACCGTTCTTCACGGCGCTGCCGGCACGCGCATGACCCTTGCTGTCGGTCATCGTCTGCGCCCTGAAGCCCTTGGTGCCCGCGGAGACGCGGGCCGCCGTTACCGGGCTGAGGTCGTAGCGTGCGGCGAGTTGCGCCGCCAGCGCACCGAGTTGCTCCGCTACCCTGGCCTCAAGCATGACTTCACTGCGCGCTCGCTTGCGGCGCACGGCGACGGCGCGCGACGGCAGGCGAGTGCGAATGCGCTGTTCGAGTTCGGTGGCGGTTTCCTCGGCAACACGACCGCAAATGCGTTGCGTGTGCAGGTTCGCGAGCAGGTTGAGCAGCTGCTTGCTGTCCAGTGTGGCGAGCTTTTCGTCCGTCCACACGAGCTGAGAGGGTGGTTGGTAGACCGGCTTGGTTGGAGCGAACTTCCCCTTGCGCATGGTGGTTCCCGTTCCTTGGGTGAGGCTGCCTGGTGGCTCCCCGACCCCCGAGTATCGCCGCAAAGCGAAGTTCGCGCTTTTGGACGGCCCGGCGCTTACAGCACGGCAGTGATCCGTCGCAACGCTTCGCGCAGCGTGGCGTCGCTTTTCGCGAAGCAGAACCGGACGACCCGGCGATCAACCGGCGCGCTGTAGAAGACCGAAACCGGGATCACCGCGACCCCGAAGCGGGTGATCATCGTCTGCGCAAAGTCCGGCTCGGGCTGATCGCTCAGTGCCGAGTAGTCGGCCAGCACGAAGTAGGTGCCTTCGCACGGCAGGACGCGGAACGGCGTGCGACGCAGCCCCTCGATGAAGAGATCGCGTTTGGCCTGATAGAACGCCGGCAGCCCCAGGTAGGGCGCGGGATCTCGCAGATAGGCCGCGAAGGCATGCTGTGCCGGCGTGTTGACCGCAAACACCATGAACTGGTGCACCTTTCGTATTTCGGCCGAGAGGGCTGCCGGCGCACACGCGTAGCCGACCTTCCAGCCCGTGGTGTGGAAGGTCTTGCCAAAACTGGAAATGACGACTGTGCGGCTCGCGAGCGCCGGCGAGCGCATCAACGACTGGTGCGGGGCGCCGTCGAACACGATGTGCTCGTAGACCTCGTCAGAGAGCAGCAGCACGCCAGTGTCTTCGACAAGGCGCTCGAGCGCGGCGATGTCCTCGGCACGCAGCACGCGTCCCGTGGGATTGTGCGGGAAGTTGAGCATGACCAGCCGTGTTTTCGCGGTGATCGCGGCGCGCACACGCTCCCAGTCCGGCGCGTAGCCGCGCGCGGCGTCGAGCGGCACGAACACGGGCCGGCCACCGGCGAGTTCGATCGACGGCACATAGCTGTCGTAAGTCGGCTCCAGTACGACCACGTCGTCGCCGGGGTGCACCAGCGCCAGCACGCTCGCCATGATGGCCTGCGTCGCGCCGGCGGTGACGGTGATCTCGGTGTCGGCGTCGTATCGATGCCCGTACAGCGCCGCGTTCTTTTCGGCGATGGCCGCGCGCAGCGCGGGCACGCCGGTCATCGGCGCGTACTGGTTGTGGCCGGCGTGCACAGCCTCGGCAAGGCACTGCTGGAGCCGCGCGTCGCAGTCGAAGTCAGGAAAGCCCTGGCCAAGATTGACGGCCCCGTGCTTCAGCGCGAGCTGCGACATCACGGTGAAGATCGTGGTGCCCACGTTGGGAAGGCGGGACACCGGCGCGGCAGGGACCATGAAACCTCAAGAAAAACAGCTACTTAGCGTGTTCCGAATTATACTTGCCGCGGCTTGATGAGGTACGTCCGCCGCTTCGATTCATCGCATCCCGATTCTGCCCCTCCCCGTCGCGATCACATGTTGCACCAAACTTCCAGCGCGATCCGCAGCGTCGCCTCTGCGCTATGCCGATAGCGATCAGCAGCACATTCGACAGCGGTGCAATTGATGTCGTCGCCATTGAAGGCAGCTCGGCCGAGTTGCGCATACGCCGCGACCTGCTCGCCGATGGAACGCCGGGTGAGTTCCTGCAGTGGTTCCACTTCCGTGTCAGCGGTGCCGAGCTGACCGGCGCGACTCTGCGCGTCACGAATGCCGGTGCGACCACCTACCCGGGTGGCTGGCAGGACTACCGGGCCGTCGCCAGCACCGATCGTGCCCACTGGCGGCGCATCCCGACACGCTTCGATGGCGCCACGATGACGATCGATGTGCCGCCGGCGGCGGGTCCGACGTATGTGGCGTACTTCGAGCCATATTCATGGGAACGGCATCTGTCGCTGCTGGCAGACTGCGTGCAACGCGGAGCGCGGCAGCAGCGACTGGGCAGCAGCCTGCTTGGGCGCGACCTCGACGCTCTGGTCGTCGGCGCGGGAGGCCGGCCGGTGTGGATCATCGCCCGCCAGCATCCCGGCGAAACGATGGCCGAGTGGTTCATCGAGGGGCTGCTGCAGCGGCTGTTGGATCCGGCCGACCCGGTCGCACGCGCGTTGCGCGAAAGTGTCACGATCTACATTGTTCCGAACATGAATCCTGACGGCTCGGTCATGGGCAATCTGCGCACCAACGCGGCGGGCGCCAACCTCAACCGCGAATGGCTGGCGCCGAGCGCCGAGCGCAGCCCCGAAGTCCTGGCCGTGAAGTCAGCCATCCATGCGACCGGCTGCGCGGCGTTCTTCGACATCCACGGTGACGAAAATCTCCCGTATGTCTTCGTGGCTGGCTGCGAGATGCTGCCGGATTTCACGCCACGCCAGGCGACCGAGCAGGACGCATTCAGTGCGGCACTCCGCCTGGCGAGTCCAGACTTCCAGAGTGAGCACGGCTATGCCGCAAGCAAGTACAAGGACGATGTACTCAAACTCGCATCGAAGTACATCGGCCACAGTTTCGGCTGCCTTTCGCTGACGCTCGAGATGCCGTTCAAGGACAATGCGAACGCGCCAGATCTGCGCACCGGATGGAATGGCGCGCGCAGCGCGCGCCTGGGTAGCGACCTGCTGGGGCCATTGCTGCAGCACCTGCAGAGCAGTAAGACATGACGACGATCGCCGGCCCGAAGGTCACGCTGAAGCGCGCCCGGAGCAGCGATCGGGCGCGTGTCTACGAGTGGCTGATCGGATCGGACCTGACGGCCAACCTGATGGGCGGCGCGATGTTTCCGGACCATCCGATTCCGTCACTCGAGGCCTTCGGTGCAGACTACCCGGACCTGTTTTTCGACGGCAGTCAGCCTTATGCGGGCCGCATGCTGATCGTCAGCGTCCATGGCGAGGACATTGGCTGTATCTCACATGGCCCGATCGATCTCAGAAACGATGTCGTGGAGCTCGACATCTGGCTGGCCGAGCGGCGCGTCGCGGGCCACGGCTACGGTTCCGAGGCACTGGTGGTGCTGTGTGACTGGCTGCAGACGAACTACGGCGTGAACCGCTTCCTGGTGCGCCCGTCACGTCGCAACGTCAAGGCGCTGCGCGCCATGCGGCGCGCGGGCTTTCGTGAGACGGACCTGCCGGCCCAGGAAGTGGTTTCCAAGCTGCAGCTTCCGGCGGGCAACTACGCCGACGAAGTGCTGCTGTTCCGCATCCTCAACGTTCCGTCGCCGGTCCTCCGCCCCGATCCGGCCCAGACGTACGTCTTCATTGACAGTGAGTTCACCGACCTGACCGCGCCGCAGCTGATCAGCATTGGCGCGGTCGCCACCGATTCGACGGCGTTCTATGCCGAGCTGCAGGGCTGGAGCGTGGAGCGCGCGAGTGCATTCGTGCAGTCGACGGTGATGCCGCTGCTCGACGGCGACGCGGTGCCGGTCGAACTCGGCGCCCAGGCCCTGACCGAGTGGCTCGAGGAACGATCGCGCCGGATGCCCACGACAATCATCAGCGACTCCGGATTCGACCGCTGGGCCCTCGCCGAGTTGTTCGGGCGCGAGGATCTCCCGCCCAACGTGCGCTGGCAGCGGGTGCCTATCGCGTATGAAGCGCTCGACGAGGCAGCTCAGCACCTCAAGCTGCGGCGCCATCATGCGCTCGACGACGCCCGCGCATTGCGGCACCTGGTCCTGGAAACCCAGTCGGCCTGATCAGCGGCAGTCGAGCACCGCGGCGCCGTTCACGCGCCCGGCCCGCAGCGCGTCCAGCGCTGCATTTGCCTTACCCAGCGGAAACACTTCCACCGTCGTGCGAACTGGCACCTGGGCCGCGAGCGCAAGGAACTCTTCACCGTCGGCGCGCGTCAGATTGGCCACCGAGCAGATGCTGCGCTCACCCCACAGCCAGCGATACGGAAAGGTCGGAATGTCGCTCATGTGGATGCCTGCGCAGACGACGGTGCCGCCCTTGCGCGTTGCCTGCAGCGCTGCAGGCACCAGCGCGCCGACAGGAGCGAAGATCAGCGCCGCATCGAGCGGCTCGGGTGGCGGCTGCGTAGAGTCCCCGGCCCAGCCGCAACCCAGGGAGCGGGCGAAGGCCTGCCCGCCAAGGTCGCCGGGCCGCGTGAACGCGTACACCGCGCGTCCCTGCCACAACGCCACCTGTGCAATGACATGCGCGGCCGCGCCGAAGCCGTAGATGCCGAGCCGACGGGCGTCGCCGGCCAGGCGCAGAGCGCGATATCCGATCAGGCCGGCGCACAGCAGCGGCGCCGCGTGAACGTCGTCGAGTGAGGGCGGCAAGGCGAAGCAGTAGCGGGCATCGGCCACCGCATGCTCGGCATAGCCGCCATCGCGCGTGTAGCCCGTGAAGATCGGCGCATCGCAGAGGTTCTCACGCCCACCGCCACAGTAGGGGCACGTACCGCAGGTCGAACCGAGCCAGGGCACGCCAACGCGATCGCCCGTCGCGAATCGCGTCACGCCGGCTCCGCACGCGACGACGACACCGACGATCTCGTGGCCGGGCACCAGTGGCAGCACCGGTTCCGTGAGTTCACCGTCGACGATGTGCAGGTCCGTGCGGCACACGCCACAGGCATGCACGCGCAGCAGGATTTCGCCGGGTCCGGGACGCGGCACCAGACGCTCTGCGAGGACCAGCGGCTGGCCGGGAGCCGTCAGCACCATCGCGCGCGTGTGGCCCGGATCGCCGTGCGTCATGGCAAGGTGGCGAGCAGTGGGGTCGTGGCGGTCGGCGGCACGATCTCCAGGCCCGTACGCCGCGCGCGCCGCGCCAGCTTGAGCAGCGCCTTGTCCTTGGTCACGAGCCAGTCGGCGCGCGCCGTGTGCGCGAGATCGAGAAACTTCTGGTCGTGCGGGTCGGCGCAGGCGTACGGCGCCGCGAATACGCGGTCGACCGGTGCAGCGAGCGCGTGCCAGAGCCGCAGGATTTCGCAGCGTTTGGTCGCGGAGACTTTCAGCGCCGGACGATCGAGCACGTCGGAGAACTCGTCGACACAGGCGTCGCTGCGCAGCACATGCACGCGGCGTACCTCAACGGCGGCGCGCAACGGCGCGGTGGTCGCCTCTTCGAATACCCAGAAGTCGAGCAGGACATTGGTGTCAATGACCGCGCGCGGCAGGGCGGGACGCCTCATTGCGCGTCGAGCGCGTGGCGTGCGAGCTGTTCGAGCGTGACGTACTGGAGTGCCTTCTCGTGCGTGGCGGCGAGGTACACCGGCGGCGCGACGCCCGCCTCAAGGGCCTCGCGCCAGCGTGCCGCGCACAGGCACCACCGGTCGCCCGCCTGCAGGCCGGGAAACGCGTACTCGGGGCGTGGCGTAGTCAGATCGTTGCCGTGCTGCAATGAAAAGTCCAGGAACTCCGTGCTCATGCGCGCGCACACGGTGTGCGATCCCACGTCCTGCGGACCGGTGTGGCAATAGCCGTCGCGGAAGAAGCCGGTTGCCGGATCTTCGCAGCACGCGGTCAGTGGTCCACCGAGGACGTTGCGCGCGGATGACGGGCGATCAGCGTCACGCACCAGGGGCCTCAGCGCGCCGGCGAAGTAGCGTTCGCCTCAGCCCAGGCGACAAGCTGGTCGAGGACGCGACTGCTGGCGGCGCTGAGCGCTGCCGCGGCGCCCGCCGCGTTGGCCTCCGCAACCGCTGCTGTGGCGCTGAAGCTTTGCCGTGCGACCAGCCTGCGCGTACCCCGGTCGATCATCTCGGCGGTGACCTCGACGCGCGCCGTCCCGGGAATCGAAGCGGCGTCGTGCAGGAAATCGTCGACGCTCAGGTTGAGCTGGAGGTCGCCCGCCACACCGCGCCCTGCAAGCGTGACCGATGCAAAGGCGCGCCGCGCGGAGAGGCGGTCGACCAGCAGCTGGCTCAGCCGACTCGAGGGCCGGTCCGTCCAGGTCGCGAACTGGTAGGCCGCGCGCTGGTTGGCTGCACGCGAGTAGGCGAGTGCAAACGAGTCGTCGATGGACGGGGAGGCCTGGGGCGCGATGACCAGTTGCCGCCCGTTGGGCGGCGCGGGGGGCGGCGGCGCGGCCGCGGTGTCGAGAATGCGGAACTGCGCCAGCTGGGTTGCCGAATCCTTGCCGATGTCCACCGAGACGCAGCCGGCCGCGAGCAGCACGACCACAGCCAGCACCGGAGGCCCTATCCGACGGAGCCGCGCTGTCATGCTCATTCTCCTGGTCCTCGCTGGGCCGGCGATGGACCCAGCAGCGCCGCTCGCGGATCCTGCAGGCGATCGATCAGCCGGTTCAACGCGGCCCCTGTCGATCTCAGTTCGGCCACGGCGGCAGACACCTGATCACCGCTCGAGGCCACCGTCGAACCGATGGACTGGGAGAGCTGGGCGGCCTGCTTTTCCAGCGCGACCGTTGCCGCGGAAAGATCCTTCATCGTGCGTTGTGCCTGCTGCAGCGCCGGCCGCAGATCCTGGCTGGTGCCGTCGGCAAAGCTGGCCACGCTGTTGCCGGCCCGATCCAGCCCTGCCGCCGCGCTCTGGACGGACTTCAGCGTCCGGTCGAGTTCCGCCATGCGCTGGTTCAGGCTGCCGGTCAGGTCGCGCAGGTTCGCGAGTGTCTTGTCGAGGGCCGCGCGGTTCTCCGGCTTAAGGACGTCGTTCAGGCGTTCGAGCGTATCGGCTGCGGTCTCGCCGATCCGGTTCAGTCGGTTGGCGATCTCGTCGAGATTCGACGTGCCTTCCGCGATGACCGGGTATGACTCGTCGCCCGTGATGTCGGTCAGCGGCGGGCCGGGCGGATCGGGCGTTTCCAGGTCGATCTTGGCAATGCCGGTCACGAACCGGCGGTTCACGACCGCGACTGTGTTGCTGCTGACCGGCGTGCGACGGTCGGTACGGATCAACACCCGCACGCGATTGATGTTCTTCGTGAGTGCGTAGTCCTCGACGCGCCCGACCTTGATGCCGCGCATCGACACGTCGGCACCGATCTGCAGTCCGTCCAGCGGCTGTCGTTCGAAGTAGATCGTGTAGTAGTTGTAGTCGCTGCGGCTGCCGCTGTGCTTCAGCCAGACAATGCCTGACACGAGCGCCGCGAGCAGTGCAATGACCGCGATTCCGACATAGGTGTACTTGGCTTCCGCTTCCATGGCTTCGCGATTCTAAGTGGGCCGAGGCGAGCCGGACACCATCGTCCGCACCGAGAAGTAGCTCCGGATCCACGGATCATCGACGTGCATGACGTCGCGCGCCTTGCCGTCGGCCAGCACCTTGCCGTTGGCCAGCACGACGATGCGGTCGACGACCGTAAGCAACGTATCGAGGTCGTGCGTGACCAGGAACACGGTGATGCCGAGGTCGTCCACCAGCGACCGCACCATCGCGTCGAAGCCGCGCGCCGTCGTCGGATCCAGGCCCGACGTCGGCTCGTCGAGGAACAGGACTTCGGGCTCCAGCGCCAGCGCGCGCGCGATGGCCGCGCGCTTGCGCATGCCGCCCGAAAGCTCGCTCGGCATCTTGGGCGCGGCATCCGGGCCGAGCCCGGCCTGCGACAGGCGCAAGCTGACCAGGGCGTCGAGAATGTCCTCCGGCACCTGTGCGTGCTCGGTCAGCGGGACTGCGATGTTCTCTGCCACCGTCAGCGAGGAGAACAGGGCGCCGTCCTGGAACATCATCCCGAAACGGCGGCGGGTCGCGTTCAACTCGTCGGCGCTGGCGTGCCAGACGTCCGTGCCGAGCAGGCGTATGCGGCCCGAGGTCGGCCGCTGCAGGCCGATGATCTCGCGCAGCAGGACCGACTTGCCGCTGCCGCTGCCGCCGATCAGCGCCACGAGCGAGCCGCGCGCGACGTCAAAGCTGACGCCATCGTGCACCATCTGTTCGCCGAAGCGGGTCACGATCGAATCGATCTCGATGACCGTCGCGGCCGGCATCAGATGTCCAGCTCCTGGAACAGGACCGCAAATCCGGCATCGAGCAGGATGACGGCGACGATGCTCTGGACCACCGTGGACGTGGTCGCCACACCGAGGGCGCGTGTGTCTCGCTTCACGGTCATTCCCATGCGGCAGCCGATCACCGCGATGAAGAGCGCGAACACCGGGGCCTTGAGCAGCCCGACATAGACATGCTTGAGCGCGAGGTTCTCCTGCAGGCGCCCGAGGAACGTTGTCGGTGTGATGTCGAGCATCGGGTCGGCGATCAGCATCGCGCCCGCCAGGCTCATGACGTCGCCGACGAAGACCAGCAGCGGCATCGCCGCCATCAGGGCGAACACGCGCGGCAGGACAAGCACGTCCATGGTCGAAAGACCCAGCGTGCGGATGGCGTCCGTCTCCTCGTTCAGCCGCATGGAGCCGAGCTGGGCCGTGAACGCGGCTCCGGAGCGGCCGGCTACGATGACAGCGACGATGATCGGTGCGAACTCGCGCGTCGCACCGATCCCTACGCCGTCGACAACGAAGATATTGGCGCCGTACTTCTCCGCCTGCAGCCCGAGCAGATACGCCACGACCACCCCGATCAGCAGCGTCACCAGCGCAACGACCGGGATCGCATTGAGGCAGACCTGCTCGAACTGCGCCGTCAGTTCGCGGCCGCGGATCGTCGCCGGTGCAAGCAGCGACCGCAACATCTGCACCAGCGTCTCGCCGAGGAAATTCAGATGGCCCGTCAGCAGCCGGATCACCGCTATCGTCTCGCGGCCGATATGGGCAATCAGGCCTTCCCGCCGGTGCGGCCAGGGCGTCGTGATCTCGTCGAAGCGCTTGCGGACCTGCTCGACGATGCGTGCCTCGTTGGCCGCGAAACCTGCGAGCGGAAGTCGCTGCACGTCGATGCCGGCGTTCTTCAGGTGGCTCAGCAGGAGCAGCGCGGACGCGGTGTCGATGTCCGTCACGGCGGCACCGTCGAGCGCGAGATCGGCGGGCAGTTTCAGACCGGCCAGTTGGCGTTCGATGGCCAGCAGTCCTGCAAGCCGCCAGGCGCCGCTCAGCCGGAGCACCGCGCCGGCCGGTTCCCGGTCGAGTCGTGCCGCAGGAGGTATGACGGTCTGCGCGGAATCAGCGGGCATGCTCAGGCGTTCGGAGAGGCCTGATCAGGCTAGCACACGGATCGCGGCGCGCACCGGTGCCGCCTGTCCCGCCCGTGTGCGCGCCGGCTAACGCCCGAGGCAGGTCTGCAGGAGCATCAGTGCCAGCAGGCCGAGCAGCAGCAGCGGCAGTGCCGAGGACCCGCGGGACGCGCCGTCGTCACGCGTCTGGACTGGCGGGAACTCCCGGGGGTGCTCGTCGTGGTGCATCGTTGGCGGGCCTGCGGTGGTGGGTTTCAGCGTCATCGGTGCGCGCCGCGCCGCTCGCGCGGCGCGCACGGGACAGGTCTTGCTTCGTCAGGCCGCCAGCAGCTGGCGCAGGACGAACGGCAGGATGCCGCCGTGCTTGTAATACTCGACCTCGATCGGCGTGTCGATGCGCAGCTTGACCGGGATCTGCTTCTCGCCGTCCTTGCCGAACACCAGCAGCGTCACCATCATCTGGGGCCGCAGTTCGCCTTCGATCTCGATGTCGAACATCTCGTCGCCGCGGATGCCCAGCGTGTCCGCGCCTTCGCCCGGCATGAACTGCAGCGGAAGCACGCCCATGCCGACGAGGTTGCTGCGATGGATGCGCTCGAAACTCTTGGCGACGACGGCCTTGACCCCGAGCAGTTGCGTGCCCTTGGCCGCCCAGTCGCGCGACGAACCGGTGCCGTACTCCTCGCCGCCGAAGACGACGGTGGGCACGCCATCCTTGATGTAGCGCATCGCCGCGTCGTAAATGGGCATCTGCTCGCCCGACGGCTGATGGATCGTCAGGCCGCCCTCGACGCGTGAACCGTCCGGCTTTGCCGGAATCATCAAATTCTTGATGCGCACGTTGGCGAACGTCCCCCGCATCATGACCTCGTGATTGCCGCGCCGTGCGCCATAGGAATTGAAGTCCGGCTTGAGCACCTTGTGCTCGACCAGCCACTTGCCGGCTGGCGAGGTGTCCTTGATCGAACCCGCGGGCGATATGTGGTCCGTCGTGATCGAGTCGCCGAAGATGCCGAGCGCCCGCGCCGCCCGGACACCGAGCTCCGCGTGCTTGGGCTTCAGCGTGAAGCCGTCGAAGAAGGGCGGCTTGGCAATGTAGGTCGACTTCGGCCACGTGTAGACCTGACCGGTGACACTGCCGACCTTCTGCCAGAGGTCGCCCGGCTCGGACTTCACCTTGCCGTAGTTCGCCTCGAACGCCTGCGGATCCAGCGCAGCCTTCATCAGCGCGTGGACTTCTTCCGAAGTCGGCCACACATCACCGATCCAGACATCCTTGCCGTCCTTGCCCTTGCCCAGGGGCTCGGTCATCAGGTCCTTCAGCACGGTGCCGGCGATCGCATAGGCGACAACCAGCGGCGGCGAGGCCAGGAAATTCGCCTTCAGGTTCGGGTGGATGCGCGCCTCGAAGTTGCGGTTGCCTGACAGCACGGCCGCGCACACCAGATCGTTCTTGGTGATCACTTCATTGATCTCGGGAGCGAGGTCGCCGGCGTTGCCGATGCAGGTCGTGCAACCGTAGGCCGCGACGCTGAAGCCGAGCTTCTCGAGGTAGGGCAGCAGCCCCGTCCTTGTCAGATAGTCGGTGACAATGCGCGAGCCCGGTGCAAGCGACGTCTTGATATGGGGCTTCACCGTCAGCCCCCTCTCGACCGCTTTCTTGGCCAAGAGCCCCGCGGCAAGCAATACGCCAGGGTTGGACGTGTTGGTGCACGAGGTGATGGCGGCGATCAGCACGTCACCATCGGCGATCGAGGTGTCGTGAACTTCGTGTTCGCGCGCCGGCTTCGTCATCGGCCGGTTGGCGGTCATTTCCGCGAGGTCGCGCGCGGCGCCCGTCGGGGCGTCGGCAGTCTTGCCCTCGGCATGGCCGTGGCCGCCGGGCAAAGCAAAGCGCTGCTTCAGCCGGGCTGCCGGCTGATTGAAGCCGTTGTCGGCGACGGGTTTCGAGAACAGCGACGTGAACTGTTTCTTGACGTTGCCGATTTCAATGCGGTCCTGCGGGCGCTTCGGCCCGGCGAGCGAAGGCGCCACAGTAGCGAGGTCGAGCGTCAGCACCGTCGAGTAGTCGATCGTCCCGGCCTTCGGCACGCCGAACAGACCTTGCGCGCGGAAGTAGGCCTCAAAGGCCGCGATCTCGTCCGGCGTACGTCCGGTGCCCTCGAAGTAGGCAATCGTCTTCTCGTCGACCGGGAAGAAGCCCATCGTCGCGCCGTACTCGGGCGCCATGTTGGCGATCGTCGCGCGGTCGGGTACCGCGAGCGACACCGTGCCGTCGCCGAAGAACTCGACGAACTTGCCGACCACCTTGGCCTTGCGCAGCATCTCGGTGATGGTCAGCACGAGGTCGGTGGCAGTCACACCTTCGCGCAGCTTGCCCTTCAGGTGCACGCCGACGACGTCCGGCGTGAGGAAATACACCGGCTGGCCCAGCATGCCGGCCTCGGCCTCGATGCCACCCACACCCCAGCCGACGACGCCGATGCCGTTGATCATCGTCGTGTGGCTGTCGGTGCCGACCAGCGTGTCCGGGTAGTAGACGCCGTCCTTGCGGTGCACGCCGCGCGCCAGATACTCGAGGTTGACCTGGTGCACGATTCCGAAGCCCGGCGGCACGACGCCGAAGGTGTCGAAGGCCTGCATGCCCCACTTCATGAACTCGTAACGCTCGCGGTTGCGCTGGAACTCGAGCTTCATGTTGAGGTCGAGCGAGTCCTTGCCGCCGTAGTGGTCGATCATCACCGAGTGGTCGACGACCAGGTCGACCGGTACCAGCGGCTCGATCGTCTTCGGATTCTTGCCCATGCTGTCGGCGACGTTGCGCATCGCCGCCAGGTCCGCCAGCAGCGGCACGCCGGTAAAGTCCTGCAGCACGACGCGGGCGACGACAAAGGGAATCTCGTCGGTGCGGTCGGCGTTCGGCTTCCAGTTCGCCAGCTGCCGCACGTGATCTTCAGTGACTTTCACGCCGTCGCAGTTGCGCAGCACCGACTCCAGGACGATGCGGATCGACACCGGCAGGCGCGAGATCTTGGCAAGGCCGGCCTTCTCCAGCGCCGCCAGGCTGTAGAGCCTGCCTTTCTTGGCGCCGATCGTGAAGTCCTGCAGGGAATTGAATGCGTTGTGAGCCATGGGAGAGCCTCGTGTGCGGTTGGGCTGCTAGATGACCATGAGGTCGACGAATTCGTTGACGGGAGTGGCATCGAGCCGTTTGGCATCGAGGCACAGGTCCAGGATCGCAGCGGCCTGCCTGGCGGGGAAGACGCGCGCAAGATTGGTCCTGAACTTCTCGACCAGCACCGGCATCCCTTCCTTGCGGCGCCGCTTGTGCCCGATCGGGTACTCGACGACGACCTCCTTCAGCTTCTTGCCGTCGGTGAACTCGACCGTCAGTGCATTAGCGATCGAGCGCTTGTTCGGATCGTGGTAGTCCTTGGTGAAGGCCTTGTCCTCGACGCACTCGATCTTCTCGCGCAACGCGTCGATGCGCGGATCGGCAGCGATCGAGTCTTCGTAGTCGGCGGCCGTGAGCCGCCCGAAGAGGATCGGCACCGCGACCATGTACTGGATGCAGTGATCGCGGTCGGCCGGATTGTTGAGCGGCCCCTTCTTGTCGATGATGCGGATGCACGCCTCGTGGGTGCGGATCGTGATCTTCCTGATGTCCTTCTCGGTCTTGCCGAGCTTCTTGAGCTCCCCGTGGATCGTCATCGCGGCCTCGACCGCGGTTTGCGAGTGGAACTCCGCGGGGAAGGAGATCTTGAAGAGCACGTTCTCCATCACGTAGCTGCCATAGGGCCGCTGGAACTTGAACTCGTTGCCCTTGAACAGCACGTCGTAGAAGCCCCACCCCTTGGCGGAAAGCACCGAGGGATAGCCCATCTCGCCCGTCCTCGCGATCAGCGCCAGGCGTACGGCGCGGCTGGTGGCGTCACCTGCGGCCCAGCTCTTGCGCGAGCCGGTGTTGGGCGCGTGGCGGTAGGTGCGCAGTGACTGGCCATCGACCCAGGCCAGCGAAACTGCGTTGATGATCTCGTCGCGCGTGAGCCCCAGCATCTGGGCGACGACCGCCGTGGAGGCCACCTTGACCAGGACGACGTGGTCGAGGCCGACCTTGTTGAACGAGTTTTCCAGCGCGATGCAGCCCTGGATCTCATGGGCCTTGACCATCGCGACCAGCACGTCGGCCACCGTCAGCGGCTTCTTGCCGGCTGCCACGGCATTGCGGCTCAGCCAGTCGGCGGTGGCGAGGATGCCGCCGAGGTTGTCCGACGGGTGGCCCCATTCGGCCGCGAGCCACGTGTCGTTGAAATCGAGCCAGCGGATCATCGCACCGATGTCGAAGGCGGCCTTGACCGGATCCATCTGGAACTGGGTGCCCGGCACCTTGGCGCCGTTTGGCACGACCGTGCCTTGCACGACCGGGCCCAGCATCTTGGTGCAGGCTGGGTACTCGAGCGCCTCGAAGCCGCAGCCGAGCGTGTCCATCAGGCAGTAGCGCGCTGTGTCGATCGCTTCCTTGCTCCGGACTTTGTACTTGATGACGTAATCGGCGATGTCCACCAGGACCTTGTCGGGTTTCGGTCGGACGTTGCTGATGTGGCTGCCCATGTCGGGTGGTTCCTTTCTCTTTGCGTTCAATCAGTTCCAGGGGGCGGACGGCGCAGGCACCGCCGCAGTCACTCGGTGGTCTCCAGCAGCAGCTTGTAGCCGACGTGCGAGTCGGCAAATCCGAGCCGGTCGTAGAAGCGATGGGCCTCGGCGCGCCGCTTGTCGCTGGTCAGCTGCGCCAGCCGGCAGCCGCGCTTGCGTGCGTGTTCGAGTGCGCGTGCCATCAGCCAGCCGCCGATACCGCGCCCGCGCACGCCGCTGTCGACCCGCACCGCCTCGATGTTGGCGCGCCAGGCGCCGCGGCGGCTCAGGCCCGGGATGTAGGTGATCTGCAGCATGCCGACGACGCGGCCGTCGAGGTCGGCAACGATCAGCTGCTGGTTTGGATCGCGGTCGATCGCATCGAAGGCACGGATGTACGCCGGATCATCGCTGCCCACGCCCTCGCGGTTCTTTCCGAGCGCGTCGTCGGCCAGCAGTTCGAGCAGGCGTGGCAGGTCCCCGCGCTGCGCGCGGCGGACTGTCAGGCCGTTGATGGTCGCCTCGCCCATCAGCTCCGCTTCGCGAGCGGAACGAACTTGAGGTCATCGGGCCCGATGTAGTTTGCACTCGGCCGGATGATCTTGTTGTCGAGCCGCTGCTCGATGACGTGCGCGCTCCAGCCGCTCGTCCGCGAAATCACGAACAGCGGCGTGAACATTGAAGTCGGCACGCCCATCATGTGGTAGCTGACTGCGCTGAACCAGTCGAGGTTCGGGAACATCTTCTTGATGTCCCACATGACGCTTTCCAGCCGCTCGGCGATGGCGAACATCTTCATGCTGCCGGCATCCTTCGACAGCGAGCGCGCGACCTCCTTGATGACCTTGTTGCGCGGGTCGGAGACGGTGTAGACCGGGTGCCCGAAGCCGATGACGACTTCCTTGGCCTCGACCCGGCGGCGGATGTCGGCTTCCGCTTCGTCGGGCGTCTCGTAGCGCTTCTGGATCTCGAAGGCCACTTCGTTGGCACCGCCGTGCTTCGGGCCGCGCAGGGCACCGATGGCGCCGGTGATGGCTGAATAGAAATCGGACCCCGTACCGGCGATGACGCGCGCGGTGAAGGTCGAGGCGTTGAATTCGTGCTCGGCGTAGAGGATCAGCGAGGTGTGCATCGCCTTGACCCACAGTTCGCTCGGCGGCTTTCCGTGCAGCAGGTGCAGGAAGTGGCCGCCGATGGAATCGTCATCGGTCTCGACCTCGATGCGGCGGCCGTTGGTGCTGTAGTGGTACCAGTAGAGCAGCATCGACCCCAGCGACGCCATCAGGCGATCGGCGATGTCCTTTGCGCCGGGAACGTTGTGGTCATCTTTCTCCGGCAGAACGCAGCCGAGCGCGGAGACCCCGGTCCGCATCACGTCCATCGGATGGCTCGATGCCGGTAGCCACTCGAGCGCAGCCTTTACGTTGGCCGGCAGTCCGCGCAATGACTTGAGCTTCGCCTTGTAGGCCGCCAGCTCCGGCTTGTTGGGCAACTTGCCGTGCACCAGCAGGTGCGCAATCTCCTCGAACTCGCAGGCCTCGGCGACATCGAGGATGTCGTAGCCGCGGTAGTGCAGGTCGTTGCCGGTGCGCCCGACCGTGCACAGCGCGGTGTTGCCGGCAACCACGCCCGACAGGGCGACGGACTTCTTGACCTTCGGGGCGGCGGCAGGTGTGTCGTTCATGGCTTCTCCTCAGCTCCTCTTTTATTTGCACTCAGCCCTGCATCGGGGCACAGTCACTTGCGCTTGGCAAACAGCTGATCTAGGCGATCCTCGTACGCCTGGTAGCCGATCACGTCATACAGCTCCATCCGCGTCTGCATCGTGTCGACGACAGCCTGCTGGCTGCCATCGCGGCGCAGGGCGGTGTAGACATTGAGGGCAGCCTTGTTCATCGCGCGGAAGGCGGACAACGGATAGAGCACCATCGCCACGCCGGACGCGCCGAGCTCCTGCACGCTGAACAGCGGCGTTGCGCCGAACTCGGTGATGTTGGCGAGGACCGGCACCTTCACGGCATCGACGAACCGGCGGTAGGTTGCGAGATCCCTGGCTGCCTCGGCAAATATGCCGTCCGCGCCGGCCTCGACGCAGGCGACGGCGCGTTCGATCGCGCGATCGATGCCTTCGACGGCAATGGCATCGGTGCGCGCGATCAGGAAGAACTCCGGGTCGGTCTTGGCGTCGGCCGCTGCCCTGACCCGGTCGACCATCTCGTCGGTTGTGACGATTTCCTTGCCGGGCCGGTGCCCGCAGCGCTTGGCGCCGACCTGGTCCTCGATGTGACAGGCGGCGGCGCCGGCCTTGATCAGCGACTTGACCGTGCGCGCGATGTTGAAGGCGCTCGGCCCGAAGCCGGTGTCGATGTCGACCAGCAGCGGCACATCGCAGACATCGGTGATGCGTCGCGTATCGGTCAGGACGTCGTCGAGCGTGTTGATGCCGAGATCCGGCATTCCAAGCGAGCCGGCTGCCACGCCTCCGCCCGAGAGATAGATCGCGCGGAACCCGGTATGCCGCGCCATCAACGCATGGTTGGCGATGATGGTGCCGACGATCTGCAGCGGCTGTTCCTCCTTCAGTGCCTGGCGGAAGCGGGCTCCGGCGGATCGGCTCATGCGCTTGTCTCCTCGTCTTCGGCTCTCGATTGCGTTCAACCCAGCAGATGCTTGACGCCGTCGCGTTCTTCGAGCAGTTCCTTCAGCGTGTTGTCCATCTTGCCGCGCGAGAACTCGTCGATCGCGAGCCCCTTGACGACTTCGTACTTGCCGCCGGCGCAGGTGCACGGCACGCCGTAGATGATCTCTTCCGGAATGCCGTAGCCGCCGTCCGAGGGGACGCCCATCGTGACCCAGCGACCATTGGTTCCGAGCACCCAGTCGCGGATGTGGTCAATCGCCGCGTTGGCGGCCGAAGCCGCCGACGAGAGTCCGCGCGCCTCGATGATCGCCGCGCCGCGCTTGCCGACGGTTGGCATGTAGGTGTCGCGGTACCAGGCGTCATCGATCATCGGCTTGGCCGGCTGGCCGCCGATGGTCGCGAAGCGCAGGTCCGGGTACATCGTGGGCGAGTGGTTGCCCCACACGACCAGCTTCTCGATCGAGGCCACGGGCTTGCCGGTCTTGGCGGCCAGCTGCGACAGCGCACGGTTGTGGTCGAGCCGCATCATTGCCGTGAAGTTGCCCTTGGGCAGCGATGGCGCCGATTTCATCGCGATGTACGCATTCGTGTTGGCCGGATTGCCGACGACAAGCACCTTGACGTTTCGGCTGGCCGACTTGTCGAGCGCCTTGCCTTGCGCGGTGAAGATCTGCGCATTGGCGGCCAGCAGGTCCTTGCGCTCCATTCCGGGTCCGCGCGGACGGGCGCCGACCAGCAGTGCAATCTCGGTGTCCTTGAAGGCGGTCGCCGGGTCGCTGTGGGCTTCCATCCCGGCAAGCAGCGGGAACGCGCAGTCGTCCAGTTCCATCATGACGCCCTTGAGCGCCTTCTGAGCCTTCTCGTCCGGAATCTCGAGCAACTGCAGGATTACCGGCTGATCCTTGCCGAGCATTTCACCCGAGGCAATGCGGAAGAGGATCGAATACCCGATCTGGCCGGCTGCGCCGGTGACGGCAACGCGTACGGGTGCTTTGCTCATGGGAATGGTCTCCTGGAGGTGCGAGTGGTGATGATGGATTCGGGCGCGGGCGGAGGCAGGACGAGAAGCGTGCGTTCGGTATCGCGAGGCCGCTCACAAACGCGGCCGGGAAAGCCGGTCGAGTGTACTGCTGCGAATCGGCGCGCGCAGTGATCCGGCTCAGTGTCCGCGGCAGGAATGCCGCCGCCCGCCGGCGCGTCCGTACCCCGCAGCGCTGGGCGCGTCCGGGTGAAGCTGGGTGGGCGGTCAGCTGGCAGCGGGCGATCCATCCGGGGCGGCGGGAAGTGGCAGGAAGTGGGCGCAATGGCAAGGAATCGGCACGTCGGGCATTGTTATTATATCTTATATAAGACATATGATTTAATCCAGGTCACACATCACTGCTCAGCCTGTGCTGAAATCGCTCCGTGGCCACGAACGACGACTCGACTGAGGCCCCGGCCCGGCCCGCGCGGCCGCCGGTGTTCTCGCCGCTGTATCGCCAGATCAAGGATCTGGTGCTGAAGAGCCTGGATCAGGGCGAGTGGAAGCCCGGCGAACTGATCCCCAGCGAGATCGAGCTGGCAGCGCGCTTCCAGGTCAGCCAGGGGACTGTGCGCAAGGCGGTCGATGAACTGGCGGCGGAAAACCTGCTCGTGCGCCGGCAGGGCAAGGGGACCTTCGTTGCCACCCACCATGAGCCACGCGCTCAGTTCCGTTTCCTGCGCGTCATTCCCGACGAAGGCGAACCCGCCGCGCCGCAAAGCCGCTTCCTCGAATGCCGGCGCACACGGGCATCGGCGGACATCGCACGTTTGCTCGAACTGCGCACCGGCGATGCTGTCGTTTACCTGCGCCGCCTGCTGAGCTTCGGTGCGGATCCGATCGTGGTCGAGGAGATCTGGCTGCCGGGCGCGCAGTTCAAGGGACTGACCGCGGAGCGGCTCGCCGAATACAAGGGTCCGCTTTATGGCCTCTTCGAGACCGAGTTCGGTATACGCATGATCCGCGCGGAAGAGAACCTCAGGGCAGTCAGTGCCGATCGCGCTGCGGCGGAACTGCTCGGCGTGGGCGAGCGTTCGCCCCTGCTGCTGGTCGAGCGCGTTTCGTATTCATACGGCGACCGTCCTGTCGAAGTGCGGCGCGGCCTGTACGAGACGACGCATTACCACTATCGCAACACGCTGACCTGATTTGGACCGTCGCATCAATTCGTTCAGAATACTGCGTCCTCTCAGGGCGCCAACAACACGATAACGATGAGCTCCACTTCAGTCGCCGGCAAAGCCCGTCCGCAGATCCGCAACATCCATGTCACCCAGATCCTGCAGTACAAGCTGCCGCCGCCGGGCATGGTCTCGATCCTGCACCGCGTGAGCGGGGCGGTGCTGTTTCTCACATTACCCCTGATTCTGTGGTTGTTCGACCTGAGCCTGATGTCCGAGCTCAGCTTCGCTCGCCTCGCCGACATTGCGTCGCACTGGTTCGTCAAGCTGGTGCTGCTGTTGCTGGTCTGGGCCTTTCTCCATCACCTGATCGCGGGCATCCGCTACCTGCTGCTTGACATGCACCTGGGAGTGGAGAGGGCGGCCGCGCGCACGAGTGCGCTCGTTGTGTTCTGGATCAGCCTGCCGCTGACGGCGCTGGTCGCACTCAAGCTCTTTGGAGTGTTCTGATGAACTCGACCACCTCGACCGAAGGTATCGGCTCCAGGCGCATCGTCGTCGGCGCGCACAAAGGCGTCGGCGCATTTCTGCTGCAGCGTCTTACGGCGATCATCCTGGCCGCGTTCTCGCTGCTCGTCGTACTGCGCCTGGTGTTCGGCGCCGCCAGCGGCTACGACGCGTGGGCTGGAATATTCGTGCCGCTGCCGATGAAGATCGTGACGCTGGTGGCGCTGCTCGCGCTGTTCTATCACGCGTGGATCGGCGTGCGCGACATCTGGATGGACTACGTCAAGCCTACGGGGGTCCGCCTCATGCTGCAGACCCTGTCGGTGCTGTGGCTGCTCTTTTGCGCGGTCTGGGCCGTGCAGATCCTCTGGAGAGTCTGAGCCATGGTCGCTCCATCGAAAGTGGCCCGTCGTCGCTTCGACGCGGTGATTGTCGGCGCCGGCGGCTCGGGCATGCGGTGTTCCCTCCAGCTGGCGGAGGCGGGGCTCAACGTCGCGGTTCTATCGAAGGTCTTTCCGACCCGCTCGCACACGGTGGCCGCTCAGGGCGGCATCGGCGCGTCGCTCGGCAACATGACCGAGGACACGTGGCTCTGGCACATGTTCGACACGGTCAAGGGTTCCGATTACCTCGGCGATCAGGATGCGATCGAGTTCATGTGTCGCGAGGCCCCTAAGGTCGTCTACGAACTCGAGCACTTCGGAATGCCTTTTGACCGCAACCCGGACGGCACGATCTACCAGCGGCCGTTCGGCGGGCACTCCGCGAATTTTGGTGAAAAGCCGGTGCCGCGCGCCTGCGCGGCGGCGGACCGTACCGGCCACGCTCTGCTGCACACGCTGTACCAGCGCAATGTGCGCAGCCGCACACAGTTCTTTGTCGAGTGGATGGCGCTCGATCTTATTCGCGACGCGGAGGGGGCTGTCGTCGGCGTCGTCGCGTTGGAGATGGAAACCGGCGATGTGATGATCTTCGAATCGAAGGTCACGGTGCTGGCCACCGGAGGCGCAGGGCGCATCTTCGACGCGTCGACCAATGCGTACATCAATACGGGCGACGGCCTCGGGATGGTGGCGCGAGCCGGCCTTCCGCTCGAGGACCTCGAGTTCTGGCAGTTCCACCCCACGGGTGTGGCCGGCGCCGGCGTGCTGATCACCGAAGGCGTGCGCGGCGAGGGCGGGATCCTGCTCAACTGCAACGGCGAGCGCTTCATGGAGCGCTATGCGCCGACGCTGAAGGACCTGGCGCCGCGCGACTTCGTCTCGCGCAGCATGGATCAGGAAATCAAGGAAGGGCGCGGCTGCGGTCCGCACAAGGACCACGTGCTGCTGAAGCTCGACCACCTTGGCGCCGACACGATCATGAAGCGGCTGCCGTCGATCCGCGAGATCGCGATCAAGTTTGCCAACGTCGACCCGATCAAGGAGCCGATCCCGGTCGTGCCGACGATTCACTATCAGATGGGCGGCATCCCGACCAACTATCACGGCGAGGTCGTCGCACCCAAGGGCGGCAATCCGAACTCGGTCGTGCCGGGGCTGTACGCGATCGGCGAGTGCGCGTGCGTCTCGGTGCACGGCGCCAACCGGCTCGGCACGAACTCGCTGCTCGACCTGGTGGTGTTCGGCCGCGCGGCGGGCAACCATATCGTCGGTCAGAACTTCAAGGCGCAGGAACACCGCCCGCTGCCAGCGGATGCCGGTGACGCTACGGCGGCGCGCCTGGCGGCGCTCGAGTCGCGCGACAAGGGCGAACGCGTGCAGGACGTCGCCAATGCCATCCGCAAGGCGATGCAGACTCACTGCGGCGTGTTCCGCACCGGCAAGCTGCTCGACGAAGGCGTGGCAAAGATCATGGATCTGGCCGAGCGCGCCAAGCACGTGGCGATCGGCGACAAGTCCAAGGTTTTCAATACGGCGCGAATCGAGGCGCTCGAGCTCGACAACCTGGTCGAGACCGCCAAGGCGACGATCGTTTCCGCGGCGGCCCGCACCGAAAGCCGCGGCGCGCACGCGCGCGACGACTTTCCGGACCGCGACGACGCCCGCTGGATGAAGCACACGCTTTTCTACTCCGAAGGCAACCGGCTCGACTACAAACCGGTGAACATGAAGCCTCTCACGGTACCGACATTCGAACCGAAGAAGCGGACGTTCTAGGAGGCGGACGAAAGTGCAAACCTACTTTCGTCCGATCGGATCGGAAAAATTCGCTGGCGGAGCCAGACGAATTTCTTCATCACAACGGCAAGGCGCGCGACTTCACGTCTGCGGCGCAATCGAGGGAATGCGATGACTGCGACGACGAAAGTGGAATCAGGGGCTGTTGCCTCAGCCGCCGCCGGCACGCGGACGGTACGGTTCGAGATCTACCGCTACGACCCGGACAAGGACGCAAAGCCCTACATGCAGAAGCTCGACGTCCAGCTGCAGCCCAACGACAAGATGCTGCTGGACGCGCTGATGCGCATCAAGGCGGACTTCGACGACAGCGTCGCGTTCCGCCGTTCCTGCCGCGAGGGCGTGTGCGGCTCGGACGCGATGAACATCAACGGCCGCAACGGCCTGGCCTGCATCACGAACCTGCGCGACCTGAAGGAGCCGATCGTGCTGCGGCCGCTGCCCGGCCTGCCGGTGATCCGCGACCTGATCGTCGACATGTCGCAGTTCTTCAAGCAGTACCACTCGATCAAGCCCTACCTGATTAACGATACGCCGCCGCCGGAGAAGGAGCGCCTGCAGTCGCCCGAGGAACGTGAGGAACTGGATGGCCTTTACGAGTGCATCCTGTGCGCCTGCTGTTCGACCTCCTGCCCGAGCTTCTGGTGGAACCCGGACAAGTTCGTCGGCCCGGCCGGGCTGCTGCAGGCCTACCGCTTCATTGCCGACAGCCGCGACCAGGCCACCAACGAACGGCTCGACAACCTGAACGATCCCTACCGGCTGTTCCGCTGCCACACGATCATGAACTGCGTGGACGTCTGCCCGAAAGGGCTGAATCCCACCCGGGCGATCGGCAAGATCCGCGACATGCTGGTCCGCCGCGAAGTCTGAGTGTGAACCCCGTCGTGATCGGCGATCTCGAGCGGCGCCGGCTGCGCTGGCGTGCCCGCCGCGGGTTGCTGGAAAACGACATCATCGTCACCCGGTACCTGGACCGGCACGAGGCGAGCCTCACGGTCGACGACGTCCTGGCGCTGGAGGCGCTCCTGGACCTGCCGGACAACGAACTTCTCGACCTTTTGCTGGCGCGCAAAGAGCCGGCCGGCACTCTCGATGACAATGCCGTTCGCACTGTCCTGGACGGGCTTCGGTCCGTCTGAACCGCCTGAAATCACCTCGAACCCGGGAAGAAGACCATGGCACTGACCCCATCCAATGAGAAGGCCACCCTGACGTTCTCCGACGGCACGCCGACGATGGAGCTGCCGATCTACAAGGGCACCATCGGGCCCGACGTGATCGACATCCGGGCGCTGTACGGCAAGACCGGCAAGTTCACCTACGACCCGGGATTCCTGTCCACGGCGTCGTGCAACTCGACCATCACCTACATCGACGGCGACAAGGGAGAGCTGCTTTATCGCGGATACCCGATCGAGCAGCTGGCCACGAAGTGCGACTACCTCGAGACCTGCTACCTGCTGCTGTACGGGGAGCTGCCGAATCCGACGCAGAAGGCGGATTTCGTCAAGCGCGTGACCAATCACACGATGGTCAACGAGCAGATGCAGTTCTTCATGCGCGGCTTCCGCCGCGACGCGCACCCGATGGCGGTGATGACGGGGCTGGTCGGGGCGCTGTCCGCGTTCTATCCGGACTCGATGAACCTCAACGACCCCTGGCAGCGCGAGGTCTCGGCGATCCGCCTGATCGCCAAGATGCCGACGCTGGTCGCGATGGCCTACAAGTACACCGTGGGCCAGCCGTACATGTATCCGCGCAACGAACTCTCGTACGCCGGCAACTTCATGCGCATGATGTTCGCCACGCCGTGCGAGGACTACAAGGTCAACGACGTGCTGGTGCGCGCGATGGACCGCATCTTCATCCTGCACGCCGACCACGAGCAGAACGCATCGACATCGACGGTGAGGCTCTGTGCGTCCTCCGGCACGAACCCGTTCGCGGCGATCGCGGCCGGCGTCGCGTGCCTGTGGGGCCCGGCGCACGGTGGCGCCAACGAGGCCTGCCTCAACATGCTGTACGACATCCAGAAGCAGGGCGGAGTCGAAAAGATCGGCGAGTTCATCGCCAAGGTGAAGGACAAGAACAGCAACGTCAAGCTGATGGGCTTCGGCCACCGCGTCTACAAGAACTACGACCCGCGCGCCAAGCTGATGCGCGAGACCTGCAATGAGGTGCTGGACTCGCTCGGCCTGCACGACGACCCGCTGTTCAAGCTGGCGATGGCGCTCGAGAAGATCGCGCTGGAAGACGACTACTTCGTCAGCCGCAAGCTCTACCCGAACGTCGACTACTACTCGGGCATCGTGCAGAAGGCGATCGGCATACCGGTGCCGCTCTTCACGGCCATATTTGCGCTGGCCCGCACCGTGGGCTGGATCGCGCAGCTGAACGAGATGATTGCGGATCCGGAATACAAGATCGGCCGGCCGCGGCAGCTCTTCGTCGGCTCGGTCAAGCGCGACGTCAAGCCGATCGCGCAGCGCTGAAACGCATTCGGCTTGAATGAGGGCGGCGCCTGCTGGCGCCGCTCTTTTTTGCGGGCACTTCCCGGGCTGGCTGGCGCTGACTGCGGTCAGCGGCCCTGCAGTATCGAAGGTTCCCCGAGCGGCATGGGCAGGACCGGCGGCGCTGGCCTCGCGATAGGGGGATGCGGACGCGGCCGGTTTCCACCGGGCCGGCGGACACGGGGCGGTCCGTAGCCAAAGATCGGACCGTAGTCATAGTCGTACGCATACTCTTCGTACGTCTGCAGTTCGGAGGGCGCCCCGGCGGGCGGACGCGCGCTGGCTCGGGCGCGCGCCTCTTCGGCCTCGCGCTGCAGCGCTTCCTGCCGGCGCTGCTCGTCGCGCTCGCGCATGGCTTCCATTTGCTCCTTGGGCACGCCGGGAACGACGCTCAGCGAGGCCGGGCCTACGGGCTGCACATTCGTTGCGTTCGGTGGAGGAAGGTCGCCGTAGTTGACGACGCCATCCGCGTCGAGCCACTTGTACAGCTGCGCCAGGACCGGCACCGGTGCTGCCAGCAGGCCGGCCATCAGGACCGCGACTAGATTGCGCATCGCCATGGTCGACTGACGATGCCGCGCCTGAATTTCGCTGTCAAATCGACCATTCGTCAGGCGATCGGCAGCGCAGCCAGCGCCACCGGCTCGATGACGAGTCCGTGGTCGCTTCGGCGCATCGGCATCGCGAATCCGAAAAGGTCGGCCGCAGCGCACAGATCAAGATCGGCGGCGGGCAGGTGGGGGTGGGCGTGGTCGCCGAACCGGCGGCCGAAGTCCGACCGGCGCACGCGTTCTTCGTACTCGGCGGCGTCCGGCCTCTGCCCCCGCAGGTACGCCTCGATCAGGTCGGCACAGGCGTGGTCTTCGTCACCGTCGCGGTCGGTCCACAACCCGGTGATGACGAGCGTCACCGTGGACGGCGCCAGCGTGCGGATGTACCGCGCTGTCGAGCGGGCACACACCAGGCTGCCCGCGAGCACTTCCGTGGCGTGGTCACAATCCACCAGGCCTTTGACTCCGCCGGCCGTGAACAGGATCAGGGTTGTCCCCGACAGGTCGCGGCCGGCAATTTCGGCCGGAGAATTGCCGAAGTCCAGCCCGGGCACGGGCCGACCGCCGGGCAGGGCGCCCAATGTCAGCGCACCCGGATGCAGGCGGCGCAGCCGTTCGACGCTATCGAGCGAGTCGGCCGCGATCATGGATCGCGCTCCGGCTGCGAACGCATAGGCCGCGGTAGTGAAGGCCCTCAGCACGTCGATGACGACGACCGCGCCCTCGAGTTCATGACCGTGGGACAGGTCCGAGCGCTGGATCTTCATCGCCGGCCCGGCGCCATCCTGCGCTACAGGAACGGCTTCGCGCGCTCCAGCAGCTCCTCGAGCCCGGGTTCGTTCGGATTCTTCGGCTTGCCCGGATGGATGATCGCGACCTGGCAGGCCTCGGCCGCCTCGACGATCTGCCGGTACGTCCCGGCGCTGAGGTCCTTGAAATAGGCCTGCTTGTTTTCGTTGTAGCCGAAGAGCTTGTCGTTGATGTTCTGGCATTCGTTGCAACTCGAGCAACGGATGGTCTCGATCCAGGGCTCGTCCGAGGGCGGCCGGGCGGTCTCGGCGGCCGCCTCGGCCGGTGCCGCAGGTGCCGAAGGCGCCGCAGTGGCGGGTGCAGCGGCTACGTCTGCGGCTGCGATGGACGGGGCTGCGCCGGCGGCCTGCTTCATCGCCTCCAGTTCCTGCCGCTTCTGCTCTTCCCACGCCGCCTTCTCACGCGCCAGCGCCTGCTCGGCGTGCGAGTTGTGGATGCCGCCGTGCTCCTGCAGCCGATGCCACAGCAGCACGCAGCGGCGCGTCGCCTGCACCAGGCGCGAGTCGACGATCACGCGGTACAGCCGGTTCGCATCGTCGACGGCCAGCACAAACGGAATGCGTTCGGCGGCTTCCTTCTCTGACAGCGCCAGCCAGTCCGCTACGGGCAGCATCGCGGTCGTCCAGCGGTCGCGCGGGACGACGGCGAAGTGGTGTGCATGGCGCCGGTCGCACAGGACGAAGTCGGCGTAGGTGAATCGCACCTGTTCCTGCACGCGCTGCAGGTCGTCGTCGGCGTATGCGAACTCCTCGATCGGCCAGTCTTCCTCCGGATTGCGGTTGTTTTCGAATGAAAAGCGTGTGGCCCAGTTGTTGCCGGCGTTCGCGTCGTAGGTGAACGCGGGGAACGCGCGCGACTTCATCGCGGCCGCGGCCGTCAGGTAAGGCGCCAGGTCGCTCGCTTCGGCTGGCGAACCGGTGAACAGGCTGAACAGCGCCGGCCCGCGGCAGCTCATGCCGCGGCGAACGCGATCGCGCAGCGCGTAGAGGTTCGAAACCGCGGACTGCAGGACGAACATGCCGCCCAGCCCCATGGCCGTCGTGGCCAACCGCGCGCTGCGGATGCCGAACGCAAAGTGACCCTGACCGATCGCGGCCTCTTCCAGCAGGTCGGTGTGCTGCACCAGTACCTTGACCGGCATGCCGGCCGACAGCATCTCCATCAGCATCGCGTTTTCGGGCGCATCGTTGCGCTCCGGCGGAATGCAGACGAGATAGTCGGGGAACTGGGCAAGGTCCTCCGCCGTCAGCGCATGCTCGTCGAAGCGCTCGAAGAAGGCGTCGTGGTCGGCCTCGACATAGCCGCCGCGAGCCTCGAGGTCGGCAATGGCCACCGCCTTTACGATCTCGACCAGCTTCGGGAGTCGCGTGCGGTGTGCTTCGATCGCCGTCGCGCAGTCGCTGAAGACGAACCCGTAGGTTGCCTCGGACCCGGATTGCGCGGAATCGGGGTAGAACGGCTGGCTCCGGAGCACTCCGAGGGCCCACTCGATCCGCTTCCGGCGCTGAGGCGGAAGCTCATCCTGGGGCACGTTGCGCGCCACCAGGCGCGACATCGCGGAGAAGTCGAAGACCGAGTCGTGCAGCGTGCCGAAGCCTGACTTCAGGGCCTCCGGCTGTTGGCCGGCCTGCGAATGGGCGAAGGCGGCACGCAGGATGTCAGACAGTCTGCGCACCAGGTGATCGACCTGGCTGCGAAACTGGTTCGCCTTCTCGGCGTGAACGGCGTGCCAGGCACGTGAAAGGAAGCGCGCGGCCAGCGTGCGGTCGCAGTCGATGACCTCGCCATCGTCCTCGAGCGAGGCGACGGCCTCGCGCAGCGCGATCCGCACGTCGTCATCGCGGCCCGCCGCCTTGTCCACGGCCTGCAGCCACAGTTCCTTGAGCGAACCGCGTGCACCGCCGGCAGACAGGGTGCGGATCTCGCGCTCGAGCCGCAGCAGCTGCTTGCGCACGCGCTCGCCCTCGATGCCGCGCGGCGCGATGCCGGCGATGAGCTCGCCCATCACCGTCGACAGCGACTTGACGTAGTGGCCGCCCGTGTCACGCTTCAGCAACAAGACCGGATAGTCGTAACGCAGCCGGGTCAGGTCGCGATAGGCCGCGAGGAGGGCGGGGCGCAGACCGGGCGCCAGCTCCGCGAGCCCCTCGCCCGCGCGCTTGCCGGTCATGTGAAAGACCGTCTGGTCCTGGAACTTGGCGGCCATGTCCATGGCGGCGAACCTCGATGGGTGGGGCGGGTCAGGCAGCGCGCTCGTCGCGTGCCTCGTCCGGCCAGATCGTGAATTTGTCGAACTCCCGGTCGAGTCCGGCACGGATCGCTGCGGCGGTACGGGGCGCACCGGCACCGCGCAGCTCTTCGTAACAGGGCACGCTGGGGTCGTGGTACAGGATGCCGACGGGGATCGGGTCCACGGACGACGCGATCTCACGCGCCTGGTGGATGTCCAGCGGATCGTGCTCGCGCTGGTTCCTGTAGATGCGGCTCGTCTCGGCGCTCGGCGTGAGGCCGTTGGCGTGCGTGAGCAGCAGCGTCTTGGCCGGGTCGTGCACCCAGGCCTCGAACGTCTTCGGCAGCCACTCGGGACAGCGCTGGATGATGCGCACGAACGAGAAGCCGCGGTGCCGGTAGGCCTTGGCGATGATGTCGTACAGCACCTCGGGCATCCAGTCGACGCCCTGGGCGACGAACGAGGCGTTCTGCACGCCCAGGGTGACCGTCAGCGGGTTCATCGCTTCGAGCACGCTGCCGCGCGGCGTCGTGTTGCTCTTGGTGCCGATCTGCGAGGTCGGCGACGCCTGCTTCTTCGTCAGGCCGTAGATCTGGTTGTCGTGCAGGATCACGGTCAGGTTCATGTTGTACCGGATCGCGTGGATCCAGTGCGCCGCGCCGATCGAGCAGCAGTCGCCGTCGCCGGTGTTGACGAACACGGCGAGGTCGGGGCGCGCCATTTTCACGCCTTCGGCGATCGGGAACGCGCGGCCATGGATGCCGTGGAAGCCGTAGGTCTTCATGTAGTGCGGGAACCGGCTCGAGCAGCCGATCCCCGACACGAACACCGTGCGCTCGGGCGCGAGGTTCTCGTCCCGGCACAGGCGCTGGACTGCGGTGAGGATCGCATTGTCGCCGCAGCCGCTGCACCACCGCGGTATGCCGCCCTGGTAGTCCTCGAGGCTGCGGTGTTCCTCGTGCAGCTTGATGATGAATTGGCTGAGAGCGGAGCCCATCGGCAGGTTTCCTTGGCTGCGGGTTATTCGGCCAGCTTGGCGCGCAGAGCCTGGACCACCTGGCCCGGCTTGATCGGCTGGCCCTTGGCCTCGGTCCAGCAGTCGACGTCGACGAGGGTGCGCGCGCGCAGCATCATCGCCAGCGGCGCATAGCGGCGGTTTTCCTCGTCGATCATCTCGTCTTCGTGCGGGCGATCGGCCCACGTTCCTTCGACCGTCATCACCTTGCGGAATCGCTTGAAGATGTCCTTGATGCCCGACGGCATCGGCTGGATGAAGCGCATCTGCAGCGCGGAGACCTTGAGCCCTTCGTCGCGCAGTCGCTGCACCGCCTCCTCGATGACACCCTGCGTGCTGCCCCAGCCGACGACCAGCAGATCGCCTTCGGGGTCGCCGAACACCGGCGGCGTCTTCAGCGTCTTCTGCAGCGTCGCCAGCTTCAGGCTGCGCATGCGCAGGCCTTCCTCGTTGATGATGGGGTCGTACGCCACCTTGCTCGCGCGGTCGTGCGCCAGACCGGTCACGGTGTGCATGCCGTTCGGCTGCCCCGGCGAGAACCGCCGCGCGATGCCGGTCGTCTTGTCCCAGTCATAGGGTTTCGCGCCCTCGGGCAAGGGCGACTGGTCGATGGGCGGCGCCAGCCACTCCTCGCTGAACTTCGGGCGGGGAAACGGCTGCTGCGCCGTGGCAAGGCTGGCGTCGGTCAGGACCACGACCACCATGTTGAAGGTCTCGGCGATCTTGCGCGCCGTGATCATCGAATAGAAACAGTCCTCGATGCTGGTCACCGCGAGCACGACCTTCGGTGCGTCGCCGTGGCTGCCGTAGATCGAGGTCAGCAGATCGGCCTGCTCGACCTTCGTCGGCTGCCCGGTGCTGGGCCCGCCGCGCTGCACGTTGACGACGACCAGCGGGATCTCCGCCATCACCGCCAGCCCGATGCCTTCCTGCTTCAGCGAATAGCCCGGCCCGGAGGTGATCGTCACCGCGCAGCGGCCGGCGTAGGAGGCGCCGATCGCGAAGGCGCAGGCGGCGATTTCGTCCTCGGCCTGGTGCACGATGCCGCCGACCTTCTCGAAACACTCCGACAGGTAGTGCGAGGCCGACGTCGCCGGCGTGATCGGATACATCGCGCAGATGTCCATGCCCGAGGCGATGACGCCGAGCGCGATCGCCGTGTTGCCGTTGACGACGATCTGCGGCACGCTGGCTCGTTCGGCCGGTATCTCGTACTTGAAGTCGAGATTGGCTTCGCCCCACGCGAAGCCGGCCTCCATCAGCCTGACATTGGAATCGATGACCTTCTGATCCTTCTTCCCGAAGGTGAGGGCGATCTGGTCGCGCGCAAGCTGCAGGTCGAGGCTGTAGATGCTCGCCAGCACGCCCAGCACGAACATGTTCTTGCCGCGGCGCGGGTCGCTCATCAGCGAGCGGCACTCCTTCTCGAGCGGCAGGTCGATGACGCGGAACCCGGCCTTCTTCAGTGCCTGCACCGCGTCGGTGTAGGACTTGACGACAGCCGGGTCACGGTGCTCGGCCCAGATGTTCTCGAGCAGGATCGTGGCGCCCTGCTTGAGCTCGCCGGCGCGCACCCGTCCCAGCAGCACCTGCTCGTTGAAGGCGACGACGAGGTCTGTCTCGTCGCCGCCGTTGTTCACATGCTTCGAGCCCACGCGGATGCGGATGCCGCTGGCGCCGGCCACGCTGCGCGCGGGCGGCTGGATCTCGGCCGGAATGATCTCCACGGTCCAGATGCCGTTGCCGCTGCGGGCCGCGATCGAGGCAAATGCCTGGCCGCAGCGCTGGGCGCCTTCGCCGGAGTCGCTGATGACTTCAACGATGTGCTCGGGCAGTTTCACCGCAGGCTTGGTGCCGGCCTTGCCTTTGGCCGACGGGCGTTCGAGGACTGCGCTCATGCTTCTTCCTTGCTTTCGGGTTCCGGTGGCGCGGCGCGGCTAGCGGGCGACGCGGATCTGCGCAAAACCGTGCTCTTCGCGCGGGATGCCGAAGAGCGAGCCGCCGGTCCCGGTGTCGTAGACGGCGTCGCTGTCACGCAGGCCGAGGTAGGCTTTCATCGCGCGCGCTGCCCTGCGGCCCGCGCCCATCGCCTGGATGACCGTGGCCGCGCCCGTGACGATGTCGCCGCCGGCCCAGACCCCGGCCATCGACGTGGCGAGGCTTTCGTCGGTGGCGATGTAGCCCCACTTGTTGAGCTTGAGCTTCGCCGTCTGGCCGAGGATGGGATTGGCATTCGTGCCGATCGCGAACACGACCATGTCGGCCTCGAACTCGAACTCGCTGCCGGGGACGACGACCGGACGGCGCCGCCCCGAGTCGTCGGGCTCGCCGAGCTCCATTTTCACGCAGCGCAGCGCGCGGACGTTGTTGTTCTTGTCGCCGAGGATCTCGACCGGGCTCGTCAGCCAGTTGAAATCGACGCCTTCCTGCTCCGCATGGTGGATCTCTTCGACCCGTGCCGGCGCTTCCTTCTTCGAGCGGCGGTAGATGCAATGAACCGACTCGGCACCCAGGCGCAGCGACACGCGCAGCGCGTCCATCGCCGTGTTGCCCGCGCCGATGACGGCGACGTGCTTGCCGGGCTGCAGCGGCGTGTCGAAGTTGGGGAAGTCGCGCGCCCGCATCAGGTTGCAGCGCGTGAGCAGTTCATTGGCGGACAGCACACCGTTGAGCGATTCGCCGGGGATGCCCATGAAGCTCGGATACCCGGCCCCGGTGCCGATGAATACGGCGTGGAAGCCCATCTCGGTGACCATCTGTTCGATGGTGAACAGCCGCCCGACCAGCGTATTGCATTCGAAGCGCACGCCGAGGTTGCGCAGCTTCTGGATCTCGGCATCGATGACGTCATTGGGCAGGCGAAAGTCCGGGATGCCGTACTTGAGCACCCCGCCCGGCGTGTGGAACGCCTCGTAGACGATGACTTCGCAGCCGGCCTTGGCCATATCGGCCGCGCAGGCCATGCCAGCCGGCCCGGCGCCCACGATGCCCACCTTGTACCCGGAAGGTTCGATGTAGGGAACGTTCTCCCATCCCTCCGCGATGGCCATGTCGCCGACGAAGCGCTCGAGCCGTCCGATGGCCACGGGTTCGAGCGTCTCGCCGACCGTGCACACGCCTTCGCACTGGTTCTCCTGCGGGCAGACGCGGCCGCAGACGGAAGGCAGCAGGTTGGTGTCGGTGATGACCTCGTAGGCCCCGTGATAGTGCTTCTCGCTGATCTTCTTGATGAAGGACGGAATGTCGATGTTGACCGGGCAGCCGCGCACGCACGGCTCATCGGGGCACTGCAGGCAGCGCTCGGCTTCGCGCAGCGCGTCCTCGAGCCGGTAGCCGCAGGCCACTTCTTCGAAATTGCGGGCCCGCACTTTCGGGTCCTGCTCCGGCATCGGCGTCCGCTCCTGCGGAATCGTGCGGATCGTCTTCTTCTTGGCTGTGGCCATGGACTCGGCTCCTCGTTCAGCCGTCGGTGCTGGGCTGGACGTCGATCGGGACCTCGGTTTCGGTTCCGAGCACGGCGGCCTTCAGGTCGACAATCTTGTCGGCGCGGATGCGGCACGACTCCTGCCAGCGCTCCAGTGCATCGTGCTCCGCGCGCTTGTAGCGCACCAGCCGCGACATCAGGTCGTCGAAGTCGACCTGGTGACCGTCGAAGTCGGGACCGTCGACGCACGCGAACTTGACCTGATCGCCGACCTTGACGCGGCAGCCGCCGCACATGCCGGTGCCGTCGACCATCACCGGGTTCAGGCTCACCATCGTCTTGATGCCGTGCGCGCGGGTCGCTTCGGAGCAGCCCTTCATCATGATCGGCGGGCCGATCGCGACGACCTCGTCGATGTCGGAGTGTTTCGCCACCGCCTGCTTGATGCCTTCGGTGACCAGACCCTTGATGCCGGCGGAGCCGTCGTCGGTACAGACGATCAGTTCGTCGCAGACCTTGGCGAATTTGTCCTGCCAGAACATCAGCTCCTTGTTGCGGAAGCCGACCACGCCGATGACATAAGCGCCGCTTTCCTTGTAGGCGCGCGCCTGCGGGTAGACCGGCGCGACGCCGAGGCCGCCGCCGACGCAGATCACCTTCTTCGCTTTGCCGATGTGGCTCGGAATGCCCATCGGGCCGACCATCGCGTAGAGGCGCGACCCGACCTTGCAGCCGGCCTGCATTTCCTTCGTGGTCTTGCCGACGGCCTGGATGACCAGCGTGATCGTGCCGCGCTCGCGGTCGAAGTCGGCGATGGTGAGCGGGATGCGCTCGCCGTGCTCGTGCTCCATGACGATGACGAACTGGCCTGGCTTGGCCGCCTTCGCCATCATCGGGTGGGCCACCTCCAGCATGTAGGTGACGTCCGAGTAGTCCTCACGCGCAAGGATCTCGTATCCCTGTGCGCCATTCGCCTGCGCCATGGTGCTCTCCCGTGCGCTGCGTGATCCCGCGCCCTCGTCTGCGCGAGGTTGCCGCGGGCGATGAGGCGGAAAGCCTCACGTAGGCAGGAGCATCGACCTTGAACGCCGCAAGGGCATTGATCTGGGGCAACGGCACGCACACCGTTACAGGCCATCGTTCGATGGCCCAGCGGCGGGCGGGAAGCTTAGGACGCTGGCGCGCTCAGGCGAGTTCGGCGTTGAGCCGTTCGAGCGCTGCGGATCCGGGACAGAGGTCAGACTCCGTCAGCCGGTTCAGCGGCGTGGGCACCGTGTTCAGGTGCTCATGCAGGTCATCGGCGGACGGGTCGACGTAGAGCAGGCCTGTGACGATCTCGCCGCGCGCGTGGTGCTGGTGGATGTGGCTGATCGCCGCCAGCGCGTCACCCGGATCGAAGCCGTCCGTGAGCTTGCGCAGCCGCAGCCGGCTGCCGTCGTGCTGCGTGATCTCGATGACCTCGCCCGGTTCGTACGAGGCCACGATCCCTTCGCGCCGAGGCATGAAGTCGAGACGGTTGACGGCATCGTTGTGCTCGCGCACGTAGTCGTAGCTCTTGGTGCTGCCGGCATGGTTGTTGAATGCCACGCACGGGCTGATGACGTCGAGCAGGGCCGCGCCACGGTGGCTGAGCGCGCCCTTGATCAGCGGCACGAGCTGGTCCTTGTCGCCCGAGAAGCTGCGCGCGACGTAGGTGATGCCGAGCTGCAGCGCCAGAGACACCATGTCGATCGGAGCGTCGCGGTTGACCGCCCCGCGCTTGGACTTGGAGCCGCGGTCGGCGGTGGCCGAGAACTGGCCCTTGGTCAGCCCGTAGACCCCGTTGTTCTCGCAGATATAGGTCATGTTGACGCCGCGCCGGATCAGGTGTGCGAACTGACCGAGGCCGATCGACGCCGAATCGCCGTCGCCTGACACGCCCAGGTAGATGAGATCCCGGTTGGCGAGATTCGCGCCGGTCATGACCGAGGGCATGCGGCCGTGAACCGAGTTGAAACCGTGGGAGTTGCCCAGGAAGTAGTCCGGCGTCTTCGAAGAACAGCCGATGCCCGACAGCTTGGCCACGCGGTGCGGCTCGATCGAAAGCTCCCAGCAGGCCTGGATGATGGCCGCCGAGATCGAATCGTGGCCGCACCCGGCACAGAGCGTCGAAATCTTGCCCTCGTAGTCGCGCCGCGTGTGCCCGAGCGCGTTGGTCGGCAGGTCAGGGTGATGCAGGCGGGGCTTGGCGAGATAGGTCATCGAATTTTCCTCAGGCCGCCATGCCGGGCTTGAGTGCGCGCACGTTGCGGGCCTGCACGCGCTCCGCGACCGCGTTGACGATGAAGCGCGCGGTGATCGGCGTGCCGTCGTAGTGCAGTACGGGCACCAGCCGGGC
>DAOMFI010000001.1:0-45308 GCA_035429725.1 Burkholderiaceae bacterium | reverse complement strand
TGAAGCGCGCGGTGATCGGCGTGCCGTCGTAGTGCAGTACGGGCACCAGCCGGGCAGGGTCGATGCCCAGTTCGTTGACCAGCAGCGTGCGCAGCTGCGCATCGCGGTTCTGCTCGACGACGAACACGGTTTCGTGGCGCGCGATGAAGTCCGCGACGGAGTCCGGGAAGGGGAAGGCGCGCACGCGCAGGTGGTCGAGCTGCACGTCCTGCGCCCGCAGCAGCGCAAGTGCTTCCGCCATTGCCGGGCTGGTCGAGCCGTAGTAGATGACGCCGGCGGCGGCCTTGCCCTGCGCGCGCCCGATGATCGGCTGCGGCACCAGGGTCCTGGCGGTGTCGAACTTCCGCAGCAGCCGCTCCATGTTGTAGACGTAGTCGGAGCCGACCTCGGAATAGCGCGCGTACGCGTCCCGGGTCGAGCCGCGCGTGAAGTACGCGCCGCGGGTTGCGTGCGCGCCCGGCAGCGTCCGGTAGGGAATGCCGTCGCCGTCGACGTCGAGGTAGCGGCCGAAGTCGGCGCCGGACTCGAGCGTGGCGGTGTCCATCACCTTGCCGCGGTCATAGCGCCGGCTGTCGTCCCACTTGAACGGCCGGCACAGGCGATGGTTCATGCCGATGTCGAGGTCGGTCATCAGGAACACCGGCGTCTGCAGGCGCTCGGCCAGGTCGAGTGCGGCGGCCGCGAACTCGAAGCACTCGTGCGGGTCTTCGGGAAAGAGCAGCACGTGCTTGGTATCGCCATGCGAGGCGTACGCGCAGGCAAGCAGATCCGACTGCTGCGTTCGGGTCGGCATGCCGGTCGACGGTCCGCCGCGCTGCACGTTGATGATCATCGCCGGCACTTCGGCGAAGTACGCCAGGCCAATGAACTCCGTCATCAAGGACACGCCCGGCCCCGAGGTGGCGGTGAACGCCCGCGCCCCGTTCCAGCCGGCGCCGATCACCATGCCGATGGATGCGAGTTCGTCCTCGGCCTGCACTACCGCGTACTTGTTGCGTCCGGTGGCGGCGTCGACGCGGAACTTGGCGCAGTACTTCTGGAAGGCTTCGGCCACCGAGGTCGACGGTGTGATCGGGTACCAGGCGCAGACGGTGGCTCCGCCATAGACACAGCCCAGCGCAGTCGCCGCATTGCCCTCGACGAAGATCCGGTCGCCGACCTTGTCGCTGCGCGCGATCCGCAGCTCAGTGGCATCCTCGAGGTGCTCGCGGCCGTAGTGCAGGCCCGTCATGAACGCTTCGAGGTTGGGTTTCACCAGCCGGTCCTTGCCCTTGTACTGCTCGCCAAGCAGCTGGGCGATGACCTCGGGCTCGATGCCGAGTGTGGCCGCCAGGACGCCGACGTACATGATGTTCTTCAGCAGCTGGCGTTCCTTGGGGTCGGAGAACTTCGCCGCGGCGATCTCGGTGAGCGGCACCGGCAAGATGTAGATGTCGTCGCGCAGCCGGCTCGGCGGCGTCGGGCGGGTCGAGTCGTACAGCAGGTAGCCGCCGGGTTCGATTTCCTTGAGGTCGCGGTCCCAGGTCTGCGGATTCATCGCCACCATCAGGTCGACTCCGCCGCGTCGGCCGAGGTGCCCCTGCTCCGTGACCCGCACCTCGTACCAGGTCGGCAGGCCCTGGATGTTCGAGGGAAAGATGTTGCGCGGTGACACCGGGACACCCATGCGCAGGATGCTGCGGGCGAAGAGTTCGTTGGCGCTGGCCGACCCGGAGCCATTGACGTTGGCAAACTTGACGACGAAGTCGTTGACGGCGGCGATCCGCGCGGGGCGGGCGGCGTGCGCCGCGCCCTCGGTCCGGGGTCGCCCGTCCTTCGGAGGGTTCATCAGGCGGCCTCCTTCTGCTTCACGCGGCAGCCGCGGCCGGCATGCGTCACGTCGAGCCGGAAGCGCTGCATGTCCCACGCGCCGGTGGGGCAACGCTCTGCACACAGTCCGCAGTGCAGGCAGACGTTTTCGTCCTTGACCATGACGCGACCGGTCTTCAGTTCGCTCGAGACATACAGCGCCTGATCGCGATCCGGCGCCGGGGCGCGCAGCCGTCCGCGAAGTTCCGACTCCTCGCCATTGGCGATGAAGTTGATGCAGTCGGTCGGGCAGACGTCCACGCAGGCGTCGCATTCGATGCATTGCACCGCACTGAACACGGTCTGCACGTCGCAGTTGAGGCAGCGCTGGGCCTCCTTCCACGCCGTGGCGGCGTCGAACCCGAGTTCGACCTCGACCTTGATGCTCCGCAGCGCTTCGCTGACATCGCGCCAGGGCACCTTGAAGCGCGTGTCGGCCGCGACCTCGTTGTCATAGCTCCACTCATGGATGCCCATTTTCTGCGACACGAGCGTCACGCCCGGGGCCGGGCGCTCATGCACATCCTCGCCGTGCAGGAACTTGTCGATCGACACGGCCGCGTCATGGCCCTGGGCAACGGCCCAGATGATGTTCTTGGGGCCGAGTGCCGCGTCACCCCCGAAAAACACATGCGGCAGCGTCGACTGCAGCGTGGTCGCGTCGAGCACCGGCATGCCGTTGTCGTCGAACCTGATGCCCGCATCGCGCTCGATCCATGGGAAGGCGTTTTCCTGCCCGACGGCGACCAGGACTTCGTCGCACGCGAAGGTCTGGTCCGGTTCGCCGGTCGGCACCAGCGAGCGCCGGCCGCGATCGTCGTAAACGGCCTTCACCTTGCCAAAAGTCATGCCGGTCAGGCGGCCACTGACGTGGAGGAAGGCCTTGGGCACCAGGAAGTTGAGGATCGGTATGCCTTCGTGCTGGGCGTCCTCCTTTTCCCAGGGGGAGGCCTTCATCTCATCGAAACCCGAGCGCACGATGACCTTGACATCCTCGCCGCCCAGCCGTCGCGCGGTCCGGCAGCAGTCCATCGCGGTGTTGCCGCCGCCGAGGACGATGACCCGTTTGCCTGCTTTCGCGATGTGCCCGAAAGAGACGGACGACAGCCAGTCGATACCGATGTGGATGTGCGCAGCGGCTTCACGGCGGCCCGGCAGGTCGAGGTCGCGCCCCCGCGGTGCGCCAGAGCCGACGAAGACCGCGTCGTAACCATCCTTGAGCAGTGCCTTCATCGAATCGATGCGCACGCCGCCGCGGAACTCGACGCCGAGCCCGAGCACGTAGCCGGTTTCCTCGTCGATGACCTCCTCGGGCAGGCGAAAGCGCGGAATCTGCGTTCGGATCATGCCGCCGGCCTTCGGGTCCTGGTCGAAGACGATGACCTCGTAGCCAAGAGGGGCAAGATCGCGGGCGACGGTCAGCGAAGCCGGGCCCGCACCAATGCATGCAATGCGCTTGCCGTTTTTTCGCCCGGCCCGTTTCGGCAACCGGCGCTGGATGTCGCCCTTGAGATCCGCCGCAACGCGCTTCAGCCGGCAGATGGCCACCGGTTCGGGCCGCGAAACCTGGTTCTCCTCCACGCGTCCGCGGCGGCAAGCCGGCTCGCAGGGCCGGTCGCAGGTCCGTCCGAGGATGCCGGGAAAGACATTCGATTGCCAATTGACCATGTAGGCGTCGGTGTAACGCCCACTCGAGATCAGCCGGATGTACTCGGGAACCGGGGTGTGCGCCGGGCACGCCCACTGGCAGTCCACGACTCGATGAAAGTAGTCGGGACGACGGATGTCCGTCGCTTGCACGTGTCTCCTCCTCGTCCGTCTTGGCGGCGAGTTTTGTGGTGCGCGGGAGTGTATTCCCGGGCGGCGCCGTACGCTCGCCGTACGAAACGGCGCGGCATGTGCGCCACACAAGGATGAAATCCGCCCGTGCAGTGGTAGCATCCCGCGCTTGCCGCCGGTGGCCCGAACGCTGCCGGTGCTCTCGGCAACCGCACCGGAATCCGGAGCGCGTTGTCGCCGGTGCTGGAGGCTTCGCGACCGCCACGCCGGGCATCTTCAACGAGAAACTCGTTCTGAAAGGTGAAGGCGATGATGCGACAGTTCCAGGTCAATTCGTACCTGTTTGGCGGCAATGCGCCGTACGTCGAGGAGCTCTACGAGCGCTATCTCGACAATCCGGGCTCCGTCCCCGACAAGTGGCGCGCCTACTTCGACCAGATGCAGCTGGTGCCGGCCGCCGACGGCTCGGCCAGTTCACGCGACGTCGCGCATGCGCCGATCGTCGAGTCCTTCGCGCAGCGCGCGAAGGCGGGCGCCTTCCAGCCGAAGGTGGCGCCGACCGACCTTTCGGTCGCACGCAAGCAGGTCCACGTCCAGTCGATCATCGCGGCCTACCGCTTCCTCGGCAATCGCTGGGCCAACCTCGATCCGCTGCAGCGCCAGGAGCGGCCGGCGATTCCCGAACTCGAACCGGGGTTCTATGACCTGACCGAAGCCGACATGGACACCGTCTTCTCGGCGTCCAACACGTACTTCGGGCAGGAGCAGATGACGCTGCGCGAGATCGTCACGGCGCTACGCCAGACCTATTGCGGAAACGTCGGTGCCGAGTACATGTATATCTCCGATCCGGCGCAGAAGCGCTGGATCCAGCAGCGCCTGGAGTCGACCCGCTCGACGCCGAGTTTCACCGCCGAGCAGAAGGTCCACATCCTGGAGCGCGTGACCGCCGCCGAAGGGCTGGAGCGCTATCTTCATACCAAGTATGTCGGCCAGAAGCGCTTCTCGCTCGAGGGGGGCGAGACCTTCATCGCGTCGATGGATGAGCTGATCCAGCGTGCCGGCGCCACCGGGGTGGAAGAGATCGTCATCGGCATGGCGCACCGCGGCCGCCTCAACGTGCTGGTGAACACGCTGGGCAAGATGCCGAAGGAACTGTTCGCTGAGTTCGAAGGCAAGTCGGGCTCCGACCTGCCCGCGGGCGACGTCAAGTACCACATGGGATTTTCCAGCGACATCTCGACACCCGGCGGCCCGGTGCATCTTTCGCTGGCGTTCAACCCTTCGCACCTCGAGATCGTCAACCCGGTCGTCGAGGGCTCGGTGCGCGCGCGCCAGGAACGCCGCGGTGACGAGGAGGGCGACAAGGTGCTGCCCGTGCTGGTGCACGGCGACGCGGCCTTTGCCGGACAGGGCGTCGTGATGGAGACGCTCAACCTCGCGCAGACGCGCGGCTATGGCACCGGCGGCACGGTGCACATCGTCATCAACAACCAGATCGGCTTCACCACGTCCGACCCGCGCGACACGCGCTCGACGATCTACTGCTCGGACGTCGTCAAGATGATCGAGGCGCCGGTGTTCCATGTGAACGGCGACGATCCCGAAGCGGTGGTCTTTGTGACTCAGCTGGCGCTGGACTACCGCCAGCAGTTCAACCTCGACGTGGTCGTCGACATTGTCTGTTTCCGTCGCCTTGGCCACAACGAGCAGGACACGCCGGCCGTGACGCAGCCGCTGATGTACAAGAAGATCGGCGCCCATCCCGGCACGCGCAAGGTCTACGCCGACAAGCTGGTGACCCAGGGCACCATCGCGGCCGATCTGCCGGAGCAGATGGTCAAGGCCTATCGCGCCGCCATGGAAGAGGGCCGCACGACGTCGGACCCGGTGCTCACCAACTACAAGAGCAAGTTTGCGGTCGACTGGTCGGCCTTTCTCAACCGCAAGTGGACCGACCACGCTGACACTGCGGTGCCGCTGGCCGAACTGAAGCGCCTCGGCGAGCGCATCACCACGATCCCGCCCCAGTTCAAGGTTCACCCGCTGGTCGAGAAAGTGATCGCGGATCGCCGTGCGATGGCCGAGGGCAGGCAGCCGCTCGACTGGGGCATGGGCGAGCACCTCGCCTTCGCGTCGCTGGTCGCGAGCGGCTATGCCGTTCGCATCACGGGGCAGGACTCCGGCCGCGGAACCTTCACCCACCGCCATGCGGTGCTGCACGACCAGAATCGCGAGAAGTGGGACGAGGGAACCTTCATCCCGCTGCAGCACGTGTCGGATACCCAGGCACCGTTCACGGTCATCGACTCGGTCCTGTCGGAAGAAGCCGTCCTGGCCTTCGAGTACGGCTATGCCAGCGCCGAGCCCAATGCGCTGGTCGTCTGGGAAGCGCAGTTCGGCGACTTCGTCAACGGCGCACAGGTGGTCATCGACCAGTTCCTGTCTTCGGGCGAGGTGAAGTGGGGGCGCCAGTCGGGCCTGACGCTGATGCTGCCGCACGGCTACGAGGGGCAGGGTCCTGAGCATTCATCCGCGCGGCTCGAGCGCTTCCTGCAGCTGGCGGCGGACAACAACATGCAGATTGCCCAGCCGACCACGGCGGCGCAGATCTTCCATCTGCTGCGGCGGCAGATGATCCGGCTGTTCCGCAAGCCGCTGGTCATCATGACTCCGAAGTCGCTGCTGCGTAACAAGGACGCGGCGTCCGAGCTCACCGAGCTCTCGCGGGGCGAATTCCTGACCGTCATCGGCGAGCGCGATCCGTCGATCGAAGCCAAGAAGGTCAAGCGCATTGTCGTGTGCTCGGGAAAGGTCTACTACGACCTCCTGCACACACGGCGCGAGCGCAAGGAAGACGACGTCGTGCTGCTGCGGGTCGAGCAGTTGTATCCGTTCCCGCACAAGGCGCTGGCCACGGAGTTCCGCAAGTATCCGAACGCCACCGAGGTCGTGTGGTGTCAGGACGAGCCGGCCAACCAGGGGCCGTGGTTCTACACGCAGCATCACCTGCTCGAGAGCATGGTCGATGGCCAGAAGCTCGGCTATGCCGGGCGCGCGCCGTCTGCATCGCCGGCGGTCGGCTACTACGCGAAGCACGTCGAGCAGCAGAAGGCGCTGCTCGACACGGCCTTCGGCAAGCTCAAGGGCCTCGTCCTGAACAAGTAACGCGCGCAGCAGTCGCTGCCGGCACGGGTCGCGCGCGGTGGGGGAGGGAACCCCCGTTCGCCCGCTTCAACAGGCCGGATGGCGCGACGCAGGCAGAACGCGATCAACGCAAATTCCGGAAAGAAGAAAATGGCACTCGTTGAAGTCAAGGTTCCGCAGCTGTCCGAATCGGTGGCGGAAGCCACGCTGCTGCAGTGGAAGAAGAAAGCCGGCGACGCCGTCGCGATGGACGAGATCCTCATCGAGATCGAGACCGACAAGGTGGTGCTGGAAGTTCCTGCTCCGGCCGCCGGCGTGCTCGGCCAGATCATCAAGGGCGACGGGTCGACAGTCGTGTCGGGTGAGGTCATCGCTTCGGTGGACACCGCCGGCAAGGCCGGGGCACCGGCCCAGGCTCTCGCGCCCGCTCCGGCTTCGGCTCCGAAGCCGGCCGCCGCACCAACGCCCGCGGCTGCGGCCGGCGTGGCCATGCCCGCGGCAGCCAAGCGCATGGCCGATGCCGGATTGCCGCCGGGATCGGTGGTCGGTACGGGCAAGGATGGCCGTGTGACCAAGGGGGATGTGCTGGGCGCGCTCGCCTCGGGCGCGACGGCACCGGCACCGGTTCCTGCGCCAGCCGCTGCAGCTGCGAAGGCGGCCTTGCCGGAAGTGAAAGCGCCGCTCGACCTGTCGGGACTGGCCGATCGGCCCGAGCAACGCGTGCCGATGTCGCGGCTGCGTCAGCGCGTGGCCGAGCGCCTGGTGCAGTCACAGTCCACGGCCGCGATCCTGACGACGTTCAACGAAGTCAACATGCAGCCGCTGATGGATCTGCGCAACCGTTACAAGGACCGCTTCGAAAAGGAGCACGGCGTGAAGCTCGGCTTCATGTCGTTCTTCGTCAAAGCGGCGGTGGCAGCGCTCAAGAAGTACCCGGTCGTCAATGCATCGGTCGACGGCAACGACATCGTGTACCACGGCTACTTCGACATCGGCATCGCGGTCGGCTCGCCGCGCGGCCTGGTGGTGCCGATCCTGCGCGACGCCGACCAGATGACGTTCGCGGACATCGAGAAGAAGATCGCGGACTACGGCAAGCGCGCCGGCGAGGGCAAGCTCGCGCTCGAGGAGCTCACTGGTGGCACCTTTTCGATTTCCAATGGCGGCGTGTTCGGCTCGATGCTGTCGACGCCGATCATCAACCCGCCGCAGTCGGCCATCCTGGGCGTGCATGCGACCAAGGACCGCGCGGTTGTCGAGAACGGCCAGGTCGTGGTGCGACCGATGAATTACCTTGCGCTCTCGTACGACCACCGCATCATTGACGGGCGGGAGGCTGTGCTGTCGCTTGTCACGATGAAAGAGGCGCTGGAAGACCCGGCGCGCCTGCTGCTCGAAGTCTGAACCGCCGGAGAATTGCGATGACCGTGGCTGACGAGCTTGAAAAGCTGCACCGCCTGCTTCTCTCCGGCGCGCTGACCCAGGCCGAGTTCGACTCGGCAAAGGCGCGCCTGCTGGCGGGTGCGCCCGCGGGCGGCTCGCTCCCGGTCAACCGCCTTCGCCTGTCGAACGACGACAAATGGATCGCCGGCGTGTGCGGAGGGATCGCGGCGGTCACCGGTGTCGAGGCCTGGATCTGGCGCCTCATCTTCGTGCTCGGACTGATGGTCGGCGGATTCACCGTCGTCCTGTACATCATCTTCTGGATCTTCGTGCCGCGCGACGAGACGTAGCGCGCACGGCGAAAGGCAAGGATGGCCAAGAATTTCGACGTCGTCGTCATCGGGGGCGGCCCCGGCGGCTATATCGCGGCAATCCGTGCGGCCCAGCTCGGGCTCGCTGCGGCCTGCATTGACGAGTGGAAGAACAAGGACGGCGGGCCGGCGCCGGGCGGGACCTGCACGAATGTCGGCTGCATTCCGTCCAAGGCGCTGCTGCAGTCGTCGGAACACTACGAGCAGGCCGGCCACCACTTTGCTGCCCACGGTATCGAGGTCAAGGGCCTGGGTCTCGACCTGGCGAAGATGCTTGCCCGCAAGGACGGCGTGGTCAAGCAGAACAACGACGGCATCCTGTACCTGTTCAAGAAGAACAAGGTCGCGTTCTTCCACGGCCGCGGTTCGTTCGTCGGCCGCAACGATGCCGGAGTCGAGATCAAGGTCAGCGGTGCGGCGGAGGAAACGCTCATCGCCCGCCATGTCATCGTCGCCACCGGCTCAAACGCGCGCGCCTTGCCCGGCGCTGCGTTCGACGAGAAGCGCATCCTTTCGAACGATGGGGCGCTGTCAATCGCGGAAGTGCCGAAGCGCCTAGGCGTCATCGGCGCGGGCGTCATCGGCCTCGAGATGGGCTCGGTCTGGCGTCGCCTCGGCGCCGAGGTGACGGTCCTCGAGGCCCTGCCCGCGTTCCTCGGCGCCGTCGATGAGCAGATCGCCAGGGAGGCGGCGAAGCTCTTCGGGCGCCAGGGGCTGAAGATCTCGCTCGGAGTGAAGATCGAGAAGGTGGCCGTCGAGAAGAAGGGCAAGGCCGAGGAAGTCCGCGTCGAGTACACCGACTCCGCCGGTGCGACCCAGACGCTTTCGGTGGACCGCCTCATCGTTTCGATCGGACGTGTGCCCAACACCACGGGTCTTGCTCCGGAGGCAATCGGACTTGCGCTCGACGAGCGCGGCTTCGTCGCCGTCGATGACGAATGCCGCAGCAATGTGCCGAACGTCTGGGCCGTCGGTGATGTCGTGCGCGGACCCATGCTTGCGCACAAGGCGGAAGAAGAAGGTGTGGCGGTCGCGGAACGCATCGCCGGCCAGCATGGCCACGTCAACTTCAACACGATCCCGTGGGTCATCTACACCTCGCCCGAGATCGCCTGGGTCGGCCAGACCGAGCAGCAACTGAAGGCAAGCGGTCGCGCATATCGCGCCGGAACATTCCCGTTTGCCGCCAATGGCCGGGCCCGTGCGCTGGGCGATACCAGCGGCATGGTCAAGTTTCTCGCCGACGCCGCGACCGACGAGATCCTCGGTGTGCACATCATCGGCCCGCTCGCTTCCGAGCTGATTGCCGAAGCGGTGGTGGCGATGGAGTTCCGTGCCTCGTCGGAGGACATCGCCCGCATTTGCCACGCGCACCCGTCACTGTCGGAAGCGACCAAGGAAGCGGCGTTGGCGGTCGACAAACGTACGCTCAACTTCTGAGTGCAGGCCTCTAGAACCGGGCTTTCGTCAGTCAACGTCGCAGTCGCCGCGCCGCGTGCCGTTCCGCTCCCAGCTTGACGCCTTGCTGGCCCAGCGTGGCTATTCGCTCGACGCGGCACAGGAGCGCGCCGCGGTCCGGCTGCAGCAACTGCAGGATGAGTGGGCCGGCTATAAGGCGCATCGCTCCAACGCGCTGAAGAAGCTGCTGGTGCGGCCGCCGGTGCCGCGCGGTGTCTATCTGTGGGGCGACGTCGGCCGCGGCAAGAGCTTCCTGATGGACGCGTTCTTTGCCGCGGTGCCGTTGATCCGGAAGACGCGCGTGCACTTCCACGAGTTCATGCGCAGTGTCCATGCGGAGCTGCACGAGCTGAGGGGAACCGCCGACCCGCTCGACGAGGTCGCACGACGGATCGCGCGGCGCCATCGCCTGATCTGCTTCGACGAGTTTCATGTCTCCGACATCGCCGACGCGATGATCCTGTATCGCCTGCTCGAGCGCCTGTTTGCGCTCAATGTCGGACTGGTCATGACCTCCAATTACGCGCCGGACGCGCTTTACCCGGACGGTCTGCACCGCGACCGCATGCTGCCGGCGATCGCGCTGCTGAAGGAGCGGCTCGATGTCGTGCATGTGGATGGCGGCATCGACTACCGCAGGCGGGCAATGGAGCGCATCGAGGCTTACCTGACGCCGTGGGGCGAGGCGGCCGAGGCGGCGCTGACGGCGGCGTTCGAACGCGTGGCCGAAGCCGACGACGACGACCCTGTGCTGACGATAGAGGCGCGGCAGATTCGCGCCCGCCGGCGTGCCGGCGGCGTGGTCTGGTTCGACTTCGCGGTACTGTGTGGCGGACCGCGCTCGCAGAACGACTATCTTGAGATCGCCGCGCGGTTCCATACGGTCCTGATGTCCAACGTGCCGCGCATGTCGGCCGGTCAGTCGTCCGAAGCGCGGCGCTTTACCTGGCTCGTCGACGTGCTCTACGACCATCGCGTCAAGCTGCTGTTGTCCGCCGAAGTGCCGGCCGGCGACCTTTACCGGTCTGGCGCACTGGCTGGCGAGTTCGCCCGCACCGTTTCGCGGCTCGAGGAGATGCAGTCGCGGGAGTATCTCGAATCTGCGCGTCGGAACATCGTCCGCGTGTAGGCGAAATCAGCACCTCGGGCGTTTATTTCTCATGCGCTGCTTCGTTCTCGTTTTGCTTGTGCTCCTGACGGGCTCTGCCCGTGCTGGAGACTTCGCCACGCGCTTCCCGGCTGGCAGCATCACGACGCGCGAGCAGGCCGATGCGGCTATCGAGGCGGCCCGTCAGGAAGAGGAGCGGCAGAGAAAGCTCTTCGATGCGCGCGATGCCGAGTGCTACCGCGGCTTCTTCGTCAACGACTGTCGCGAGAAGGTGCGGCGCGAGCGTGAGCTTGCGCGGCGCGACGTGCAGCGCATCGAGCTCGAAGCCAAGGACACGAGGCGCCGCCTCGATCAGGAAGACCTGGCGAGGCGACGCGCGGAGGAGAGCAAGCAGCGGGCGGCGCAGGAGGCCGGGCGGGCCGACAAAGAGGCTGCCGCGCGCAAGCAGGCAGAGCAACGCAGTGCGGATGCGGCGGCGAGGGGTGCGGGCAAATCGCCCGAAGAGGCTGCACAGAACCGGGCGGAGTTCGAACGCAAGCAGCAGGAGCATGCCGCCCGGCTCGCGAAGGAGCAGCAGGAAGCGGCCGCGCGGGCCCAGAACGCTGCCGAGTATCAGCAGAAGCAGGCTGACGCCGCCAAGCGGGCCGCGGACGCCGAAGCGGAGCGCAAGAAGCGTGAAGCCCGCCGCGTGGAGCGCAAGCAGGCCCTGGAAAAGAAAGAGGCCGAGCGCGAAGCGCTGCGCAAGCGCGCCGAAGAGGCCGCTGCGTCGGCGACGCGCTAGGGCTGGCCGCGCAGCGCCTGCTTGGGTTGCGGATCCAGGCGGATGATGACGACCGACAGATTGTCGCCTCGCCCTTCGGCGCGCTCCCGGGCCAGCGAGACGAGGCGCTCCGACGCCTCGCGCGGCGGTTGGCTGTAGAGGATCTCGCCAAGTTCCTCGTCCTCGAAGTACGCCCACAGCCCGTCACTCGCCAGCAGGAACATGTCGCCCTCGCGCAGGGCGTTTTCCTCGCCGATGGCGACCTTGGGCTTTTTGTTGATCCCCAGAGCGCTCACCAGGATGTTCTTGTAGCGGACAGCGGCGAGCTCGGCGTCCTCGTGGCGGCCTTCCTGCCGTAGCTGTTCCGCATAGGTGTGATCCTCGGTGCGATGGACCAATCGTCCGTTGCGGAAGAAGTACAGGCGGCTGTCGCCGGCATTGGCCCAGATCGCGTAGTTCTTCTTGATGATGAGGGCGCACAGCGTGCTGTGCGGCTCCTTTTCCGCGGCGATCGCGGTCAGGCGGATGACGGTGTGCGCTTCGGCGGCCAGGTGCAGCAGCATGTCCCGGTACGTCGAGTCCCGGTCCGTCATGTCCTTGAAGAGGTTTTCGGCTGTGCTGACGACCTGGTCCGCGGCCAACCGACCGCCGGTCCGTCCTCCCATGCCGTCTGCGACGATGGCGAGCATGGCGCCCGGATTACGCGGGCTCGTGATGATCGCTGCGCGGTCTTGTTGCTCTTGCCGGTCCCCGATGTGCTGGGCGACGCAGACGTTGACTTTGAAGCTGGACACGCTGATAGGTCGGACTTTGAAGGAAGTCTATCATCGGCGCTCTCGTGAACTGCCGAGCTCCGGGTACCGCGCCCTTTTCAGGCCCACTTTGACGATTCGCACCGACAATGGACCAGGACGACATCAAGCGGCGGATCATCGAATTGCAGATCGAGCACCGGGATCTAGACGAGGCGATCGAGCGGCTCGCGGTGCAGCCGGGCGTTGATGAACTGGCTTTGCGACGGATGAAGAAGCGCAAGCTGCAGATCAAGGATTCGGTGCGCTTGCTCGAAATGCGCCTGGTTCCCGACATTCCGGCGTGAGTCGGCACGCCACGGCGGCAGCCGCTCCTTCAGCAGACATGCAGGTCACGCAGGCCTTCGCGGCCGGCGGCGCGCTCGCACTTTCGGTACCGGGCTTCGTGCCGCGCGGCTCCCAGGCCGAGATGGCCGCCACCGTGCACCGCGTCATACAAAACGGCGGAACGCTTGTCGCGGAGGCGGGCACAGGAACTGGCAAGACCTTTGCCTATCTCGTGCCAGCGCTGCTCGGCGGCGGCAAGCTGCTGATTTCGACCGGCACCAAGCCACTGCAGGACCAGCTCTATCGCAAGGACCTGCCGGCGGTGCTCAAGGCGCTGAAGCTGAACGCGGCCACGGCGCTGCTCAAGGGGCGTGCCAACTACCTCTGCCTGCATCGCCTGGCGCGGGCCGAAGCGGACGCCCTGGTTGCGACGCGCGAGGACGCCCGCCAACTGCGTGCGGTCATGCGTTTCGCCGGCACGACGGCGAGCGGTGATCGCGCGGAACTGGCCGAAGTGCCGGAGAGCGCGGCCATCTGGCCGCTGGTCACGTCGACGCGCGACAACTGCCTGGGTGCCGAGTGCCCGCGCCTCGCCGAGTGCTTCGTCTTCAAGGCGCGGCGGGAAGCCCAGGCTGCCGATGTCGTCGTCGTCAACCATCATCTCTTCCTGGCGGATCTCGCACTGCGAGACGACGCCATCCGGGACTTCCTGCCAACCGTCGACACGGTGGTGCTCGACGAGGCGCATCAGCTGCCGGACATTGCGGCGGACTTCTTTGGCAGCACACTGTCCCTCGCGCAGTGGCTCGAGCTGGCGCGTGACTGCCGCGCACTCGGTCTCGCACGCGCCGCCGACGGCGCCGCGTGGACGGCGCTGACCTCGCGCCTCGAGCGCGGAGTGCGCGACGTCCGGCTGGCGCTCGGTGATCTGGGCCTCGCGGCGGGAGCGCGCGTGCCGCTGGCGCGCCTGCCGCACGCGGGCCGCCTGCAGGAGTCACTCGGCCTGCTGGACGCGGAGGCGTCGGAACTCGCCCGTGCGGTGGAGATCAACCGTGGCCGTGATCCCGAGCTCGATCTCATGGCAGCGCGCCTCGTGGAGCTCAGGCGCGCCCTGGGTGACTGGCAAAAAGCGCTGCGTGCAGACGCCGATGATGACAGTGTTCAGCACGATCCGGAGGCCGAGCCGACCGTGCGCTGGATTTCGGTCACGACGCACGGCGCGCAGTTCCACAAGACGCCGCTTGCTGCCGGCCATGCCCTCGCGCGCGCGCGTGCCGCGCAGCCGCAGGCCTGGATCCTGACTTCGGCCACGCTCACGACCGGCGGCCGCTTCGATCACTACCTTTCCGAACTCGGCATCGACGACGCGGAGACGGCGCGCTGGGACAGTCCGTTCGACTTTGCCCGGCAAGCGCTGCTCTATCTCCCGCAGTCGATGCCGTCGCCGTATGACACCCGTTTCCCGGAGCGGGTCGCCGAGGCGGCGTGGCCACTCGTCAAGGCCAATGGCGGACGCGCGTTCGTGCTTTGCACGACCCTGCGTGCCGTCGATCGCGTCTCGGCACGCCTGCAGCAGCTGATGGGTGAAGACGCGCTGCCGCTGCCGTTGTTCGTGCAGGGCACCGGCAGCCGGCGCGCCCTGCTGGACGGATTCCGCGGCGCCGGCAACGCGGTGCTGGTCGGCAGCGTCACCTTCTGGGAAGGCATCGACATCCGCGGTGATGCGCTGTCGCTCGTGGTCATCGACAAGCTGCCGTTCGCCCCACCCGACGATCCGGTCGTCGACGCCAAGATCCGCCTTCTGCGTCGCGCCGGGCGCAACCCGTTCAACGAGTACCAGCTGCCCGAGGCCGTAATGCTGTTGAAGCAGGGGGCCGGCCGCCTGATCCGTGACGAGCATGACCGCGGCGTGCTGATGATTCTCGACGAGCGCGTGCTGACGAAGTCCTATGGCCGTACCGTGCTGGCGAGCCTGCCGCCCTTTACGCGGACGCGCAGTGAGGACGAGGCGATCGGGTTCCTGACCCGGCGCCGCGCACCCGCGGAGTGATCAGCGCCGGGCGCGCAGGTACGGGCTTTCCGGGAAATTGACCGCAAGCACACGCTCGACGTCGGCCTGCAGGTCCGGCATCTCGAGCGCCTGGTAGGACTTCGCCATCAGGATCAGCGCATCTTCGGCCGCTGGCGAGGTCTGGAAATCGCGCACGACGATCTGTGCGCGCTGGATGGCCGCGATATAGCCCTTGCGAACATAGTAGAAGTTGGCGGCGAGCAGCTCGGCCTTGGCGAGTGAGTTGATCAGGTAACGCATGCGGGCACGCGCGTCCTCAGCGTATTTGCTGTCCGGATAGCGCGTGACCAGTTCGCGGAAAGCGTCGTACGACTCCCGCGCGCCTTTCGCGTCACGCTGCGAGATGTCCTGCGACAGCAGGCGCCCGAGCAGGCCCGTATCTTCGCCGAACCCTGCCAGCCCCTTCAGGTAGTACATGTAATCGACGTTGGGGTTGTTCGGATACTGGCGGATGAAACGGTCGGCCGTCTGGACGGCCTGCGCCGTCTCGCCTTCCTTGTAGTACGTGTAGGCGATCTCCATCAGCGCCTGCTGCGCATGCCGGCCGAACGGATAGCGCGCCTCCAGCTTCTGGTAGTACTCGCGCGCCTTGACCCAGTTGCCCGCCGACAGTTCGGCGCGTGCCTCCGCGTACAATCGGTCGGCATCCCACTTGGCCGTGTTGTCCTTCTGGAATAGCTCGTCCATCCCGAGCCAGCTGCAGCCTCCGAGGGCGAGCGCCGCGAGGACGATCGCGATCTGCCGCAGCAGCGGCGCCGTCCAGGAATTGAAACCAACCATCGCTCAGGGTGCTCCCGTTGACCAGCACTGAAGTATACGGTCCGCCCTCGGTTGATCCGGTCCTGGACGACGAAGCGGACCTGCTGGTCGAAGCGGGCGAAGTCGATCCGCGCCGCCGTTTCAGCGTCGATTCCGGGCTGGCAGGGGAGAGGCTCGACAAGGCGCTGGTGCGGTGGATGCCGGAAATTTCGCGCACGCGGCTCAAGCAGTGGGTGGAAGACGGCGCGGTGCGCGTCAACGGTGCTGTCGTGCGTCCGCGGCACGAACTCGGCACCGGCGACCTGGTCGAGCTAGAGCCGCAGCCCGCACCCGATGCCAGGGCCTACCAGCCGGAGCCGATGTCGCTTGCCGTGCTGTTCGAGGACGCCGACATGCTCGTCATCGACAAGCCGCCGGGCCTGGTGGTCCACCCCGCGGCGGGCCACTGGTCCGGCACGCTGCTCAACGGTCTTCTTGCCTACGCGCCTGAACTGGCCGCCGTGCCGCGCGCCGGCATCGTGCATCGACTCGACGCCGGGACCTCCGGCTTGATGGTCGTCGCGCGCACGCTGGCGGCGCAGGCCGATCTCGTGCGCCAATTGCAGGCGCGCACCGTGCGCCGCGAGTACTGGGCCGTCGTCCTCGGGGAGCCGCGGCGCCACGGCACTGTCGATGCGCCGATCGGACGTGATCCGCGCAACCCGTTGCGCTTCAAGGTCAGCCATGCGTCCAATGCGCGGTCGGCGCGAACGCAGTACTGGAACCTGGCGTCGGTGCGGCAAGGCAATGCGACCCTGTCCTGGCTCGCCTGCCGCTTAGACACCGGCCGCACGCACCAGATACGCGTGCATCTCGAGCATCTCGGCCACCCGCTGGTCGGGGATCCGGTCTACCGGCGCAGGCTGCCGGCGCCGGACGCGACGGTCGCATGGCGTGTCTTCGGGCGACAGGCGCTGCACGCCTGCCGCCTCGGACTCGAGCACCCGCGCACGCGGGCGCCGATGCAGTGGTTTCGTGCGCCGCCGACCGACCTGGCCGAACTCATGCAGTCGCTGGGTTTCGGGCCGACGGACCGTCCCTGCGCGCTTCCGGACGAAGCATGAAATCGTACGACTGGATCCGCCCTGACTGGCCGGTGCCACCGGTCGTCAGGGCGCTCATCACAACGCGCGCGGGCGGCACGTCGACCGGCGCTTACGGTGCGCCGGACCGCGACGGCATGAACCTCGGACTGGGTTCCGGCGATGACGTCACCGTCGTCGCTGCCAACCGGGCACGCCTGCGCAGGTCGCTGCCCAGCGAGCCGCGCTGGCTGAGGCAGGTGCACGGTTCCCGGGTGGTGGATGCCGCTGACGCGGACGGGAGTGTCGAAGCCGATGCCGCCGTGACCGACCAAGCCGGCAAGGTGGCGGTCGTCATGGTCGCCGACTGCATGCCCGTGCTGCTCGCGGACGATCGCGGTCGCTGCGTGGGTGTCGCGCATGCCGGTTGGCGCGGCCTCGCGGCGGGCATCCTGCAGGCGACGGTCGGGATGATGCGGCAACGGCTGAGGGACCCGGGCGCAAGGTTGATCGCCTATCTCGGACCTGCCATCGGGCCGGATCACTTCGAGGTCGGGGCCGACGTGCTGCAGGCGATGACGTCGGGTCTGCCAGGCGCGGCAGCGGCCTTCGTGCCTGCCGGCGCGGGCAAGTATCACGCAGACCTGTTCGCACTCGGCCGCATGGCGCTGGCCGCAGTGGGGGTCGATGCCGTTTTTGGTGGCGGCGTGTGCACCTATTGCGACCCCCAGCGCTTTTACAGTCACCGGCGTGATCGGGTCACGGGCCGCCATGCCGCACTGATCTGGATCGAACGCCAACACGCCGTCTGACGAGCCGACTTGACCAAGCGCCGGCGGGTCGGACCCGTGGGATGACGGGTTTGACCGTGCTCGGTGCCTTGTGGAGAATCGCAAGACTGAGCTAGAGCCGCAGGGATCATTCGGTCCACCGGCCACCCACTCCGGAGGAGACATGGCGACTTCAAAGGCCGGACGCGCTGCCCGCGCGGGAACAGGAGCCACTGGCGGGAAGTCCGCCAGCACGCCACGCCGCGCCCGCAAGCGTGTCTCCAACGCGAGTGCCAAATCCACGGCGGTCCGTCGTGGCGGGTCAGCGGCATCCGCAGCATCGACGTCAGCGGCACCGAGGAGCGAGCCCGCGCCGAAGCAAGGCGCCGTGCACGCGCTTGGCAGCATGGAGCCCTTCAATTTCGCGCTTCCGTGGCTGCAGCAATCGTCTGCGGCTCATGCGAATGCCATGCCGCTCGGGCCGGAGCGGCTGCTTGAGATGCAGCAGGACTACGTCCAGCGGCTGACCGGGCTCTGGAACGACTTCTTCACGCATCCGGAACGCACGACCGCTCCGATTTCCGACCCCCGCTTCTCGGACCCGAGCTGGCAGAAGAACTCGCTCGCCTCGTTCTACGCGCGCACGTACCTGCTGAACTCCGAGTTCATGAATCGCCTGGCCGACAGCGTCCAGGGGGACAAGAAGACGCGCAAGCGCGTGAAGTTCGCGGTGTCCCAGTGGGTCGACGCGGCTTCGCCGGCGAACTTCTTTGCCTTCAATCCCAAGGCTCAGCAGACCCTGCTCGAGACAAGCGGCGAAAGCCTGAAGGCCGGGCTCGACAATCTGCTGAAGGACATCGGCAAGGGCAAGATCTCGATGACCGATGAGAGCGCCTTCGAGGTCGGGCGCAACGTCGCGACCAGCGAGGGGCGCGTCGTCTTCACGAACCAGCTGTTCGAGCTGATCCAGTACAAGCCCCTGACCGAGAAGGTCTACTCGCGGCCGTTCCTCATGGTGCCGCCCTGCATCAACAAGTTCTACATCCTCGACCTGCAGCCCGAGAACTCGTTCATCCGCTATGCGGTCGAGCAGGGCCACACGGTGTTCGTTGTGTCGTGGAAGAACCCCAAGCAGCCCGAGGCGCACGTCACCTGGGACGACTATCTCGAGAAGGGCGTGATCACCGCGATCCACGTCGTGCAGGAGATCACCGGCAGCCGCCAGATCAATGCGCTCGGCTTCTGTGTCGGCGGCACGCTGATCGCCAATGCGCTGGCCGTGATGTATGCGCGGGGCGAAGAGCCGCTTACGAGCCTGACGATGATGACCGCGCTGCTCGACTTCGAGGACGCCGGCGTGCTCGATGTCTTCATCGACGAGGCCCAGGTGCGACTGCGCGAGCAGCAGTTCGCGCGCGGCGGCATCATGCCGGGGCTTGAACTCGGCAACACGTTCTCGAGCCTGCGTCCCAACGATCTGGTCTGGAATTACGTCGTCAGCAACTACCTCGAGGGCAAGTCGCCGCCCGCGTTCGACCTGCTCTACTGGAACGGCGACAGCACCAACCTTCCAGGCCCGATGTATTCCTGGTACCTGCGCAACATGTACCTCGAGAACAACCTGCGCGTTCCGGGCAAGCTGCGCACGTGCGGCCAGTCCGTCGACCTTGGCCGGATCCAGGTCCCGACGTACGTCTTTGCGGCGAAGGAAGATCACATCGTGCCGTGGAAAGCGGCGTACGCCTCGGCTCGCACGCTGCCGGGCGGCGGCAAGGCGGGCGGTGTGCGCTACGTACTGGGTGCCAGCGGGCACATTGCCGGGACGATCAACCCGCCGACGAAGAACAAGCGCAACTACTGGGCTGGCGCCGACGATACGCTGCCGGCCAACTCCGATGCCTGGTTCAACGGTGCGGTCGAGCAGCCGGGCAGCTGGTGGCCGGACTGGAGCCGGTGGCTGGCGCGCTACTCGGGTCCGCTCAAACCCGCACCAAAGCAGTACGGCAACGCCAAGTACAAGCCGACCGTGCCGGCGCCCGGGATCTACGTCAAGGAAAAGGCATAGGACCGCGCTAGCATCCTTCGACGGCGGGCATCAGGCCTGGCGTCGCATCAGCACTCACCACGGAGTCATCACATGACCGAAGCAGTCATCGTTGCGGCCGCACGGACCGCCATCGGAAAATTCGGCGGCACGCTCGCCAAGATTTCCGCGCCGGAGCTCGGTGCCATCGTCATCAAGGAAGTCCTGCGCCGTGCCGGCGTGGCTGCCGATCAGGTCGACGAAGTGATCCTCGGGCAAGTGCTGACGGCCGGCAGCGGCCAGAACCCGGCGCGCCAGGCCGCCATCAAAGCCGGGCTGCCGGTCGCGGTTCCGGCAATGACGATCAACAAGGTCTGCGGCTCCGGGCTCAAGGCCGTGATGCTGGCGGCGCAGGCGATCCGCAACGGCGACGCTCAGATCGTCATCGCGGGCGGGCAGGAGAACATGAGCGCCTCGCCGCACGTCATGCTCGGTTCGCGTGACGGCTTCCGCATGGGCGATGCCAAGATCATCGACAGCATGATCGTCGACGGCCTGTGGGACGTCTACAACCAGTACCACATGGGCATCACGGCGGAAAACGTTGCCAAGGCCCACGGCATCGATCGCGCCGCGCAGGACGCGCTGGCACTGGCGTCGCAGACCAAGGCGGCCGCAGCGCAGGATGCGGGGCGGTTCAAGGACGAGATCGTCCCGGTGACGATCCCGCAGCGCAAGGGTGACCCGATCGTCTTCGACACCGATGAGTTCGTCAATCGAAAGACCAACGCCGAAGCGCTTTCCGGGCTGAAGCCCGCATTCGACAAGTCAGGCAGCGTCACGGCCGGCAATGCGTCCGGCATCAACGACGGCGCGGCGGCGGTGCTGGTCATGTCGGCCGACAAGGCGAAGGCGCTCGGCCTGAAGCCGCTGGCGCGCATCGTCAGCTTTGCCTCCGCCGGTGTCGATCCGGCGCTGATGGGCATGGGCCCGGCGCCCGCGTCCCGCAAGGCGCTCGAGAAGTCCGGCTGGAAGGCCGAGCAGCTCGACCTGATGGAACTCAACGAGGCTTTCGCAGCGCAGGCCTGTGCCGTGAACAAGGACCTCGGCTGGGACAAGGCGCCCTACAAGGACAAGATCAACGTCAACGGCGGTGCCATCGCGCTCGGCCACCCGATCGGCGCTTCGGGCTGCCGCGTGCTGGTCACGCTGCTGCACGAAATGAAGCGGCGCGACGCGAAGAAGGGACTCGCGGCGCTTTGCATCGGTGGCGGCATGGGCGTCGCCCTTACAGTGGAGCGATAGACTGAGCTTGCAGATGTATCGCGGCCGGCGCCGGGCCGTCCCAAGCCGGCCGCGCTGATCAAGAAACTCGCCCGAGTGCATGTGCGACACGCAGCGTCGCGTGTACGAGGGCGAAATAACTACGGAGACAGAAATGGCAAAGGTAGCGTACGTCACGGGTGGCATGGGCGGCATTGGCACGGCAATCTGCCAGCGGTTGCACAAGGAAGGCTTCAAGGTCATCGCGGGCTGCGGGCCGAGTCGCGATTTCAACAAGTGGCTGGGCGAGCAGAAGGCGCTCGGCTACACCTTCTACGCATCGGTCGGCAACGTGGCCGACTGGAGCAGCACCGAGGCGGCGTTCTCCAAGGCCGTGGCCGAGCACGGCCCGATCGACGTGCTGGTGAACAACGCCGGCATCACGCGTGACCGCATGTTCCTGAAGATGACGCGCGAGGACTGGGACGCGGTCATCGATACCAACCTCAACAGCATGTTCAATGTGACCAAGCAGGTCGTGCCGGGCATGGTCGAGAGGGGCTGGGGACGCATCATCCAGATCAGCTCAGTCAACGGCGAAAAGGGCCAGGCCGGCCAGACGAACTACTCCGCCGCCAAGGCCGGCATGCACGGCTTCACGATGGCTTTGGCACAGGAACTCGCCGCCAAGGGGGTCACTGTGAACACCGTGAGCCCCGGCTACATCGGCACCGAGATGGTCAACGCCATCAAGCCGCAGATTCTGGAGAAGATCATCGAAACCATCCCGGTCAAGCGGCTCGGCACACCGGACGAAATCGGCTCGATCGTTGCGTGGCTTGCGGGGCCTGATTCGGGCTTCACGACGGGGGCCGACTTCTCCTGCAACGGCGGCCTGCACATGGGCTGACCGGGCCGGCGCGGGCGCGGGGAACGTTCATTCAGTTCGATGCCACGTTTACCGTGAGGTCCGGCTAAGGTCGGAGGCGGCAGCCGGCGATCCTGGCATGTGCAGCGGCAGATTGCCGGCGACGTCGCCGCGTCGGTTGTGCCGCTCGACGCAGCGTCATGTCCCTAAGCTCGAGACAAGCGCGGACGTAGTCCGCGCCCCCGCGGCTGCGGCAGCGCCCGCGCTCGACGCGCGGTCCGGGTGCGCGGGCCTGCCACAATGCGGGTTTCCATTGACCCGACAGCAACTCAAGGAATGAAATGACGTTCGCCAAATTCGAAACTCTTCTCGTCTGCGCGGCATCCGTGCTTGCGCTCGGCGCCTGCAATCCCAAGGCCGGTGACCAGGCCTCGACAGGCCCGGCGGCAGCCACCGTGAACGGAAAGCCAATCAGCCAGCGAACCGTCGACATGATCGCCAAGCAAGGCGGCAGCGCGGGCCACGCCGACTCACCGGAAGCGCGGAAGGGCATCATTGATCAGCTGGCACTGCAAATGGTGGTGGCCGAAGAGGCCGTCAAGAAGGGCCTGGACAAATCACCCGAGGTACAGGACCAGTTGAACGCGATCAGGCAGTCCGTGCTGGCCAACGCCTACGTCGAGGACTTCGTCAAGAGCAACCCCATCAGCGAGGACGCGCTCAAGGCCGAATACGAGCGCATCAAGGCGACGATCAGCGGCACGGAGTACAAGGCACGCCACATCCTGGTCGAAAAGGAGTCCGAAGCCAAGGACATCATCTCGCGGCTGAAGAAGAATCCAGCCGCCTTCGCGAAGCTGGCGGAAGAAAAGTCGAAGGATTCGGGTTCCAGGGCGCGAGGAGGGGAACTCGGATGGTTCGATCCGCGGAGAATGGTCCCGGAGTTTTCGGCGGCCGTGACCAAGCTGGAGAAGGGCAAGTTCACCGAAACGCCCGTCAAGAGCCAGTTCGGCTATCACGTCATCCTGCTCGAAGACACCCGCGCGATCGAGGCGCCCCCGCTGGAGCAGGTCAAGGCCCAGCTCAGTCAGCAGCTGCAGCAGCAAGGAGTGAAGAAGCAGCTCGACGCGCTCAAGGCTGCGGCGAAGATCGAAATAGCCGGCGCCGCGCCGGCGACGCCCGGAGCACCCGCTGCGCCGACTGCACCAGCGTCCAAGTAAGCGGCTCGGCGGCCTGAACCGTCGGCAGAACGTTCATCGTGCGACCCGAGGCCGGCCTCTCAGGCCGGTCGTTCAGTCGAGGACGCGCACTTCGCCGGGATCGATGCCGATCTGCACCCGCATGCCTGGTGTGTAGATCGGCGTGGCCGACAGGTGTGGCGTATCGGCCGTGAGCAACGTCGGCCCGACGCGTACGCCATAGCGCGTGAATTCGCCGAGGAACTCGCTCTCCTCGATTGCGCCTTCGAACCAGACCCGGGCCGTGTCGCGCGACTCGGCGATGACGATGGCATGGGGCCGCACCGAAATTGCCGTGCCGCTAGCGCCTCCGGTCAGCGGGATCTCGCCGAACCCATCGGCGATGAAGACCTGGCGCGCGGCATCGCTGCGGCCTGCCAGCAGGTTGGTACTGCCGACGAACTCGGCGACGAAGCGGTTGGCGGGCGTGTCGAAGAGTTCGCGTGGCGTGCCGACCTGCTGCAGGACCCCGGCCTCGAGCACGGCCATGCGATCCGCTGTGGTCATCGCTTCTTCCTGGTCGTGCGTGACGAAGATCGTCGTGATGCCGAGTTTGCGCTGCAGCCGCTTCAATTCCAGCCTCATCTGCTCGCGCAGCTTCTTGTCGAGGTTTGAGAGCGGCTCGTCGAGCAGCAGTACCTGCGGCTCGATGACGATCGTGCGCGCCAGCGCCACGCGCTGCTGCTGGCCGCCGGAGAGCTGGTTGGGCCGGCGTCGCGCGTAGTCTGTCAGCCCGACCAGTTCCAGTGCGTCTGCGACGCGGCGTCGGATTTCATCGCGCGCGACGCGGCGCTCGACCAGCCCGAAGGCGACGTTGTCGTGCACGGTCAGGTGCGGCCACAGCGCGTAACTCTGGAACACCATGCCGATGTTGCGCGCGTGCGGCGGCACACCGGTGATGTCGCGCCCGTCGACGAGCAGCTGGCCGCGGTTATGCTGGTTGAAGCCGGCAATCAGCCGCAGCAGGGTCGACTTGCCCGAGCCGGACGGCCCGAGCAGAGCGAAGAACTCGCCCGGCTCGATGCTGAGCGTGATGTCCTTCAGCACCTGGTTGGTGCCATAGGCAAGGCCAATGCCGATGCATTCGACAGCCACGGCTTTCATCGCTGGGTCTCCAGGGTACGGTTGGCGCGGTCGACGAACCGGTGCGACAGATAGGTACCGATGGCAACGGTCAGCACCAGCAACACGCCGAGCGCCGCTCCCGGCCCGCGGCCGGCGATCGACTGCATGTAGAGGTAGATGCCGTAGCTCATCGGAGCCTGGGACTCCTTCACCACCAGCAGGATCGTTGCTGACAGCTCCACCGCAGCGGTGATGAAGCTCGAGACGAAGCCCGCCAGGATGCCGCCCGCCATCAGCGGGATGACGATCCGGCGCACGGTGCGCCACTGGCTTGCACCCAGCATCTCGGCAGCCTCCTCCAGGCTGAGGTTGATCTGCTGCAGAGCGGCCATGCAGGAGCGCAGCGCGTAAGGGAGCCGCCTCACCGAGTAGGCCAGCATGATCAGCAGCCATGTCTGCGTGATTGGCGTGCCGAAGATCTCCACGCCCTGGAAGGTGCGCAGGTAGCCGATCGCGAGAACGATGCCCGGCACCGCAATCGCGGCGCTGGCGGCGTAGTCCAGCCATTGACGCGCCGGTATGCGGGTACGCAGGATCAGGTAGGCGATCGCCGTGCCGATGACGACATCGATCAGCGCCGCAAGGCCGCAGTAGATCAGCGTGTTGCGGATCATGCCGCTCGAGTCCTCGATGACCGTCGCGTAATGTGCAGCAGTCCACGCGTCCGGCAGGACCGAGTAGCTCCAGACCTTGGCAAAGGACAGCACGAGCAGTCCCAGGTGGGGGCTCAGCACGACCAGCAGCACGAGCACGATGCTGCCGTAGGCCAGGGCGGCTTCCCACGGGCGGAGCCGCCGCTTGGCGATACCGGCGCCGCCCTTCTGCAGCGTCGAGTAGTCCTTGCCCTTCATGACCTGCGCCGAGAGCCAGAGCGCCAGGATCGAAAACGCGATCATGATGACGCTGATCACGTAGCCGAGCGGGTCTTCCAGGCCGACCTGGGTGATGCGCAGGTAGGCCTGCGGCGCCAGCAGGTTGGTCTGCCCAAGCACGAGCGGCGTGCCGAGATCATCGAAGACCTTGACGAACACGAGTGCCGCGCCGGCAATGTAGCCCGGCATCGCCAGCGGAAATACGACGCGACGGAACAGACGCCAGCCGCGCGCGCCGAGGTTCAGTGCGGCTTCCTCCATCGCGCCGTCGATCGCACGCAGCGCCACGACCAGGTTCATCAGGATGAACGGGAAGTAGTGCAGGCTCTCCACGAAGATCACCCCGGTCAGCCCCTCCATGATCGGGATGGACAGACCGAAGTGCTCGTCGAGCAGCAGGTTGAGCGAGCCGGACCGGCCGAAGACCAGCTGCATCGCCACCGCGCCGACGAAGGGCGGCATGATCAGCGGCAGCACGCCGAGAGTCTGGATCAGCAGCGCACCGCGGAACTCGAAGCGCACGGTCAGGTACGCCAACGGCACCGCGATGAGCGACGCCACGACCACGCTGGTCGTGGCGACAAAGAGCGAGTTGAAGAACGACTCGCGCATCAGCCCGGTCGAGAAGAACGACGCGAAGTGTCCGAGCGTGAAGCTGCCGTCGGCGTCGCGGAAAGCCGTGACGAAGACGGTGCCGACCGGGATGATCAGCAGGGCGAGCAGAAAGGCGGCGATCGCCGCCAGCACCAGCAGCGCTCGCCACGAGGTGCCGTAGCGACGCAGCAGCGACGCAGCGCCGGCGGACGCGCTGCGGCCATCGCCCAGCACGGCGCTCATTGAAGAAGCTCGGCGGTCCGGTTTACTTGATCAGCGCCGCCGCCTGCTGCGCCAGCTCGACTGCCTTGCCGTAGTTCTCGCGCGCCTTGCGGTTCCAGCTCTCTTCGAGGCCGGTGATCTGCTTGGCGACCGCGACTTCCTTCTTGTTCGCGGCGAAGAGCTTCAGGAATTCGGGCTGGGAGGCGAGCGAGGCCGAGACAATCGGCGAGTACGCGAGTTCACGTGCCTGCCTGATCAGATCGGAGGCTTGCGCATTCGGCTTGCCGCTGGCGGCCAGCTTCGCTTCGGCAGACTGGATCGCCTTGGTGGCGGCCTGGAGTTCCTTCAGGCGGAATGTGATCGTCTGGTCGAACAGTGAGTGGACGAGTGAATAGCGGTCCTCCGAAAGGTCCGCATTGAAGTTCACCTTGGCCCGCTTGACGATGGCCTGCGGGTCGGGATAGCCGGCCGGGATCTTGCCGGCGAGTGCCGAATAGGGAAGCACGGGCAAGCGCGAAATCGCCGGCTGCAGCAAGAGCTCCTGGCCCTGCTGGCTGAGCGCGAAGGCGACGAACTTCTTCGCCTCGGCCGTGTTCTTGCCGCCACTGATCAGCGCAATGTTGGCGGGCACGATCGACGTGACTGCCGGGTAGACGAACTCGACCGGGAAGCCGGAGTTCTTGCCGGCCAGGCCGAAGAAGTCGATGACCGGCCCGCCGCCGAACTGACCGTTGTTGATGCCGTCGGGTACGCCAAAACTGCGTTCGGTCACCTGGGCGCTGTTGCCCGCCATCTGCAGGATCTGGCTCCAGCCCTTGTCCCAGCCTTCGCCCTGGAGGATCGTTTCCACCGTCAGGTGCATCGTCCCCGAGCGCGAGGGCGACGTCATCGCCACGTGCCCGAACCACGCGGGCGCCAGCAGGTCGGTCCACTCTTTCGGTGGGGTGAGCTTGTTCGCCTTCAGGTAGCGCGTGTTGTACATGATCCCGTAGCCGGCCAGCGCCTGGCCCTTGTAGTAGCCCTGAGGGTCGTTGATCGGGTAGTTGCCGATCTTGGCTGGAATCGCCTTGTTGTCGACGTCGGGTGCGGCCACCAGCAGTTTGTCGCGCTTGAGGACTTCGAAGGCATCAGGTGCGGAGGCCCAGAACACGTCGGGGCGCTGTCCTGCGGCCGTTTCGCGCACGAAGGCGATGCCGGCCACCGTGCTCTTGTTCAGGATCTCCAGCGTGACGCCGGGATTGGCCTTCTCGAACGCTGCCTTGTAGGCCGCCGTCAGCTCCTTCGGGAACGAAGTGATGACCGTTACCGTGCCGGCGATTGCCAGGCCCGAGGCGAACGCCATGGAGAATCCGGCCACGAGAGAAGCTGCAAGCAGGGTGCGGCGAAGCATCATGTCTCCTTGGAAGCAAATGTCGAAAACCCGAACAGGACATTTTGGCAGAGCTGCGCGGTTCCAGCCATCCGAGCCACCCCGGGGCCGCGTCTCCGCTGCGGTGCGTCATCTTCGCTAGAATGCCGCAAAACAAATGGGAGATGCCCGCACGACGGGCCGTCGCGCGCCGCGCGATGTCAACCGAGGAACCTGAATGGCAACCGCTGTCCGCCTTATCAAGAAGTACCCGAACCGACGGCTGTACGACACGCAGACCAGCACCTACATCACTCTGGCCGACGTCAAGCAGCTCGTGCTGGACAACGAGAACTTCCAGGTCGTCGATGCCAAGAGTGCCGAGGACCTGACCCGTCCGATCCTGCTGCAGATCATCCTGGAAGAGGAAGCCGGCGGCATGCCGATGTTCAGCGCGCAGATGCTGTCGCAGATCATCCGCTTCTACGGCAATGCGATGCAGGGGATGATGGGCTCGTACCTGGAAAAGAACATCCAGGCGTTCATCGACATCCAGGGCAAGCTCTCGGAACAGAGCAAGGCGTTCTACGAAACGAACAAGATCGGTCCTGAAATGTGGACGCAGTTCGTCAACATGCAGTCGCCGATGATCCAGTCGATGATGTCGAACTACATCGAGCAGTCGAAGAACCTCTTTGTGCAGATGCAGGAGAACATGCAGAACCAGGCGCGTTCGATGTTCACCGGCTTCCCGGGCTTCCCGGGCGAGAAGAAATAGCCGTGACTGCGGGGCAATGACCGCCACGAGTGCCGCACGGCGGTCGCGCCCGACGGCCCGCCAGCCCACCGCTCCGTCGGTGGGCTTCGTTTCTCTGGGCTGTCCGAAGGCGCTGGTCGATTCCGAGCTGATCCTGACGCAACTGGCCGCTGAGGGATACGCGACCAGCCCGACCTACGAAGGCGCCGACCTCGTCATCGTCAACACGTGCGGCTTCATCGACGCCGCCGTGCAGGAATCGCTCGATGCCATCGGCGAGGCGCTTGCGGAAAACGGCAAGGTCATCGTCACCGGCTGCCTCGGCGCGCGCAGTGAAGGTGGAGAAAACCTGGTTGCCAAAGTACATCCGAAGGTGCTGGCCGTCACCGGCCCGCACGCCGCAACCGAGGTGCTCGATCATGTGCATCGGCACCTGCCGAAACCGCACGATCCGTACACCGACCTCGTGCCGCCAGCCGGCATCAAGCTGACGCCGCGGCACTATGCGTATCTGAAGATCTCGGAGGGCTGCAACCATCGCTGCAGCTTCTGCATCATCCCGTCGATGCGCGGCGACCTGGTCTCGCGCCCGATCGGCCAGGTCATGCGTGAGGCCGAGAACCTGTTGAAGCAGGGCGTCAAGGAAATCCTCGTCATCTCGCAGGACACCAGCGCCTACGGTGTCGACGTCCGCTACAAGCTCGACTTCGTCGGCGGCCGAGCGGTCAGAACGAAGATGACCGAACTCGTGAAGGAACTGGCCCAGCTTGCGCAGGCAAACGACGCCTGGGTGCGGCTGCACTACGTCTATCCGTATCCGCACGTCGATGAGGTGATCCCGCTGATGGCCGAGGGCCGGGTGCTGCCTTACCTCGACGTGCCGTTCCAGCACTCGCACCCGCGCGTGCTGAAAGCGATGAAGCGGCCGGCTTCGGGTGAGAAGAACATCGAGCGCATCCGGGCCTGGCGGGCGATCTGCCCCGAACTGACGATCCGTTCGACGTTCATCGCCGGGTTTCCCGGCGAAACCGAGGCGGAGTTCGAACACCTGCTCGAGTTCCTGCGTGAAGCCGAACTCGACCGCGTCGGCTGCTTTGCCTATTCGCCGGTTGAAGGCGCGGCGGCGAACGCGCTGCCCGGGCAACTCGCGGACGAAGTTCGCGAGCAACGGCGCGCGCGTTTCATGCAGGTCCAGGAGCAGATCTCGGCCCGGCGCCTCGCCCGCAAGGTCGGAACGATTCAGCGCGTGCTGGTCGATGAAGTCGGGCCGACAGTATCGATGGGGCGGACAGCCGCCGATGCGCCCGAGATCGACGGCGTCGTCTACATCAAGACGGGGCGGCGCAAGCTGGCGCCCGGGGATTTCGTCGAGGTGAAGGTCACGTCCGCTGAGGCACATGACCTGCACGGAGCGCTCGCATGACGACCCGGTACGTGCTGTACACGGCGCGCCGCTCGGGGGCAGCGAGCGTGGAGGTCATGCTTGGCGCGCTCGGCCTGGAATTCGAACTCAAGGACGCCACGCCGTGGAGCGATCCGCCGGGGCCGTACTTCGAGGAACTGAAGACGGTCAATCCCCTCGGCCAATTGCCGACGCTGGTGACGCCCGGGGGCGAGATCCTCACCGAGAGCGTCGCCGTGCTCTGGACGCTGCTGGAGCGGCATCCGAGCGACTGGGTGCCGGCGCTGTCCACGCGCGACCGCGCCAGCTGCCTGCGCTGGATGCAGTTCGTGGCGGCGACCGTTTACACAGCCGTCGGCGTGGCGGACTACCCGGCGCGCTGGACCACGTCGCGCACAGCGGCGGCGCGGGCCGCCGTGGAGCGCGCGGCCGTGGCGCGCATGAAGCTCGGGTGGGACATCGTGGCGCAGGCGTTTCCACAGAAGTCCGGATTCCTGCTCGGTGCGCGGCCCTATGTATGCGATGTCTACCTGGCCAACCTGTCGCGCTGGTGGAAGATGCGGGACTATTTGAACGATGCCCACCCGAGGTTCGCGGCGATGATGCGGCGTGTCGACAGATTGCCCGAGGTGGCTCCGGTATGGAAGCGTCATTGGACTTGAACGTGCTGCGGCGACGGATCGCCCATGCGATCGTGCTCGCCTCGATGCTTGTCGCGGGCCCGGCCGCGGCCCAGATGACGCTGACCCTCTACGCCGGTTATGTAGGCAGCGACGGCATCGAGAACACGACTACCGACGCCAAAGCCACGGTCAAGAGTTCGGGTGCTTTCTCACTTGCGGTCGGCACGCTGCTCGACCCGTCGCGCGAGCTGCAGCTGATGTACAGCCAGCAGTCAACCACCTTGTCGCCCGGCGGCAGCGCGGCGCCCTTCGACCTGACGGTTCGCTACCTGCATCTCGGGGGCACGTCGTTCATCGAAGGGCCCGTAGGGCGCGGGGTATACGTGGCAGGCGGGATCGGCGCGACGCAGTTCAGCCCCAGCACGGCGGGCTACGGGTCGGAGATCCGGGCGTCACTCAATCTCGGCGTCGGCTACTACTGGCCACTCAATGACAATTTCGGACTGCGTGCCGAAGCGCGCGGCTTCGCGACGTTCGTCAACAGCTCGGGCGGCTTCATGTGCTCGGGCGGCTGTGTCGTCGTTCTTCGCAGCGATATCTTCCTGCAGTACGAAGGCATGATCGGGCTGAACGCGCGCTTCTGACGCGGCCTGCCCGCGCGCCGGGACCCCGCCTGGTCCGATCCAGGTCAAGCGCCGGCACTCCGGACGTGCAAGAATTTGCGGCTGATCGCCCGGACGGGGCCGATCACCGAACAAGACCCTGGGGAGAAGCGAATGCGCGAAGTCGTCGTCGTCAGTGGAGCTCGAACCGCCATCGGAACCTTCGGCGGAAGCCTGAAGGACGTGCCGCCGACCCAGCTTGGCGCGACAGTCGTGGCCGAAGCGCTGAAGCGCGGCCAGGTGGCCGGTGCCGAGGTCGGTCACGTGGTCTTCGGTCACGTCATCAACACCGAGCCGAAGGATATGTATCTCGGCCGGGTGGCGGCGCTCGACGGCGGCATCGGCCAGGACACGCCGTGCCTGACGCTCAACCGGCTGTGCGGCAGCGGCCTGCAGGCCATCATCTCGGCGGCGCAGACGATCCTGCTGGGCGATGCCGATATCGCGCTCGGGGGCGGGGCCGAGTGCATGTCGCGCGGGCCGTACATCGTGCCGAGCGGGCGCTGGGGCCAGCGCATGGGCGACATGAAGGCGATCGACATGATGGTCGGCGCGCTGCACGATCCCTTCGATGTGATCCACATGGGAGTCACGGCCGAGAACGTCGCCAAGAAATGGGGCATTACGCGGCAGGAACAGGATGCGCTGGCTGTCGAGAGCCATCGGCGCGCCGCGGCGGCCACCAAGGCCGGACACTTCAAGAGCCAGATCGTGCCGATCGAAGTGAAGGGCAAGAAGGGCCCGGTCGTCTTCGACACCGACGAGCACTTCCGTGAGGGCGCCTCGATGGACGACATGGCGAAGCTCAAGCCCGTGTTCGTCAAGGAGAACGGGACCGTTACCGCCGGCAACGCCTCCGGGATCAATGACGGCGCGGCCGCGGTCGTGATGATGGAGCGCAGCGTGGCGGAAAGGCGCGGGCTCAAGCCGATGGCGCGTCTGGTGGCTTATGGTCACGCCGGAGTCGACCCGAAGTTCATGGGCATCGGGCCGGTGCCGGCCACACGCAAGGCGCTCGAACGGGCCGGTCTCAAGGTTGCCGACCTCGATGTCATCGAGGCCAACGAGGCGTTCGCTGCGCAGGCCTGCGCCGTGGCGAAGGACCTCGGCTTCCCGCCGGAGAAGGTGAATCCCAACGGCAGCGGCATCTCGCTCGGACACCCGGTCGGTGCCACTGGCGCGATCATCACTGTCAAGGCGTTGTATGAACTGCAGCGCATCGGCGGCCGCTACGCACTGGTGACGATGTGCATCGGCGGGGGCCAGGGAATCGCCGCGATCTTTGAGCGGATCTGACGCGTTTTCCGTGAGCGCGGTGAAGCAGGACGACCTGGCTCGGGCGCCCCACCGGCTGACGCGCCGGCGGCTGGTGCTAGCCGCGGGCTGCAGCCTATGCGGCGCCGTACCGCTGCACGTCCACGCGGGACAGGCGATGGATCCGCGCCTGGCCGAGCTGCTGCGAGACAAGCGCACGCTCTGGGTCCGTCGCGGTGACGAGGAAGTGCGGGCGACCTACTGGACCGCGAACGCCGGACGCAACCAGGACGAGTACCTCCGCCTGTGCTGGATCATGCGCGACGTCCGGGCCGATCGCGTGTTTGCGATGAACCGTGCGCTGCTCGATACGCTGGCCGGCGTCCAGGCGTGGTTGGCCCGCTCCGGCATACAGGCGCCGATCGAACTGCACTCCGGCTATCGCACGCGCATGACGAACAACTCCACCGAGGGTGCGGCGCGTGATTCGCGCCATGTCGTCGGCCAGGCAGCCGACATTTCGGTGCGCGGAGTCTCCAGCGTCAAGCTCGCCGGGCTGGCTTCGGTACTGGGCCGTGGTGGCACCGGCTTTTACGTCGGTCGCGGCTTTGTCCACGTCGACTCGGGTGACGAGCGGATCTGGCTCGACCAGGGCAAGCCGAAGCCGGCATCGCCTGGCGGATAGCAGGCGCGTCAGCGCACCGAGCCGGCGCGCTTGGTGTCCGGTGCGGCCTTGGCCGGAATCACTTTGATCCTGCCGACCATGCCGGCGTCATAGTGTCCGGGGATCAGGCAGGCGAAGTCGAACTCGCCGGCGCGGTTGAACGTCCACACGATTTCCCCGGTCTTCCCTGGAGGCACGTGCGCCATGTAAGGCTCATCGTGCTCCATGTTGGGGAAGCGCTTCATCAACGCCGCGTGTTCGTCGAGTTCCTTGCGGGTGCCGAGCACGAATTCGTGCATGAGCTTGCCGCGGTTCCGATGCACGAGCCGCAGCGTCTCGCCCTGCCGCACTTCGATGTAGTCGGGCACGAAGCGCATGTTGTCGGACATCGTGACTTCGATCGTTCGACTGACGGCCTTGGCATCACCGGCGATGCCCCACGGCTTCTGTTCGCGGATCACCGGCCCTGACGGCTTGCCGTGGTTCGAGTCGCCATGCGCGGACGCAACGACCGGCATGGCGAGTAGCGCAAACACCAGCGCGCCATGGCAGAACGTATGCCGAAACGTGATTGCGGACATTGCCGTCACCCCTCGAACCAGTTCAGCGCGCCGTCGAGCGCCGCATGGCTGAGCGCAAAGGTCGCCTTTTCCCGCACCACCGGCTTGGCACGGTAAGCGACGGAAATGCCCGCCAGCGCCATCATCTTCAGGTCGTTTGCGCCGTCGCCGAACACGACGGCCTTCTCGGTTGCGCAGCCCAGCTGCGCGCACTGGTCGCGCACGGCCTGCGCCTTGCCTTCGGCATCGATGATCTCGCCGCCACCAGGGCCAGTGACCCTGCCGGTCAGGCGGCCGTCGACAACCTCGAGCTCGTTGGAGCGGGTGGCATCGAAGTCGAGCCGCCGCTGCAACCGTTCCGTGAAGTAGGTGAAGCCGCCTGTGACCAGGAGCGTGTGCAGGCCTGCCGCGCGGCAGCTCGCGACGAGCCGCTCGGCGCCGTCGTTCAGCGCAAGCTTCTCTTCGTAGACGCGCGCGAGGAGGGCTGCATCGACGCCCGCCAGCATGCCGACCCGCCGGCGCAGGCTCTCCTTGTAGTCGCTGATTTCGCCGCGCATCGCTGCCTCGGTAATGGCCGCAACTTCCTCTCCCTTGCCGGCATAGGCAGCGACCTCGTCGAGACTTTCGATGCTGATCAGCGTCGAGTCCATGTCGAGCGCGAGCAGGCGGAAGTCCGCCAGCCGCCAGCGCGGCTCGACGAACGCCCAGTCCAGCTTCCAGTACTCGCCGAGGCCGCGCACCGCCTTGCGCGTTTCGAGATCGTCGGTGACGCCGACGCAACGCGCAGCACTCCCACGCACGGTGATGCGCAGGGGCGTGCAGACGACCTTGAAGGTGTCGAGTGCTTCCGACGAAAGGGAGGGTCCCTGAATGACGAGATCTTTCACGAGGCGGAGTTTAGAGGGGCTGCCGCGAAGGCCCGAACCTCCGGCTGGCCTGGCCGATTGCGGCCGGCCGGCTGGCCAGCTGGGCTCGTGCCTGCCGGTGATTCGAACAAGCAGGGTCCATCGGAGTCAACGCCGCCAACTCATTGATTCACCAAGGCAGGCTTGCCGAACGAAAGTCCGTTCGAATCACCGAATCGGCAGAAGTCGACCCTGAGCGGCAGTGCGAACCGCCGAAAAGCGGAAGTGACTTTCACTCCGATAGCGGACTCGACGTAGAGGTAACCATGCTGTGAAGGCTCCCGTTGACCGACATATCAGGCCTCGGATTCGTGGCAGACGACTTCGATGTTGTGTCCATCCGGGCCGATGACGAAGGCTGCGTAGTACCTGCCGCTGTACTGTGGACGAAGGCCGGGAGCTCCGTTGTCTCGGCCACCTGCCTTGAGAGCGGCGCGATAGAACTCTTGCACCTGCTGGCGCGTCTCAGCGGTGAAGGCCAGGTGAAGGTGGGGGGTAGTCGGCGTCCCTTCGGTGCGCCGGATGCACAACGACGAGTTGCCGTTCAACCGGCAGATCTCGATGCCGAGAGGGCCTTCGGACGCGACTCTCACTCCCAGTGGTGCAAGTGCGTTCAAGAAGAACGCTTTGCTTGCCGCATAGTCGGTGACGCTGAACACAACATGATCGAACATGCGACATCCTCAGCGATGAGTGATTTCCGAGGCCTAACTAAAGTTAGTCGTTACTGAAGTTGCGAGATAAATCGGCGCCTGCAGGATAAGTTGGATTTTCACTTCAACCGCAATGTTCTGATTCTTCGAGAGAACTGGCACATGAGGTGTCGCGGCTTAGAGTACTAATGGAAGCGCGTGCTCGGCGTCGGTTGCCACGCCGTCGAGAGTACTGCCGCCCGGCAGCTTTGGGGAGCGCTCCAACCTAAAGCGAATGGCAGCAGATGGCCGGAGAGCGCCTTCGCTTCCGATCGTGAACGAAATCAGCTCCGGTAGCATCGCCACTCGAATCGATCAGTGCCAAGGTGCCGCCATGCGTGGACTTGTCGTTTCCTTGTTCGCGAGCTTTGCTTTGTCCTCGTCTTTCGCAGCCACGAGTGAGGGCGAGCGCTTCAACGCCTGGCTCGAGTCCGACTGGCAAGAGGTGCTGGTGCGCTCTCCGATTCTGGCGACGTCGATCGGCGACCCGCGCTACAACGCGCGCATGGTCGACCAGACGACGGAAGCTTGGCGTGAAGACAACCTGAAGTTTCAGCGGCAACGACTGGCGGAACTGCAGGGCTTCCGTCGTGCCGCCCTGTCGGAGAAGGACCGAGTTTCCTACGATGTGCTGCAGCGCTCCCTCGAAGAATCGATCGAGGGTTATCGCTTTCCAGCCTGGATGCAGCCGATCACGCAGACCTTCAGTTTCCACAACTTTCTGGCGCTGCTGGGCGGCGGCAACTCGATCCAGCCGTTTCGTACCGTCAACGACTACGACGACTGGTACCAGCGGCTGAGTGCGTCGCTGGTGATCTTCGACGGAATGATCGTCAACATGCGCGCCGGGATGGAAGCAGGCGTGGTGCAGCCCAGGGTATTGATGGAAAAGGTGCTGCCGCAACTCGAGGCGCTGGCCTCCGCCGGCGTCGAGGAGAGCGTGTTCTGGGGACCGATCAAGAGGTTTCCAGAGTCCATCCCTGCGGCCGATCGGGAACGGCTGACCACGCAATACCGCGCGCTGATCCAGGACCGTGTGACACCGGCTTACCGTCGCCTGCACAGCTTTGTAAGAGACGAGTATCTGCCACGGGCACGCCCGACGGTAGCGTGGTCGGATCTGCCGGACGGCCGGGACTGGTATGCCTACCTGGTCAAGGTCAACACCACGACAGGCCTCAGTCCTGACGAGATCCATGCGATCGGGCAGCGCGAGGTCGGGCGCAATCTCGCGCTTATGGAAGACGTGCGAAAGAGCCTCGGCTTCCAGGGCGATCGGTCCTCGTTTTTCAAGCACATGAGAGACGATCCACGGTACTACTTCACCCGGCCCGAGGACGTTCTCGACGGCTACCGCGGGCTGCAGAAGAAAATAAACGCCAGCTTGCCGCGCCTGTTTGACGTTGCTCCCAAGGCCGACTACGAAATCCGCCAGGTCGAGGCGTTTCGCTCGGCCAGCGCGGCGGCCGCCTCGTACCAGTCGCCCTCGGCGGACGGTTCAAGGCCCGGCATCTTTTACATCAACGCCCTGGCACCGCAGCGCCTGCCGACGTACGGAATGGAGACACTGTCGCTGCACGAAGCTTCCCCTGGCCATCATTTCCAGATTTCGATCGCGCAGGAGGACGCCAACCTGCCGAAGTTCCGGCGCTTCGGGGCCTTCAATGTCGCCTACGTCGAGGGCTGGGCGCTTTATGCCGAATCGCTCGGCAAGGAACTCGGCCTGTACACGGACCCATTGCAGTGGTACGGCCATCTGTCGGGTGATCAACTGCGCGCGATGCGGCTAGTCGTCGATACTGGCCTTCACCACAAGGGCTGGACGCGACAGCAGGCGATCAGCTACATGCTCGAAAACTCCTCAATGAATGAAGGTGACGTTGTGGCGGAGGTCGAGCGCTACATAGCCAATCCCGGGCAGGCGCTTGGCTACAAGATCGGACAACTTGAAATCTCACGCCTGCGTCGTGAGGCCGAGGCCGCGTTGGGCGACAAGTTCGACATCCGGTCCTTTCACCGCCAGGTGCTGACGACGGGGGTCGTGCCGATGAGCGTGCTGAACACCAACATGCAGGAGTGGGTACAGCAGCAGAAGGCCTTGCGTTAGTCCGCCCGCTGCTGGGCGCTCCAGCGATTCCTCACGATGCGACGCTTTGGGACGAACGCATTGTCTCGGGACGAGAAGGCGAGAGCTTGGCGGTCGAAGGCTATGTCGGCTTTCAGGTGATCTTCAGCCTCGTCGACGCCGACCGCCCATGGCCGCATATTGCCAGCAGAAAGCGACGAGTCAGCCTCTGGCGTCGCGCCGCCGCGCGCAAGCTGACGCCGTCGATGTTGAATCGCAGACGCGATTCGCGAGCATGCTCAGGCCGCGGATTCCCGCAACTCGTGCTGCGCGGCAAGGCGCAAAACGTAGCCGAGCTTGAAGATGCCGGCGGCGATCGGGATCGACAGATGGGCGATGACCTGCAGCAACAGCCCAAGGTGGTGCGCGAAGGGATAGGCGGCGCCGATGCCGATCAGCATCACAGTGCCCGAGAGCGCCATAGCATTGTTGCCCATAGAAAGGTAGTTCTGGGTCGCCATTCTGTAGGTACTCCAGTCGAAGAAGGGATTGGGTTTGACTTTCTTCGAAGGCGCTGCTTTGCGGTGCCATGGCCTGTGCTCAGGTGGCCACGCGCACCTCGTCGCCGTCGTCGACAAGAACGGGCACCGTGCCGAAGCAGCCTAGATGCAGGTTGCGCGCGACGCCCCGCGCGGTCGCAAAGAGTTCCTCAGCGTCGGCCGCCGACACTTGCTCGGCCAGGTGCCTTCGCCATAGTGTCAGCCAGCGTCCGAAATGGGCTGGCCTCAGCATCGGCCGCAGCGCTTGGTGCTTGCGCATCACGTTGCCGCGGAAGCTACGAGTGTGCAGCAGTGTCGTGCACCAGAAATCGGTCATGCGTTGACGGTGCTCGGGCCAGCGTTCTCCCGCGAGCGGCGCGAACAGCGGCCCGAGTTCAGCGTCGGCAAAGACGTCCGAGTAGAAGCGGTCGACCAGACGCGCGAGGTCCAGGGGTGTAGCGCGAAGGCCAGCCCCCGCATTCGTGCGATCCGCGGGCCGCGTTCGGCGCTCATCGCCTGACTGGGTCAGACTTCTACCTTCGGTAGGGAAGATCGCGCTCATCGGGCCTCGTTCGCTGCGCTTAAACATGCATCAGACATGCATCTTATGGGCTGCTACAATAGATGTCAATAGCATGCATCTTTAAGGAGCCCCGATGCGCCTCACCCAGCACACCGACTTCGCGATTCGCGTGCTGATGTTTGCGGCCAGCCGCCACCTCCGCGAGGGTCCCGAGGCACTTAGCTCGATCCGCGAGATCGCCGAGGCCTATGGCATCTCGGAGAACCACCTGATGAAGGTCGTAAACCGGCTTGCGCAGGCCGGCGTGCTGCACACTCAGCGCGGCCGCAACGGCGGGCTACGACTGGCGCGCGACCCGGCACAGACACGCCTTGGCGAAGTCGTGAGTCTTGTGGAGGACGACATGGCGCTGGTGGAGTGTTTCGGTGAAGAATCGACCTGCCCGCTGAGCGGCGGCTGCCACCTTGCCGAGGCACTGGAGCAGGCGCGGCGCGACTTCGTCGCGTCGCTTGACCGCCACACGCTGGCCGACCTCGTGCCGCGCGCCCGGGCGCGCGAGATCATCGCTCTGGCTGTGCGTCGCCATTAGGTGCCGAGCCTGCAGGAGCCAGAATTTCGCGATCGGTCGCTACCGGCCTAACGACTCGCGCGCGGCTAGATCCGCCGCCTTCTACGAAATATCGAACTGGGTAGCCCATTCAATGAAGCGACAGTCACGGCCGTTGCCAGGGTCAACGGCACTGGTGGGCTCCCTTGCTGTCCAAACCGCTCAACCTGAAAACGGCTGGAGCCACTGAACTGACCTACTGGCCTCTCAGGCGTCAGCGTAAAAGGCCACTCACGGCCGCTTTCCCGCCGGTCAGTGCCTTGGTTCGACCGACAGCTTCTGGCCGGGAAATACCCCGCCGCGCCGGCTCAGGAGACGCTGCGGTCTCGATCGCACTGCGCTTGCACCAGTGCTTCCAACGCCAGCACGCGCTTTCTCAGGAAGAGAACCTCGATCCAGGCACCGACGCCCAGGCCGCTCACGACGGCCAAAAAGACCCGCACAGCAAGGGACGCTGCAAGGTCGCCGAGGACAAGGTAGACGCCGATGGCAACCGCACCGACCGGAAGAAAGCTCCACTTGATGCCATTGCGCGGATCCTCTTCCAAGGCGCGCTTCGCCTCGACGACCTTGCCCGTCTTCTTCGCAAGTTCCATGGGGTCGGCGGGTAGCGATTGGTTCTGCATCGGATGCCTCCAATAGTCGCTGTCGACCTGAGGGGGGCGAGTGGTTTTAGCTTGCCACTGCTCGGCGATGTCCGTTGGGAGGCGGTTCGAACGGCAGCAGTCAGCGGCGGCTTCTGGCCGAACCCAGCGTAGTGCCGGCACGCTGATTTGACCTTCGGCAAATCTTGCCCGACACGCCCTTGACCCAGGCCGCGGCTGGCGTAGGGTAGTTGCTGTCGTACACCGGTCCCCGCGGGAGCGGGATGACTTGGCAACGGAAAGGTCCGATTGCGTTACGTGCGACGGTCCCCCGCGATAGCGGGGCGGCGAAGGGGCCCTGAAAGAGGGCCCTTTCTTTTCTCAGCCCGCGCCGTGTCACCGCGGACGATCCATTCGTGTTGTGTTGCGTACGTTTGGACTGACAAGCAAGCCAGGGCGACGTGGCCCGCAAGTCAGCTTTCACTCGATTCGGCCGAACGATGCAGATGCCCGGTCGAGTTCGGCACCGGGCCACGCCCGAGGGACGTCATTCCGCCACCAAGTTCTACGGGATTCATTTGTCTCCGACCGACTCTACTTGTCAAAACCACCGGCCAGAGTGGCCGGGCCACGGCCCGCAGTATCAGGCCAGCGCCTTGAAGATCTCGCGCAGCCGCCGCACGCGGTCGTCAAGGTTCGGGGTCTTCTCGTCGATGCGCAGGCGCTCGGGTCCGGCGAGCCGCATCGTTTTTGAACGCTGCATCAGTGCGATCAGGCGCCCCGTGTCGAAGGGAGGGTCGGGCACGAACTGGACCACGAGCGCATCGCCCGAGGCGTCGATCTTCTTCACCCCGAGCCGCTCGGCGACGAGGCGCAGGCGGTGCGTCTCGACCAGCGCTCGTGCGGGCTCGGGCAGCTTGCCGTAGCGATCGACGAGCTCTTCCTGCAGCCGGATCAGGCTGTCCTCGTCGTCACAGCTCGCCAGCTTCTTGTACATCGACAGGCGCTGGTGCACGTCGCCGACGTAATCCGGCGGCAGCAGCGCCGGCACGCGCAGGTTGATCTCGGTCACGGCGGCAAGCGGTGCCAGCAGGTCCGGTTCGCGCCCGGACCGCAGTGCGCGAACGGCGGCGTTCAGCATCTGCGTGTACAGATCGAAGCCGACTTCCTGCATGTTTCCGCTCTGGTTTTCTCCCAGCACCTCGCCGGCACCGCGGATCTCGAGGTCGTGCATGGCGAGGTAAAACCCGCTGCCGAGCTCCTCGAGATTCTGGATCGCCTCCAGGCGCTTGCCAGCGTTCTTCGTCAGGCCGCCTTCGTCGGGCACCATCAGGTAGGCATAAGCCTGGTGATGCGAGCGGCCGACGCGGCCGCGCAGCTGGTGCAGCTGGGCGAGCCCGAATTTGTCGGCGCGGTGGATGATGATGGTGTTGGCGGTCGGAACATCGATGCCGGTCTCGATGATGGTCGTGCACAGCAGGACGTTGAAACGCTGCTGGTAGAAGTCGCGCATGACGCGTTCAAGGTCGCGCTCGTGCATCTGGCCATGCGCGATTTCGATGCGCGCCTCCGGCAGCAGCTCGGCGAGCCGCGCGCGGCGGTTTTCGATGGTCTCGACCTCGTTGTGCAGGAAGTAGACCTGGCCGCCGCGCTTGAGCTCGCGCAGCACAGCCTCGCGCATCAGCGAGGCACTTTCCTTGCGTACGAAGGTCTTGATGGCGAGCCGACGCTGCGGCGCGGTGGCGATGACCGAAAAGTCCCGGATCCCTTCGAGCGAGAGCGCCAGTGTTCGCGGGATCGGCGTGGCAGTCAGCGTCAGCACATCGACCTCGGCGCGCAGGGCCTTGAGCCGCTCCTTCTGGCGCACGCCGAAGCGGTGCTCCTCGTCGATGATGACGAGCCCGAGGCGTTCGAAGCGGACGTCGGTGCTGAGCAGCTTGTGGGTGCCGATAACGATGTCCACCGTGCCCGCATTCATGCCGGCAATGGCGTCGGCCACCTCCTTCGGCGAGCGAAAGCGTGACAGCTCGACGATGTTCACGGGCCACTGCGAAAAGCGGTCGCGGAAAGTCTGGCAGTGCTGCTCGGCCAGCAGCGTCGTCGGGCACAGGACGGCGACCTGCTTGCCGCCCGCGACGGCGGCGAAGGCGGCGCGCAGCGCGACCTCGGTCTTGCCAAAGCCGACATCACCGCACACCAGCCGGTCCATCGGAAAGCCCGCCGACATGTCCTTGAGGACGGCTTCGATCGCGGCCTGCTGGTCGGGCGTTTCCTCAAAGCCAAAGCCTTCGGCGAAAGCCTCGTAGTCGTGCTGCCGGTATTCGAACGCGTGCCCCTTGCGCGCGGCGCGCAGCGCGTAAAGGTTGAGGAGTTCGGCCGCGGTGTCGCGGACCTGTTTCGCGGCCTTTCTGCGCGCCTTTTCCCAGTCGCCGCTGCCCAGCTGGTGCAGCGGCGCTGCGGCGGGATCGGCGCCGCTGTAGCGGCCGATCAGGTGCAGCTGTGCCACCGGCACGTACAGCGTCGCCTCGTTGGCGTACTCGAGCTGCAGGAATTCGGTCGGCCCGTCACCGAGGTCCATCGCCTGCAGGCCGAGGTAACGGCCAATGCCATGCTCGACGTGAACCACCGGATCGCCGACACGCAGTTCGGCGAGGTCGCGGATCATCGCCTCGACGTTCGAGGCACGTTCGCGCTGCTTGCCGCGCAGACGGCGTGGGCTGGCGGCGTAAAGCTCGGTCTCGGTGACGATCGTGACCTGCGGATCGCGTAGCGCGAAGCCCTCGTGCAGGGGCGCTACGCCGAGCGCAAGGCGGACGTCGCCCGCGAGAAATGCGGCGAAGTCGGCACCGTCACCGAACGGGATGCCGTACTCGGCGAGCATCTGACCGATCGTCTCGCGTCGCCCGGCGGAGTCGGCCACGATGAGGATGCGTCCCGCGTAATCCTCGGCAAAGCGCCGCAGGCGGCCGAGCGGATCCTCGGCACGCCGTTCGACCGCGAGCGCCGGCATCGCCGCGAAGGGGGTGTCGCCGTCGACGGGCGTAGGGTCGCCCAGCGCCAGTCGACCGTAGTCCTGCGTGCGAGCGAAGAAGGCCTCCGCGTTCAGGAAGAGCGACGAAGGCGGCAGGATGGGCCGCGCTGGATCGCGCGCGAGGAAGCGATGGCGTTCACTGGTCTCGTTCCAGAAGCGCTGGATCGCCGATTCCACGCTCCCGTGCAACGTGACGAGACAGTCCGGCGGCAGGTAGTCGAAGAGCGTTGCCGTGTCGTCGAAGAAGAGCGGCAGGAAGTACTCGACCCCTGCCGGAACCGCGCCGCTGCCGATGTCCTTGTAGACGCTCGACCGGCTCGGGTCGCCTTCAATGCGATCGCGCCAGCGGCGCCGGAATGCCTGGCGCGCGGCTTCATCGAGCGGAAACTCGCGGCCGGGCAGAAGTCGCACTTCCGGCACCGGGTAGAGCCCCCGCTGGGTATCGGGGTCGAACGCGCGGATGGTCTCGACCTGCTCGTCGAGCAGATCGAGCCGGTAAGGCAGCGTGGAGCCCATCGGAAAGAGATCGATGAGGCCGCCACGGACCGCGAATTCGCCCGGCGCCACCACTTGCGACACATGCTGGTAACCGGCGAACACCAGTCGCGTTCGCAACTCGTCGGCGTCGAGCGTCTGCCCCTGGCGAAAGAAGAACGTGTGGCCCGCGACGTACTGCGGCGGCGCGAGCCGATACAACGCCGTCGTCGCCGGCACCACGAGGACGTCGATGCCGCCGCCGGTCTGGCTCAGCCGAAACAGGGTTTCGAGGCGCTCCGACACCAGGTCCTGGTGTGGCGACAGCGTGTCGTAGGGCAACGTCTCCCAGTCGGGTAGTGGCCGGACGGCCAGCGTCGGATCGAAATAGGGGATCTCGTCGACCAGGCGCTGCGCATCGAGAGCGTCGGCCGCGATGATGACCAGCAACCGCCTCGCCGCGCGCAGCTGAGCACCGGCGCGCGCCAGCAGCAGTGCGTCGGCGGAGCCCGGCGGACGGGCGAGGGTAAAGCGCGTCCCTGCGATCGGCAGTGATCGCGGCAGCAGGCCCGCCGGAGAAGTGGCGGGAGGGGCGAGCGAAACGTCGGTGCTCACGGCAGAAAAGAATCGGCGGCCAGCAGACCCTCCGTTGCGAGGGCTCAAGGGCCGCCGAACTCGGTCGTTATTATACGAAGGCCTCCTCCTGTTCCTCAGCGAGCTTTCCCGTGCCGCGACCGCTTCGCTACATTGCCCTGATACCGGCTGCCGGCACGGGTTCCCGCATGGGCGGGCACGACATTCCCAAGCAGTATCTGGCGCTGGGTCGCCGCACGATGCTGGAGCACTCGATCGCGGCCATGTTGTCTGACGCCCGTATCGACGCAGTCTTTGTCGTGGTTGCGCCGACGGACACGCGGTGGCCGGAGTTGAGTCCGGACGATGAGCGGGTCGAGTTCCTGCCGGTCGGCGGAGCCTCGCGCGCGGAGAGCGTGCGCAACGGACTCATCGCGATCGCCGCCCGTACCGACGACGACGATCGCGTCCTGGTGCACGACGCTGCGCGCCCCTGCCTGACCGAGGCCCAGCTCGGCCGGCTGATTGACGAAGTCGGCGCTGACGGCAGCGGCGGCCTGCTCGCGATTCCGCTCGCCGACACATTGAAGCGTGGCGAAGACGGGCGGGTTGGCATGACGCTCGACCGCGCGTCGATGTGGTGCGCGCAGACGCCGCAGCTGTTCCGCGTCGGCTCCCTGCGCGCGGCGCTGAGTGGTGCACTGGATGCCGTGACGGACGAATCCAGCGCGATGGAGCGTGCCGGACACGCGCCGCGGCTGGTCATGGGTAGCGCCAGCAATCTCAAGGTCACGACTCCTGAGGATCTCGTGCTGGCGCGTGCGATCCTGGGCGAGCAGGGAAGGCTGGCATGACTCGTTTCCGCGTCGGGCAGGGCTACGACGTACACGCGCTGGTGCCAGGACGGCGGCTGATCATCGGTGGAGTCGAGATTCCCTACGAACGTGGTCTGCTCGGGCACTCGGACGCCGACGTGCTGCTGCACGCGATCACCGATGCTCTGCTCGGCGCGGCGGCGCTCGGCGACGTCGGCAAGCTCTTCCCGGATTCCGATGACCGTTACCGCAACGCCGACAGTCGCGTGCTGCTGAAGTTGGCGGCGGAGCGGGTGCGCGCGGCGGGCTGGCGTATCGAGAACATCGACGCCACCGTCATCGCCGAGCGGCCGAAGATCGCGCCTTATGTCGACGCCATGCGCGCGGCGATCGCCACGTGTTGCGGTCTCGAGCCTGAGGCCGTCAGCGTCAAGGGCAAGACCAGCGAGAAACTCGGGGCACTCGGGCGCAGCGAAGGCATCGCCGCGCAGGCCGTGGCTCTGCTCGTCACGCCCTGACGGGTTCGGCTTCTGGCAGCCCTGCCCAGTCGAGCAGGTCGAAGTCCGTGACCAGCGAGACGATCGCGCCGGAGGCGTCCTGGCCCCAGTAGGAGCCGTAGAAGCCGGCCCCGTCCCCGGAAGTGACAAGAATGCCCGAGCCGACGGGCGTACTCACCCAGGCCCAGCTCCACGACGGGCGGCGATTCCGCAGCAGGGCCTGCTCCAGTTCCTGGCGCAGCCGCGGGCTTTGCGTGAATTCCTGGCCGTAGGCACGGAGCGCCTGCACTTCGAACAGGCTGCCAAGTCCGGACTCGACTTCATAGCCCGACAGTTCGTCTTCGGCGAGGGGCTCGGCATCGTCGCCCTGGAAGAGGGCATTGCTCCAGCGGACCGCCGCCTTGTCCGTGAACTTGACCTGTGCGAAGGCTACGCGCTCGGTGTCGTCCGCATAACGGGCCACGACGACCTGCAACGGATAGCGGCCCGGGGCAACAGCCCTAACGAACGGCCCGCCGTCGAGCCGCATGCCGTCGCCGGCCGCCAACTGCCCGCTCGGAACTTCAATCGTGCCAAGCATCAGTGCAGCAATGTCGACCGGCCCATCACCGTCGCTGGCGTCGAACTCGATTTCGAGGTCATCTACGACCGCCCGCGGCAAGCGGTGCGGCGAGCCGCCCTCCACACGGATGGCCCTGGTCTGCGCGCGGAGGGAGCGCAGCGGCAGTGCGAGTGCGGTGAATGCTGCCGTAATCAGGGCCCGCCGCCGTCGGCTGGTGCCTGCACGGTTCATGCACGGCGCTCCAGGGGTAGGGACAATTCGGCGCGCAGCCCACTTGGCGAGTTGGCCAGCAGTCGCAGGCTGCCGCCGTGCAGGCGTGCGATCCGCTGCACGATCGGCAAACCGAGTCCCGCGCCACCGCTGCCGCTGCGC